>NZ_JBEZMS010000008.1:0-201123 GCF_040652815.1 Micromonospora sp. NPDC048169
CACCCGCTTCGACAAACTCGCCGTGCGCTACGCGGCCACCGTGCACGTCGCCGCCATCAACGAATGGCTGTGACCGACTTCGACACAGGCCCTAGACCGCCGGGTCCGACACCTCGGCGAGCCGGCGGCCGGCCGGACGCCGGTGCGGCAGCGCCGCCAGGCCCAGCACGAGCAGCAGCAGGACCACGCCGACCAGGAACGGCAGCGACAAGGTGGGCTGGCCGAGCCACTCCCACGGCACGTGCCAGCGCGGATGCGGCTCGTCCAGGTGGTGGGTGAGCATCAGCGGCACGCCCAGCAGGATCGGCGCGGTCCAGAACAGCATCGCGACGCCGTACAGGACCTTCGTCGGCCCCTGCACCAGCGGCCGCTGTCCCTCGATGCGCCGGCTGGCCCAGCCGAACAGCACCCAGCCGCCGACGGTGCCCAGCACGAAGCCGAGTAGCGCGGCGGGGTAGGCGGTGCCGGGGGTGGCGCGACTGAGGGTGATGTTCGTCGAGCCGTCGGCGGTGAGTTCCATGGCGAGGATGTGGTCGCCGCGTTCGGCGTACACGGTGACGTCGGAGGGGATGGACGCCCTGTCGCACTGCGGACTGCCGGAGACGCAGTCGTAAGCGTTGGCGTAGAAGGGCTCGTGGCGCTCCCACCCGGCGGCGTCCAGGCGTTGCCGTAGGTCGCGGAGGCCGCCGGCCGGCGTCTGGTCGAACGACGCGGTCAGCTCGGCCAGCGCGTACTCGCCGCCGTCGCCGAGCAGCAGCTCGGACATGAGGTCCTCGTTCAGCGGGTGGCTGTAGATGAGGAACACGGCGGGCGGGTCGTCCTGGTCGAGGTGGCTGACCTGCCGATCCGGATAGAGCTGCCCGACCACGGCGGCGAGGTCCCGGTGGTCGAGCGGGCGGGAGCCGAGCCACGCGAGCCAGGTGCCGAACGACCCGGCGAACAAACCGCAGACCACCGCGAAGACCGATGCCCAGGCCACCACGGTGCGGCTCGCCGGCCGTCCCAGCCGGGCGCGCAGACCATGGCGTACGAGATTCGCCGCCACCCGGGTGCGCCGGTGTGCCGCGCCGACGTCCCGTATTGTCTCCAGGATCTCGGCACCGCGCGCCCGGCGGTAGTCACGGGGGTAGGCAAGCAACAGCCAGCGGTGCATGGGTTTCTCCCTACGGGGCCGCGACGGCGGGGGTGTCAGGCGGTGCGGGGCCGCAGGGCGCGCAGCCGGGACTCGGCGGCGGACGCGAGCTGCCGCAGCCGTTCGGTCTGGCGGGCCAGCTCGGCCTGGCCGTCGGCGCGCAGCCGGTAGTAGCGGCGCAGCCTGCCGTCGACGACCTCTTCGTGGCTGAGTTCGACGAGACCCTGCGCGACCAGGCGGTCCAGCGCGGCGTAGAGCGTGCCCGGCAACAGGTTGACGCGACCGCCGGACAGACCGGCGACCTCCTGGATGATCCCGTAGCCGTGGCGCGGCTCGTCGGCCAGCGCGGTCAGGATCAGGAACGTCGCCTCGCGCATCTCACTCACCGAGGCAACATATACAGTCAATCAATACATCGTCAACGGTCGCCGAGCAGTCCGCGTTCGGTCAGGAAGGCGCGCAGCGTCCCGGCGTCCTCGGCGGACATCAGCCACCGGGGGATCACCGTGGCCGGCATCCCTCCCACGTACACGATCCAGAAATCAGGGGTCTCGGTGACGCGCTCCACGCCGTCCCAGGCGATGCCGCCGGACTCCGAACCGCTGCGCATCATGATGTTGCGGTCGTCGATGTCGTAGCCGCCCTCGACCGCGTAGCCGCCGGAGCGGCGCCGGGCCCGCCACCGCACCCACGGCGCGTACAGTATCGACAGCACACCTGCCACGATGAACGCGGTCCACAGCGACGCGAAGCGGCCACTCCGCTCCGACGCCTGCGAGGCGATCCAGCCGATCACCCCGATCGCGGCGAGGGCCGCGCCGATGTAGCCGAACCGGCGCAGCCGGGCGGCGGCGAGCGCGGCGGCCACCCGGGCCGGATAGGCGGGGTCGGCCGGTACGGCGAAACGGATCTGCACGCCCGAACGATAGTGCCCCGCCCGCCTGTCCCGGGCTGGACCCGCGTAGCGCGCCGGTCAGGTCCGGCGCAGCACCAGCGTCACGAAGCCGAGCACGCCCCGGTATCCGCGCAGCCACTGGTCGCGGTGCTCCCGGGCGGCGGCGAGCGCCCCGGCGGCGTCCGGATGACCCGGGTTGTCAAGCGCCCACTCGGTCAGCGACCCGGTCCACGACCACTCGTAGTCGTCCCACTCGGCGGTGTCGCTCACGTGCGCGTACACCGGGGTCCAGCCGACCTGCTCGGCGGCCGCGACCAGACCGGGCAGGTCGGTGTGGTCGTCGGGCTTCGCACCCAGCGCGGACAGCGCCTCCGGCGTCGGCGGCACCTGCCAGAATCCCTCGCCCACCATCAGGATGCCGTCGGCGTTCACGTGCCGGCCCGCCAGCTCCAGCGTCCCGGTGAACCCGCCGAACGCGTGCGTCGACCCGACACAGAGCACCAGGTCGTAGTCGCCGTCCGGCACGTACGACCGGGCGTCGCGCTCGTGCAGCGTGAGCCGGTCGGCGAGGCCGCGCACGGCGGCGGCCTCCGCGGCGCGCTCCAGCGCGTACGGGCTGAGGTCCACGCCGTCGGCGTGCCCGTCCGGGTAGTGCGCGAGGGCCTGCAACGCCCAGGCGGCCTCACCACAGCCCAGGTCGAGAATCCGGGCCGCCGGCCGGCGACCGGCCCGGCGCAGCAGCCGGTTGACGTTGACGCCGGAGAGCGGCGCCGCGATCGGGTGGTGCGAGTGCGCGATGCTGCTCAGGCGTTGACGGTCCATCGCCGCAGTCAACACGAGACGGCCCGGCCCGCGCACCCCGGTTGCCGCGGTGGTCAGAGCCGGCAGACGATGGTCGCGTCGTCGGTGGCGACGCCCTTGCGTGCCTCCGCCTGCCGGACCCGGTGAATGACCTCGGCCGGGCCGTCGGTCTCCAGCAGGCGCAGCAGGCCGGGCCAGTCGGTCAGCCCGAACGTGTCAACGAGCCGGCTCGCGCCGTTGCTGAGCAGCGCCGCCACTGTCACGCCGTCCGCCGGACCGCTGCCGGTCACCGCCTCGTCCACGACCGTCGGGTCGTCCTTCGCGACCCAGAACCCGCCAGGGCTGTTGCGGCGGGATCGCAGTTCCATCAGCAGCCGCCGGTACTCGTCGCCGCCCTCGGGCACGTCCTTCAGCCGCTCCTCGAAGGACCGGGCGATCACCACCTCACGCGGATCGTGCGCGACGACCGGCTCACCCGTCGTGCGGCCCACGACCGCCACCGCGTCGCCGAGGACCAGGTGCTCGACCAGGTCATCGGAGAACCGGAGCATCGCCACCGCCGCGAACGGGCTGATCGGATGGGCGACGTCGCACGTGTCGCGGTGCGCGTCGGTGACCCGCTCGACGCCCTCGGCCAGCACGTCGCGCAGGCTCCGCTCCTCGGCCAGCACGTCGCGCAGGCTCCGCTCCTCGGCCAGCGCGCCGAGCAGCGCGCCGCCGAGCCGGGTCGCGTACCAGGCGATGCCGTGGTGGCAGACCTCGTCCGCGCCGGCGATGCCGCCGGCGCCGTCGACCAGTACCAGGCCGCACGGTACGGCACCGGCGAAATCCTCGTTGCTGCGCCCGGGGTGCCCGGCGTCGGTCGCCAACGTCACCGTCACCACAGCCGTCTCCGTCCCTCGGGGTCAAGCCGGCGTAGTGAACACCCCGACGCCGCACCCTGGCAAGCCTTCACCGGAACGCTTGGGCGATAAAGGCGCATGTATCGCCGAAAAGGGAGTTTTTCGTTGCCCTGTCGATCAACAGCCGGGAAAGCGTGGGACTGCACCGCGTGGCAGCTCAAGATTTGCTCAAGTTCGATCGACATCGACGATGGGAATTCCCGCTGTTGCTAATCTCCGACCATCTGCAACCAACGGGGAGTGAAGATGAATCGAAGAATGCGTCTGATCGCGTCGGCCGCAATTTCCACCGCCCTTGCGCTCTTCGGAATGGCCGGGGTCGCCACGGCGGCGCCGGTGTCCGAGAAAACCGCGACCACATTCTCGTCGGTGAGCGCCTCTACGGCTCTCGACTCGGGCGCCCTGCTGGCGGCGTCCGACTACCGGAAAGAAGCCACCTCGTATTTCTCGGTAACCTACGCCGTGGCGGGGGGTGACAGCACGCCGTGCTCCGGCATGGCATTCGTCGGGCAGACGTGGAACGGCTACATCGAGGCGAGCACGACAGTTACCTGCTCCTTCGTGCCTGCATTCTCCACCACCGCCCGGGCGAAAATCACTCTTGGTCGTCTCGGCAGCGTCAAGTCGACGAAGAACTCCACGTGCGACAAGGCGAAGTTCTGCGCGGCGTCCACCAGTTACAACGGGGGCTCGAACGGCAAGACCTGGTGCAACGAGGCCTTCGCGACCGCAGCGAATTTTGTCAACCGCTCCGGATCCACGATCGTCTGCATCAATACCTGAGTGGATGAGTGAAGGGCGGCGGCCACGGATATCCGTGCCGCCGCCCCATTCGCTCAACGGGTCAGGGCCGGAGAGCTGGCGAGCGTCTTGTCGAGACGCACGCTCTTGGCGCTCCTGCCCTGGTCTGTGTCACGAATCGCGCGGCGGCTTCGTCTTCTGCGGGTGGAACGTCTCGTGGCGGGCCAGCATGGCGACGAACTCGCCGATCTTGCGCGTGCGGGTCTCCGCGCGCTTGACCGCGTTGAGCCGGTGGATGAGCGCGAACCGGTTGGCGCTGGTGAGCACGTCGAACATGGCCTGGGCAGCGGGCTCGGCCGCGATGGCGGCGAGCAGGTCGGCCGGCACCTGGGCCTCCGACGGCGGGGCGTAGGCCGCCGCCCACCGCCCGTCCGCCTTCGCGGCCTCCACCGCGGCCCGGCCCGCCGGCGTCATCCGCCCTTCCGCCTCCAGCCGGGCCACGTGCGCGACGTTGCGCTGCGACCAGGAGCTGCGCGCCCGGCGCGGGGTGAACCGGATCCAGGAGCTCTCGTGGTCGCGCTTGCGGGCCTGCCCGTCGATCCAGCCGAAGCACAACGCCTCGTCGACCGCCTGCTGCCAGGTCAGCGTGGTGACGGTGCCGCCCTTGCGGGTCAGGGCGAGCCAGACGCCGGGCGAGGTGTCGTGGTGGGCGGACAGCCACGCGCGCAGCGCGTCCGCATCGGCCACGATCAGCTCGTCCAACTCAGCGGTTCCCATGACCGGCAGGCTATGCCAGGGGTACGACGCTACGGCCGGACGCCCGGCTCAGCCGCCCGCTGATCCCCGTCGGCCGGCGGGTCGGCCGCCCGCCGCAGTCGCCGCCCGGCCACCAGAATCGCCACGCCCGCGCCGGCGAGCCCCGCGCCGATCAGCCCACCCCCGATCCCGGCCGCCGGATCGCGCTCACGGAACGCGTATCCCACGGCCGAGGTCAGGATCGACCCACCGAGGGCGATCGCCATCCACCCGCCGAGGATGTCCTCCTTGTCGGCGAAGGCGTTCGTGGTGATGAGGACGAGGAGCACCATGGCAGCGGCGACGCTGACGAGGAGCAGCGCCGCGAGGATCAGCACGGGGTCGCGCGGGAGCAGCCCGGCGGTCGCGGCGAGCACGTAGATGATCGCCGCCGCGATGAGGTTCGCGAGCACGTTCGTCATCACGTTCGCGGCGAAACTTCGTAGGCCGCCGCGCGCGGTGTCGTCGCTGATGGCGTCCCCCGATCGCCGTCGATGCCTTCCAGAGCGAGGCTAGGACGGCTGGGCGGCCCGGCACAACGCCCGGTGCCGACGGGTGTGGTCACGACATCCGTGAGTCGTGCGACTTCCGGGCGGCCAGCAACTCGTCCAGGTGCGCCTCGCTCCACGACCGGGCGGCCGCGACCAGTGTCAGCAGGCTTCGCCCCAGCGGCGTCAGCGCGTACTCCACGCGCGGCGGGTTCTCGTCGTAGGCGGTACGCGTGACAAGCCCGTCGCGTTCCATCGCCCGCAACGTCTCGGCCAGCACCTTCGGCGTGATCGTGCGCAGCGGCACCCGCAGTTCGGTGAACCGGCGCGGCCCGTGCTCCAGGCACAGCACCACCATCGCGGTCCACTTGTCGCCGATCCGCAGCGGCATCGTCAGCGACGGGCACGCGGGGTGGAACATCTCCGGATCGAGCGGCGTCACCGCCCGAGCGTAACCCGGTACCGTTGCGGTAACCGGCACCCGGCACCCTAGCGTCGCGCCATGACCAGCATCGCCGTCTTCGGCGCGGGCGGCCGGGCCGGCCGCGCGATCACCGCCGAGGCACACCGCCGCGGCCACCGCGTCACAGCCGTCGTCCGCGACCCCGCCCGCCATCCCGGCCTCACCTCCGCGGTACGCGGCGACGTCACCGACCCGGAGGCGGTCGCCTCGATCGGGTACGGGCACGACGCCGCCGTCCACGCGGTCAGCCCGGCCTCCGGGCCGCAGGCGCTCGCCGCCGTCGGCCTCGATCCGGGGTTCTTCGTCCGCGCGGCCGACGCGCTGCTGCACGGCCTGGCTCGCGCAGGCGTGCCGCGGCTCGTGGCGGTCGGCCTGTTCGCCACGCTCACCGACACGCACGGCCGGCCCCTCCACGACGACCCGGCCGTTCTGCCCGCCGAGCTGCGGCCGTTCGCGCTCAGCCACGCCGCCGGCCTGGACCGGCTCCGCGCGGCGGACACCACTGTCGACTGGCTCGTGCTCACCCCACCGGCCGCGCTGGCCGTGGACGGTCCCCGCACGGGGCGGTACCGCCTCGGCGGCGAGCAGGCTCCGGCACTCGCGCACCTGTCGTACGCGGATCTGGCGGTCGCGGCGGTCGACGAGATCGAGTCGCCGCGCCACCACCGCACGCGGGTGTCGGTCTTCGGGGACCCGCCGGTCTAGCCGCCCGCCGCGTTGTGCCGCGCGACCAGCGCCGGCAACTCGTCCAGCGAGTCGATGCGGAACAGGCACCGGTCGGCCACGTCCGGCATGTCGAGGATGTGGCCCCACGGTCCGCGCCGGATCAGGCACGCCGTCATGCCGGCGGCCATCGCCGGGGCGGCGTCGTTGTCCGGCCGGTCACCGACGTACAGGATCGCGGACGCGTCGCCGCCGCCCTCGCGGACCACCCGGTCGAAGAACTCCGGCGCCGGCTTCGCCACGCCCCAGGCCGCCGACGTGCCGATCACGTCCACCGGCAGGTCCAGCGCCCGCAGTGTCGCCTCGGCGTGCTCCGGCTGGTTGCCGGCCAGGCCGACCCGCAGGCCCTGCTCCCGCAGGGCTGCCAGGCACGCCCGCGCGTCCGGGTACAGATCCTCCTCGCCGAACGACTCCGGGTCACCGGCCGCGACCCGGCGCGCGAGTTCGGCGGTGAGGTCGAAGTCCGGCCGGAAGGCCCGGAACACCTCCTGGTAGTCCAGGCCCCGGGCGATCACCGCGCCGAAGACGGCGGAGAACGTGTGCCTTGGTACGCCGAGCCAGTCCGCCCAGGTCGCGAACTCGCGCGTCTCGTCGAGGATCGTCCCGCCCACGTCGAAGAAGACCGTCCGGATCATTCGCGGATCGTACTGTCGTTGATCAGCCTGTGGGGGACGCCCGGGTGGCGCAGACTGCCCGCATGAATCCCGCCTTCCTCCCCGAACCGCCGCAGAGCCCGGCGGCGAAAGCCGCTTACGAGGACGACCTCGCCGCGGACGGCTACGTCAACAACCTCACCCGCGTCTGGTGCTGGCGACCCGACGTGCTGATGTCGTTCCAGAACACGCGCACCGAGCTGCTGGCCGAGTCCACGTTGTCCCCGCGGGAGGTGGCCGTGCTGGTCACCGCCACCGCCGCCGCGCGGGGCGACTCGTACTGCTCGCTGGCCTGGGGCGCTCGGCTGGCCGGGATGAGCGACGAGGAGACCGCCGCCGGGGTGCTGCGCGGCGACGAGGCGGACCTGTCGGAGCGGGAGACGGCGCTGGCCGACTGGGCCCGCCGGGTCGTGACGGATCCGAACGCCACCACCGAGGCCGACACGCGACGCCTGCGCGACGCCGGCCTGAGCGACCGGGAGATCTTCGAGGCGACCACGCTGATCGCGTTCCGGCTGGCCTTCTCCACGGTGAACGACGCGCTCGGCGCCCGGCCGGACGCGCAACTGGCGGAGAAGGCGCCACGGCTCGTCCGGGAGGCGGTCACGTTCGGCCGCCCGGTCTGAACGAGCGCGCCCGCGACTCGGCCGGGGCCGCCTCGGGGCAGCGGCGCGCCACATGAGCGGAGATCATCGTCTGGTGACCGACACCGCCGTGTACACGTTGGCCGTTCCGCCGTTGTTCGCCGCCCTCGAGCCGGCACGCGACATCCTCATCGCCGGTGCCGGTGCCGGCGGCGGCTTCGACGTCTACGCCGGCCTGCCGCTGGCACTCGCGCTGTGGCAGGCCGGCAAGCGGGTGCACCTGGCCGGCTTCTCCTTCTCGGAGCTGGAGCTGCTCGACCGGCAGGTGTGGGTGGACGAGCACGTCGCGGCGATCCGGCCGGACACCCTCAGCCCGGACTGGTACTTCCCGGAGGGGCACCTGGCCCGCTGGCTGGCGGGCCGGGACCTGCCGTCGACCGTGTACGCCTTCCCGCCGCTGGGCGTGCAGCCGTTGCGTGAGGCGTACCGGCACCTGGTCGACCGGCTCGGCCTCGACGCGATCGTGCTCGTCGACGGCGGCACCGACATCCTGCTGCGCGGCGACGAGAGCGGCCTGGGCACCCCGGTGGAGGACATCACCAGCCTGGCCGCCGTGGCCGGGCTGGACGTGCCGGTCCGGTTGGTGAGCAGCCTCGGCTTCGGCATCGACGCGCACGACGGCGTCAACCACGTCGAGGTGCTGGAGAACCTTGCCGCGCTCGACCGGGAGGGCGGCTACCTCGGCGCGCTGTCCATTCCCGGCTCCAGCCGTGAGGCGGTGCTCTACCGCGAGGCGGTCGCGCAGGCCCAGGCCGCCACCCCGCACCGGCCGAGCATCGTCCAGGGGCAGATCGCCGCCGCCACCGGCGGGGCGTGCGGAGACGTACGGTTCAGCCGGCGCACCGGCGACGGCGACCTGTTCGTCAACCCCCTCATGGCGATCTATTTCTCCATCGACCTGCCCCGGCTCGCCGCCCGCTGCCTCTACCTCGACCGCATCGAGAACACGATCGGGCGGCGGCAGGTCGTCACCCGCATCGAGGCGTTCCGCGACGAGCTACGGGCCACCCGCATCCCCCGGGCGTATCCGCACTGACGCCCACGGCATGTCGTACCGGTGTGGGAGGGTCCGGACATGACGACGTTCGTGCTCATCCACGGTGGCGGTGGCAGCGCGTGGGACTGGCACCTGCTCGTTCCCGAGCTGGCCGCCCGGGGTCACGACGCGGTGGTGCCGGAGCTGCCGATCGGCGACCGGTCGGCGGGGTTCGCCGAGTTCCGCCAGGCGGTGATCGACGCCGTCGGCGAGCGCGACGACCTCGTGGTGGTCGGGCACTCGTACGGCGCGTTCACCGCATCGCTGGTCGCCGACCGGCTGCCGGTGCGCCTGCTGGTCCTGCTCACCCCGATGATCCCTCGACCTGGTGAGAAACCGGGGGACTGGTGGGGCAACACCGGCTACCGCGAGCCGGAAGGGCTCAGCGAGGAGCAGCAGTTCTACAACGGCGTGCCCGCCGAGATCGTCGCCGAGGCGCCGGCGCACGGCCGGGAGCAGGTCAGCACGGAGTGGGACGAGCCGTGGCCGCTGGTCGCCTGGCCGGACGTGCCGACGGCGGTGCTGATCGGCCGCGACGACCGGTTCTTCCCCGCCGACTTCCAGCGCCGGGTGGCCGCCGACCGGCTCGGCGTGGTCCCGGACGAGATCGACGGCGGTCACGCGGTGGCGCTCAGCCGTCCCGGCCCGCTCGCCGACCGGCTGATCGCCTACCTGGCGTCCTGACCGTCCGGCCGCCGGGTTCAGGAGGAGGCGCTCCTCGATGACCTCGCGGGCCTGCCGCCGCTGCCCGGGCCGGTCTGGCGACCATCCTGGCCCGGGTGATCAGGGCTGCGACGTCCGCCGGGCCAGATGGACCGTGACGTCGGCGGTGAGTTCGACCGCGTCCGGCAGGGCGTCCCGGATGCGGCGGAACGCCTGCTCGCGCACCGGTGGTGGCAGTTCGAGATAGGCCGAGACGGTCGACAGGAGACCGACGTAGTCGTCGGCGCTCGTCGTGATCCGCCGCTCGATCTCCGACTGGCGTACGTCGGTGAACCACTCGGACGCGCGCAGCTCGGTGCCGGGCCACTGCATCCCGGCCGCGGGTGGCGTCCCGTCCGGCGACGGGATCTCGTCGTCGGCGAGGAACTCGGACCGGGCCGCGGCCACCGCGTCGCGCAGCGCCGGGTCGGCCAGCCGCAGCGGCCCGCCGAACGAGGCGAACACCCCACCCGCCGCGAGCAGCGCGGCGATCCGCTCCCACCGCCGGTCCGGGTCGGTCCAGTGCAGGGCCGCCGCCGCGTACACCAGGTCGTGGCGCTCGTCGGCGCGCAACTGCTCGAACGCGGCCTGCCGGACCTTCACCCCGGCCGGGACGTGCCGGCGCAGTTCGGCGAGCATCGCGGGGTCCGGGTCGGTGGCGGTGACCGCGATGCCGCGCCGGGCGATCAGGCGGGTGGCCTTGCCGGTCCCGGCGCCGATCTCCAGGGCGGTCCGGACGGGCCGGTCCGCGTACGCCAGCACCAGGTCGGCGAGCTCCTCGGGGTAGCCGGGCCGGAACCGCTCGTACGCCTGCGCGACGGCTCCGAAACTCAACGCACGACCGGGCATGCCGAGCATCCTCCCACGAGCGTCCGCTCGTGCCGTGTTCTGGCAGGCGGTCCGGACGGGACCACACGAGACGACCACCATTGATAGGCTCCAATCTCGCTTCAGGGCTTACAGAAGGGTCGGTCATGCGGTTCTCACGGGTGGGCGCACGTCTGGTCACTGTCACTACTGCGGTGCTGACGCTGGGGGCGGTGACTGCCGCTCCGGCGGCCGCCGACGCCGGCAGTTGGCGGGCCTACGGCAACACGAACCCGATCACCTCCAGCTCCAGCGCCTGGAGGTGTGGCAACACCCACGCGATCGCCACCGACATGGTCGCCCAGGTCTGCGCGATCCGGTCGGCAGGCGGGGGTGCCGTGCAGGGAGCGGTGATCGTCCGCAACAACCGGTCCAGCCTCGGCCCGGCGGCCGCGTCGGTGTCGCTCTCGAACTACTACCGAGAGAGCCAGGGCTCTTGGACGTGCCCGTCCTCGGGAGTGGCGGCCAATTCCTGGTCCGTGTGTTTCGGGGCGACCATTCCCAGTTTGCCCAGCCTCGCCGCCACCGGCAACTCGCTGGGTGTGGGCCTCGGCAGCAGCGCGTTCGTCTAGGGCTCGCCGAGGTGACGAGATCCGGTGTCCGGTTCGGCGTTCAGCCGGAGCCCGGCCACCAGCACGAGGGACGGACATCATCGCGATGATCAGATACAACCTGAATAACCTGGAAAGGTCTGTTATGCGTTTTTCACGGCTGGGCGTACGTCTGGTTACTGTCATCACTGCCGCGCTGACGCTGGGGGCGGTGACCGCCGCGCCGACCGTGGCTGCCGCGCCCGCCGCGCCCGCCGCTGTCGCTGCCGCCGACGACGGCGCGTGGCGGGCCTACGGCAACACGAATCCGATCACGAGCAGTCCCAGCACCTGGAGCTGTGGCAGCACGGAGACGATCACCACCAACGTGATCGCCCAGGCCTGCGCGATCCGGACGGTGAATGGGGATCGGGTGCAGGGAGCGGTGATCGTCCGCAACAACCGGTCCACCCTCGCCAGCGTGTCCGCCTGGACGACGGTGTACCAGTTCAACGGATCCCTACTGGGTGAGTGGAAGTGCCCGTATTCGGGAGTGGCGGCCAATTCCTGGTCCGTGTGCTTCGGCGTGACCCGCACCTGGTCCAGCTCCGTCTTTGCCGGGGGGGCCGCGCTGGGTCTGGAACTTGGCACCAGCTCGCTCGTCTAGGGCCCCCACAGAATTGCTACCGAAGCTGAGCTCCGAGCGGTAACGAGGTCTCCGGTGTCCGGTTCGGCGATCGCAGCGGAACCCGGATGCCGGAGACCTCACCCTCGCCGCCTGCGTCGGCGCGGCGGTAGAGGTGCGGGGCGTCAGCGCGCGGCGCGCGGCACGGAGCCCGTCCGCCGGTCGCCGCCGGAGCGCTTGAGCAGTAACACGCCGCCGCCGATGAACACGAGGCTGAGCACGATCCCGACCAGGTTGCCCTGGGCGAGCGTGGAGAAGATGCCGAGCAGGCCCAGGATGACGGCCACGCCGCCGACCAGACGCATGAGGTAACGACCGACTGACTTGCCCCGTGAATCCACCATGGACGCTCGTCTACCCCTGCCGCGCCGCCGCGAAACGGGCGGCCGGGTCAGCGGTCGGCGAGCAGCCGTTCGCGGACCTCGCGGCGCAGGATCTTGCCGATCTGGGAGTACGGCAGCTCGTCGACGATCACGACGCGGCGGGGCACCTTGTAGCCGGCCAGGTGGGTGCGGCACGAGGTGCGGATCGCCTCCGGCGTGGCGGCCACCGCCGGGTCGACCACCACCGCGGCGACGACCTCCTCGCCGTCGTCGGTGGGCATCCCCACGGCGGCGGCCTCCCGTACGCCGGGGACGCGACGCAGCGCCTCCTCCACCTCGGACGGGTAGACGTTGAAGCCGCCGGTGATGATCAGCTCTTTGATCCGGTCGACCACCGTCACGAAGCCGTCGGCGTCCATGGTGACGATGTCGCCGGTCCGCATCCAGCCGCCGGGCAGCAGCACCTTCGCCGTCTCCTCCGGCCGGTGCCAGTAGCCGGAGAACACCTGCGGGCCGCGTACCAGCAGCTCGCCGGCCTCGCCCGGGGCGCGGTCGCGGGACGGGTCCTCCGGGTCGACGATGCGCACGTCGGTGGAGGGGAACGGCACCCCGACGGTGCCGGGACGGCGGGTCGGGGCGACCGGGTTGCCGACGGTGATCGGGGACGTCTCGGTCATCCCGTACCCCTCGACAAGCAGCCCGCCGGTCACCTGCTCCCACAGCTCCACTGTGGCCGGGGGCAGCGACATCGCGCCGGAGATCGCGTACCGGATGGAGGTGAGGTCGACGCCGCGCTCCCGGGCGGCGGTGGCCAGCTTCGCGTAGACCGGCGGCACCGCGGGCAGGAACGTCGGCGGTTGGCGCCGGACCGCGTCCAGCACCTGGTCGGCGTCGAAGCGGGGGAACAGCACCAGGGTGGCCCCGATGCTCACCGCGAAGGTGAGACAGAGCGTGAGCCCGTAGGCGTGGAACAGCGGCAGCACCGCGTACACCGTCTCCGCGCCGTCGCGCAGGCCCGGCACCCAGGCGCGGCCCTGCGCGGCGTTGGCGCGCAGGTTGCGGTGGGTCAGCACCGCGCCCTTGGGCTCGCCGGTGGTGCCACCTGTGTACTGGAGCAGCGCCACGTCGCCGGCCTCCGGCGCGGGATGTCCGGCGGGCAGCGGCCCGGCGGCGGCGACCAGCTCCGACCAGGGCAGCGCGCCGGGCGCGGGGGCGGTCATCGCGGCGCGGGCGGCGCGGACCTTCGGCAGCGGCGCCCGCAGCGCCCACCGCTTGAGCCGCGGCAGCGCCGCGGTGAGGTCGACCGACACCACGGTACGCACGGCGCCGCGTCCCGCCACCAGCGGCGCGACCTTGTCCCACGCGATCGCGACGGCGGCGCCGTGGTCGGTGAGCTGCCGGTCCAGTTCGTCGGCGGTGTAGAGCGGGTTGTGCTCGACGACGACCGCGCCGAGACGCAGCACGGCGTAGAAGGCCACCACGTGCTGCGGGCAGTTCGGCAACACCAGCGCGACCCGGTCGCCGGGCCCGACGCCGAGCCGGCGCAGCGCCTCGGCGGCGTGGGACACCTGGTCGGCCAGCTCGGTGAACGTGGTGGTGGCGCCGTAGAAGTCGAGCGCGACCCGGGGCCCGAACCGCCCGGCCGCCTCGGTGAGCAGGTCGACGAGCGAGCCGCCGGGCTCGGCGATGTCGGCCGGGACGCCGGGTGCGTAGCTACGGGTCCAGGGTCGCTGGGCGGTCGCGTCCATCGCCGTTACTCCTCGTCGCGCGGATGACGCCCCCAGCCTAACGTGACCGCCGGGTAACCTACGCTCACGTAGGTTGCCGCGTCGGTCACACCCGCCGCAGGTCAGCGGCGGCCGGTCGAGTGCTGGTGCATCGCCCGCCGGCCCTTGACGATCCCGACGACGATCACCGCGGCGAGCGCGATCACGCCGATGATGACGAACCAGCGGACCGCCTCCAGCAGCAGCCCGAGCAGGATGATCACACCGGCGGCCACGCCGACCACCCAGAGTAACGCGCGCATGTCCCAGCCTCCCGTCGTACGGTCGGCCAGGCGCTTTCCCGCTGGACGGGCGGGCATGCCGCCGCCGGGTGGATCAGTGCCGGGCCACGTACACGGTGTTCGCCGCCTCCCGGCCCTGCAACGGGTTCGGGAACCGGACGACGTGCGCCACCGAGGTCGGGAACACCTCGGTCAGCGTGCGCTGGAACGCCGGGTCCGGCGGGTCGTTCGACCACAGCGCGAAGACGCCCTCCGGGTGCAGCAGCGCGGCCAGCCGGCGCAGCCCGTCGACCGTGTAGAAGGCGGCATGGCTGGGGTGCAGCACCTGTCGGGGGGAGTGGTCCACGTCCAGCAGCACCGCGTGGAAGCGGCGCCCGGGCTCGTCGCTGTCGAAACCGCCGCCGGCGACCGCGGCGAAGAAGTCGGCCCGGACGAAGCGGGTACGCGGGTCGGTGGCCAGCCCGGCCGCGAACGGCAGCAGATCCCGCCGGTGCCAGTCGATCACGTCCTCGATCGCCTCGACCACCAGCAGCGACCGCACCCGGGGATCCTCCAGCGCGGTACGCGCGGTGTAGCCGAGCCCGAGCCCGCCGACCACCACGTCCAGCGCGTCACCGGTCAGCGGGGCCAGCCCGAGCCGGGCCAGCTCGATCTCCGCGACCGGGAAGGCGCTGGACATGAGGTACTCGTCGTCGAGCTTCACCTCGTACACGTCGGATTCCAGCGCCGGGTCGCGGCGCCGCCGCAGGCTGATCTCGCCGATCGGCGTCTCCCGCCAGGCCAGTTCCTCGAAACGCGCGCCCACCCGTGTCCTCTCCGCCGATCCGTCCCCGGGATGCTACCGGCCGGTCCCGGCCCGGCCCGGCGGAACGGCGGCGGCCGGCGGTCAGCCGGCCGGACGGGTGGCCACCACGACGGTGTCCAGCGCGTCGACGGTGCCGCCGTCGGTGGCCGGGACCGGCCGGCGAGCCGTCTCGGCCCGCCGCACGCGCAGCCCGGCCAGCCCGTCGACCACCGCCTCCGGCGTGAGCAGGATGGCCGGGTCCTGCGGGCCGCCGACGCCTCCGGAGAGGTTGGCCAGGTCGTGCCCGACCACCACGAGTGTGCCGCCGGGGCGCAGCGCGGACTTCGCCGCGGCGAGCACCCCGGCGAACTCGGGGGCGGGCAGGTGTAGGTAGCTGATCAGCACCAGGTCGTAGCTGTTCGGCACCGGCCGGTACGCGGTCACGTCCGCGACCCGCCAGTCGACTGTGACGCCCCGCGCGGCGGCCAGTTCCCGGCCCCGGTCGACGGCCACCGCGGAGAAGTCCACGGCGTTCACCCGCCAGCCCTGGCCGGCCAGCCAGACCGCGTTGCGGCCCTCGCCGGCGGCGATGTCCAGTGCTGAGCCGGGGGTCAGGCCGGCGACCGACTCGACCACGAATCGGTTGGGCTCAGCGCTCCACACCAGTCCGGGCGTGTCGGCGTACCGGCTGTCCCAGGCGCTGCTGTCCACTGTGTCCCCTCCTTCGGCGGCCCCACACCGCCATGGTGACCGTACCGGCCACGGCGAGCGCTCCCACGGCGAGTCCCCAGGCCGGCGGCAACTGCTGTGCGAGCACGAACACGCCCATCACCACGACGAACCAGCCGAATCCCCGGCGCAGCAGATCGGCCGGGATCCGGGCGGTGAGCCGGCCGCCGAGCAGGCTGCCGACGACGGCCGCGGCGGTGACCCCGGCGGCCAGCCCCCAGTGGATCTGCACGCTGGACAGGTAGCCGGCCAGACCGGCGAACGACTTCATCGCGATGACGACAAGCGAGGTGCCGACCGCGACCGGCATCGGCAGGCCGCCCAGCAGGGCCAGTGCGGGCACGACCAGGAAGCCGCCGCCCGCGCCGACCAGGCCGGTGACCAGGCCGACGACCACGCCGTCCCCGACCACCCGCAGCATCGGCAGCTCGTGCGGCACCGGCCGGCCCTCGGCGGACCGGCGGCCCCGGATCATCGCGACAGCGGTGGCGAGCATCATCAGGGCGAACCCGGTGAGCAGCAGACCGGCCGGGACGAACTCGGCCAGCCGGCCGCCCGCGTACGCGCCGGTCATGCCGGCCACGCCGAAGATGAGCCCGGTACGCCAGCGGACCCGGTTCGCAAGCGCGTGCGGCAGCACCGCGACGGCGCTGGTCACGCCGACGACGAGCAGCGAGGTGGCGATCGCCTCCTTGGCGGGCAGGTCGGCGACGTAGACCAGCAGCGGCACGGCGAGGATTGACCCGCCACCGCCGAGCAGGCCCAGCGTCACGCCGATCAGCACCGCACCGGCCAGCGTCAGCGCGAGCGTGGTCACCTGCGGTCCCCGTCGCGCAGCTGCCCCACGATGGTGTCCAGGTCGCAGCTCGCGCCGCGGTTGTACGGCAGCTTGCTCAGCATCATGCCCATGGCGCAGGTGTTCGTGAGCGCGGCGAACGTGAGGCCCGCGCCGATGAACGCGGCGACCCACTTCAGGCCCGGCACGAACACCGACCCGAGGATCGCGGCGAGCACGATCGAGCCGGCGACGAGGCGTACCTGGCGCTCCAGGTCCCAGCGGGCCTTGCCCTGGTTGACCTGCGCGCCGGTGGCCTGCCAGGCCAGCATGCCGCCGTCGAGCACCTTGAGGTTGGGCAGGCCGACGGTGGCCAGCGCCTGCCCGGCCTGGCCGGCCCGGGCGCCGGAGCGGCAGATCAGCACCACGTCCTCGTCCAGGTGGCCGCGCAGCTCCGCGCGGTGCTCCCGGAGCAGGTCCAGCGGCACGTTGTACGCGCCGGGGATGTGCGCGGCCTCGAACTCGCCGGGCATGCGCACGTCGAGCATCCGGGGCGCGCGGCCGGCGGCGATCAGCTCACGCAGGCCGGTCGCGTCGATGGTGGTGGGGGTGGTCGTGGTCATGCGGTTTCTCCTTCACGGGGTGTTCTCGGGCAGCGTCCAGCGCCGGCCGGCGTGGGGACACGCCGGCCGGGCGCCAGGGGAGAGGTCAGGCGGTGGGTGCCATCCGTACGCCGGCCGCCTCGGCCCGGCCGTACGAGTCGTCGATCAGCACCACGTCCCGGCCGGCGTTGGCGAGCAGGGACGCGGCGGCGGTGGCCCGGTAGCCGGAGCCGCAGTGCACCCAGATCGTCCCGGCGGGGATGTCGGCGAGCCGCTTCGGCACGTCGGGCAGCGGCACGTGCACCGCGCCGTCGATGTGCCCGGCCTTCCACTCGTTCGTCATCCGCACGTCGAGGACGACCTGCGGCTCGGGCAGCCCGGCCGGCGTCTTGCCGGCCTGCGCGGCGGCGAGCGCCGGGAAGTCGGCAACCGCCATCTCCCGCAGCTGCGACGGGTCGCTCGTCCACTGCTCGGGCTCGCCGGTGGCCTGGGCGGCCGGGCGGTCGATGCCGATGCGGACCAGTTCCCGCTGGGCGTCGGCGACCTGCTCCGGGGTCTGCGCCAGGAACGTGATCGGCACGCCCCAGTCGATCAGCCAGCCGAGCCAGGTCGACATCGGCCCGTCCAGGCCGAGGCTGACGGTGCCGGCCAGGTGCGAGGTCGCGTACGCCTTGCGGTGTCGCAGGTCGACCACCCACTCGCCGGCGGCGATGCGGCGGCGCAGCTCGTCGGCGTCGGCGCGGGCCACCGGCGTGAGGTCGACCGGGGCGGGACCGGCGGCGTTGGCGACGCCCATGTGGGCGTAGTACGCCGGGTAGGCGTCCAGCCCGGCCAGCGTCTCGGTGACGAACTGGTCGGCGGCGAGCCGCAGCACCGGGTTGGCCTGCTTCTCCCGGCCGATCGTCGACTCGGGGGCGTCGGCCTGGCTGGCCGAGCAGAAGCTGCCGAAGCCGTGGGTGGGCCAGACCTGCGCGCCGTCGGGCAGCAGGTCGGCGAGCTTGCGCGCCGAGGCGTACTGGTGGTGCGCCAGCTCGTGCGCGTACTGCTTGCCGAGCAGGTCGGTACGGCCGGTGGTGCCGAACAGCAGCGACCCGCCGGTGAACACGCCGACCGGCGTCCAGCCGCCGTCGTGCGCGTCGAGCACGTACGACAGGTGGTGGAACGTGTGGCCCGGGGTGCCGAGCACTCGCAGGCGCATCGTGTCCGACACCGGCACGGTGTCGCCGTCGGAGACCGCGGTCCGGTCGAACTCGACGGTGTCGGCGGCGGCCACCAGGTACTGCGCGCCGGTGATCCGGGCCAGTTCCAGGCCGCCGGAGACGTAGTCGTTGTGGATGTGCGTCTCGACCACGTGGGTGATCCGTACGCCCTTGGCGCCGGCCAGGTACAGGATGCGGTCGATGTCGCGCTGCGGGTCGACCACGATCGCCACCCGGCCGTCGGAGGCCAGGTAGCTGCGGTCGCCGAGCGAGGAGGTCGCGATGACGGACACGTCGAGAGTCATGCCGTTTCCTCTCTTTAGCCTATATACCCCGGGGGGTATGTGGGTTGCAGTCTGCGGCCTGGGATCTCCAGGCATGTGGTTACCCGCCCGCGTCGTCGTCACACGGCGCGGACGGGATTCAGCCGGTCAGGCGGGCGCCGTCGGGCCGGGTGAGAGCGTCGGGTCGGGGTGTGTCAGGCCAGGGACATGAAGAGCTTCTCCAGCTCCTCCTCGGTCATCTCCGGCTCCTCGCCCGCCTGGCGGGCGGCGTCGCAGTAGCGCATGCCGGAGGCGATGATCTTGAAGCCGGCCCGGTCGATGGCCTTGGAGACCGCGGCGAGCTGGGTCAGCGCGGCGCGGCAGTCCTCGCCGTTCTCCATCATCTCGATGACGGCGTTGAGCTGCCCCCGGGCCCGCTTGAGCCGGGTCAGCGCCTCGCCTGTCATCTCCGGTCGAAGATTCACGTCGTACCTCCTGCGCTCGAAGATACCCCAGGGGGTACCCGTGCCGCCACCCCGGATCAGGCTGCGGCCTGTGCCCGGACCTCGTCCATGTCCAGGGCGCGGACGGCCCGGATCAGCTCCTCCAGCCCGGCCGTCGGCAGTGCGCCCGGCTGGGCGAAGACCAGTACGCCGTCCCGGAACGCCATCAGCGTCGGGATCGACCGGATCTGGGCGGCGGCCGCCAGGGCCGGCTCGGCCTCGGTGTCGACCTTGCCGAAGACGATGTCCGGGTGCTGCTCGCTGGCCTTCTCGTAGACCGGGGCGAACGCCCGGCACGGGCCGCACCAGCCGGCCCAGAAGTCGACAAGCACGATGCCGTCCCGGTTGACGGTCTCCGCGAAGTCGGTGGTGGTCAACGCCACGCTGGCCATCGGTACCTCCGTTGGTTCGGTTCCGCCATGTGTAACACACCCCCGGGGGTATCCATTCCGCGGTGGCGACGCGATCCGGGCGTCGACACGCAGGGTCGCCGGGACATCGACGGAGCGCTTATCCTGTGCGCCGGCGATCCCGGCGGAAGGGACACGATGGCGTCGCGGCAGGACCAGCTCCACTCGTACCAGTTCACCGTCCAGCGGGCGGTCGCCGCGCTCGTGATGCGGGAGACGGACCCGCCGCGGTCACCGTTCCGCCGCTTGGCCGGCGCGGGTCTGGCCAGCATGCTGGTCGCGGCGATCGCGCTCGGCGGTACGGCGCTCTACGGCCTGTTCACCGGCGGCGGGGACTCCTGGCGCGAGACCGGCGCGGTGATCGTGGAGAAGGAGTCGGGGGCGCGGTTCGTCTACCGCGACGACAGGCTGCACCCGGTGCTCAACTACGCCTCCGCGCTGCTGATCATCGGGGCGGAACGGCCGAGGACGGTGCTGGTCGGCCGCCGCGCCATCGACGGCGTGCCGCGCGGCCTGCCACTCGGCATCGCCGACGCGCCGGACTCGCTGCCCGCCCCGGACCGGCTGGTCCGCGACGCCTGGACGCTCTGCTCGGTCACCGGCGACGAGGCCGGACGCGGGGAGGCCGGGCGTCCGGCGGCGGGGCGCGGCGAGGCCCGCTCGGTGCTGCTCATCGGGCGGGCGGCCACCGGCGGCCGGGCGCTCGGCGACCAGGGTCTGCTCGTCCGGCACCCGGACGGCGGCCTGCACCTGCTCTGGCACGACCGGCGCTACCTGCTGCGCGACACCGACCGGGTGCTGGCCGCGCTGGCCGCCACCCGGGAGCGCGCGGTGCCGATCGCGGCGGCGCTGCTGAACACGCTGCCGGCCGGCGCCGACCTGGCCCCGCCGCCGGTGGGTGAGCTGGGCGCGCCCTCCGAGCGGGTCACTGGCGCGACCGTGGGCGACGTCTACCTGGTGCGCAACTCCGGCGGCGGGCGGCAGTACGCGGTGGCCCAGCGCGGCGGCCTGGCCGGCATCACCGAGTTGCAGGCGGCGCTGCTGCTGGCCCGCACCGGCCAGGGTGAGCCGGAACCGATCACGCTCGGCCGGTTCGCGGCGTTGCCGAAACTGCCCGGCCTGGTCCCCGGCGGGCCGACCGCGCCGCCCGCGGTGCCGCCCGGGCTGGCCGCCGCCGAGGGGGGTGCGCTCTGCGCGCGGGCCGGCGACGACACCGGCGTACGCGAGATCCGTCTCGGCGTCACGGTGCCGGACCCGGCCGCCGCCGCTCGGCCGCCCGGCGGACGGGCCGGACCGGCCGACGAGGTGGTGGTGGAGCCGGGACGCGGCGCGCTGGTGGAGGCGGCCGCCTCACCGGGCGCGACGGGCGGCGCGATCTGCGTGGTCACCGACCTGGGCCGGCGGTACGCGCTGACCGGCGCGGACGTGCCGGCCATGCTCGGGTACGCGAACGTGCGCCCGGTGCGCCTGCCGGCGGGCATGGTGGACCTGCTGCCGGCGGGCAGCCCGCTGGATCCGGAGGCCGCCCGCACGGTGGCCGCGCCCGCCTGACCGGCCGGGCGGCGACGAGCGACCGCGAACGGCCGGGATAGTGCCCGCCACGGCGCGCGGCGGGGCCGGGAGGCGCTGGGGAGCGGGTCAGCCGGCGGGGCGGCGCAGCACCGTCACCGCGAAGCCGGCGTCGTCCCGCCAGGGCCGCAGGTCCCAGGTGGCGAAGCGGTGCTCGGGGCGCAGCCCGGCGGCCACCGCGTCGGCGTCGAGGTCGGCCACCGGGTAGCCGCGGTCGGTGGCGAAGCCGACCACCACCAGTCCGTCCGGGCGCACGTGCGCGGCGACGCGCCCCAGCACGTCCCGTTCGGTGCCCGGGGCGACGAACACCATCACGTTGCCGGCCAGCACCGCGGCGTCGAACGGCTCGGCCTCGCCCTGGGCGGCCAGGTCCAGCTCGGCCAGGTCGGCGACCAGGAAGCGGGGACCGGGGTGGTCGGCGCGGGCCGCCTCGACGAGCGTCGGGTCGGCGTCCACGCCCACCACGTCGTGCCCGCGCGCGGCGAGTGCGGCGGCGACCCGGCCGGTGCCGCAGCCGGCGTCCAGGACGCGGCCGCCGGGCGGCACGAGCGCGTCCAGCAGCCGCGCCTCACCGGTCAGGTCGGCGCCCTCGGCGGCGAGTTGGCGGAACCGGTCCACGTACCACTGCGAGTGGCCGGGATCCGTGTCTGTCACCCAGCGGGTCGGCTTGCCCATGAGGCCACCGTAGCTGATCTTGTGGCGGCGGGTCAGGCGAGCGCCAGGAACGTGCCGGCGGCGAGCGGCCCGCCCAGCGCGACGCCGGCCAGCACCTGCGGCCAGGTGTGGTCGGCCAGCCGTACCCGGGACCAGCCGACGGCCGCGACGAGGGCCCAGCCGAGGTTCGCGGCCGGGCCGGCCAGCGGCACCAGCACGGCGACGGTGGCGGCGGCGACCGCCGCGTGGATGCTCAGCTTCCACCAGTGGTTCACCAGCGCGCAGGCCGCGCCGACCACGAAGACCACCACGATCACGGCGAACAGTTCGGCCGGCGCGCGAACCGCTGCCAGCAGCAGCAAACCGGCCGCCACCGAGGCCAGCCCGATCGACAGCGGCCGGGCCCGCTGTGTGCGGTCGCCGACGTGCCGGTCGGTGAGGCGCCCCCGGCGTACGCCGTGCACGAGCACGCCGATCGGAATGACGGCGCAGAACGTCAGCGCGATGCCGCCCCAGAGCAGGAACTGGCCCGCCGAGTGGCTGACGCGGGCGGCGGCGATCAGCGGCAGCGCCGTGACCAGGACGGTCGGGGCGAGCGCCTCGGTGAGCAGCCGGGCCGCCCGCGCGCCGGCCCGGCGCTCCCCTGATGCTCGCACCCGATCATCCTGGCACGGACGCTCAGCCCTTCTCGGCCCCGCTGGTGAGCCCCTCGGTGAGCATCCGTTCCCCGGCGAAGAACAGCACCACGATCGGCAGGGTGAGGATGACCGAGCCGGCCATCAGCACGGTCTTCGGCACCTCCACCCCGTCGGCCAGCAGCGACAGGCCCAGCGACACGGTCCACCGGTCCGGCCGGTCGACCATGAACAGCAGCGCGAACAGGTACTCGTTCCAGGCGATCATGAAGTCGTACAGCGCGACGGCCATCACCGACGGCGCGGCCAGCGGCAGGCTGACCCGGCGGATGATGCCGAGCCGGCCCGCGCCGTCGATCGCCGCCGACTCCTCCAGGCTGATGGGGATCGTCTCGAAGTAGTTCTTCAGCATGTAGACCGACACCGGCAGCGTCTGCGAGATGTAGACGAGCACCAGGCCGGTCAGCGACCCGCGCAGCCCGGCCCGGGTGAAGACCACGAACAGCGGGATCGCGATGACGATGGACGGGAACAGGTAGACCGCCAGGAACAGCGCGCTGACCTGCCGGCGGCCGAAGAACCGCAGGCGGGACACCGCGTACGCGCCGGGAATGGCGATCACCAGGGTGAGCGCGGTGGCGGCCAGCGCCACCAGGCCGCTGTTGCGGATGAACGTGAGGAAGCCCTGGCCGCCGTCGGAGACGGACTTCAGCACCTCGGCGTACGTGGCGACGGTCAGCTCACCGAACGGCACCCAGAGCGAGCCGGGTTCGAGCAGCAGGCGTTCGATCGGGCGTACCGACAGCACCAGCATGTACCAGAACGGCAGGAGCGTGACCACCAGGAACCCGGCGATCACCAGCCGGCGCAGCCAGCGCAGGCTCACCGTCTCGATCCGGTTCCGGTCCATCACGCCTCCCGTCGCGCGCCGAAGAAGCGCAGGTAGATCGCCACGAACACGAGCAGCACCACGGCGAGCACGACGGCCTGGGCGGCGGCCGCGCCGATGTCGGTGCGGGCGGTGAGGAACTGGTAGACGCGGACGCTCACCACCTCGGTGCCCGCCGCGCCGCCGGTGAGCAGGTAGACGTCGTCGAACTTGTTGAACGTCATGATGAACCGCAGGACGCCGATCAGCGCGATCACCGGCATGAGCTGCGGCAGCAGGATGTGCCGGAACCGCTGGGTGGGCGTGGCCCCGTCGACCCGGGCGGCCTCCTCCAGCTCGCCCGGTACCGCCTGGAGCCGGGCCAGCAGGAACAGGAACGCGAACGGGAAGTAGCGCCACGCCTCGAACGCGATCACCGTCCACAGCGCGGTGGACTCCTGGGACAGGAACGGCACCGGCTGATCCCAGCCGAGGAAGCGCCGCCCCCAGTCGTTGACGATGCCGAGCTGGGGGTCGAGCATCACCTGCCAGACGAACGTCATGGCGACCACCGGCGCCACGTACGGCAGCAGCATCGACGCGCGGACCAGCGTGCGCCCCCGGAACGGCCCGCGTACGGCCAGCGCCGCCACCAGGCCGACCACTATCGAGCCGGCGGTGCCGCCGACGCTGTAGAGCACAGTGGTCCAGAGCGTGTCGGCGAACCCGGGCGTGTGCAGCACCCGGTCGATGTTGTCCAGCGTCAGCTCGCCGAACAGGCCGGTCTTGCGCAGTGTGGCCAGGCGTACCCGCTGGAAGGCCAGCACCACCGTCCAGACGATGGGTATGCCGATCACCGCGAGCACGACGAGCAGGGTCGGGGCGACCAGCGCGAGCCCGGCGCGGGACTCGCGGCGGCGCAGCGTCAGCGGGCGTCGGCCGGGTCGGCGGGGTCGCTCCGGTGCGGGGGAGCGGCCGGCCTCCGGCGCGGTGGTGGTCAATTGACGCCCTTGGCTATCGCCTCGACGTCCTTGCGGGCGCGTTCGGCGGCGGCGCGGGCGTCGGACTTGCCGCCGACCACGTCGGCGAGCGCCTTGGGTACGGGCAGCTCACCGAGGATGGCGCCGACCAGCTTGCCCTGGTTCTCGGTCAGGCCCCAGCGCTGGAACGTGTCGGGGCTGCGCCGCAGCGTGGCGAGCACGTCCTCGCCGTACACCTCGGACAGCGGCTTCTTGGTGTCCACTCCGGCCGGGCTGGTGTTCCAGGCGGTGCGGAACTTCTGCTTGTCCTCTCGCGTGCCGGTGCGCACCGGGAAGCGCCCCTCGGGGGACATGCCGAACCAGCGCGGGTAGCCGTCGGAGAGCATGTACTCCACGAACGACTGCGCCGGGTCGGCCGCGCCGTCGAGCACCGACCAGGAGCTGACCTCGCCGTACTGGGCCGGCTCGGTGCCGTTCGGGCCCTTGATCGCGGTGACGAACCCGCTGTTGCGCGCCAGCCACGCCGGGTCGGACTGGCACTGCGGGCAGGTGGGACGGGCGTCGGCGCGCAGCCCGGCCAGCTCGTCGAGGATGAACGGCGACCAGATCAGCATGGCCGCCTTGCCGGCGAAGTAGGTGGCCCGGGTGGTGTCGACGTTCTGGGCGCCCTTCACCGAGTGGTTGCGCATCAGGTCGCCGTAGAAGCGGAACGCCTCGACGCACTCGGGGGAGTCGAGCGTGACAGTGCCGGAGTCGTCGGTCAGCCGGCAGTTGTTCGCCAGCGCCAGGTGCTCGAACGTCTGCTGGGTGAACACGTCGCCGGGGGCGGTGGCCGCGGTGATGCCGGCGACGCCGCCGGTGTTCAGCTTCGCCGCCGCGGCGGCGATCTTCTCGTACGTGTCGGGCGCCGGCAGGCCGGCGGCGGCGAACAGGTCCTTGCGGTAGACGAGCAGCTGGCCCCACCCGTCGCTCGGTACGGCGAGCTGCTTGCCGCCGTCGCCGGTGAGTTCCAGCGCGCGGGGCGTGAACGTGTCCCGGCCGAGCCGGTCGATCACCGCGCCGTTGGCGTCGGCGTCGACCAGTTCGTTCGCGGACAGCGTGCGCACCCCGGCCAGGGAGACCGAGCCGACCACGTCGGGCAGGTCGCCGGCGGCGGCGCTGGAGGCGATCAGGGCCGGGAACTGGTCCTCGTTGACGGTGACCAGGTTGACCTTGACGCCGGTCTTGGCGGTGTAGTCGGCGATGATCGCCTTGGTGGCGTTCACGCGGTCCGCCACGTCTTCCAGGCTCCAGACGGTGATCTGCGAACTGTCGGATTTCTGCCCGTCGTCGCTGCATGCGGCCACGCCGGTCCCGGCCAGTGCCAGGATCAGGCTGATTGCGAGCCGCCGCGTGGAGGGTGATGACATCGGTGGCACTCCTCTCGAAAGAGCACGGCCTGCCGCTAATACCCATCGATTCCTCAATCTAATCACATATGCCCATTTCTTAGGTTAGAATCGGGGCCGGTACTTTCTTCGGAGCGACGCCATGAGCAACTGGGTTGTCTCTCTGGCCGGGCCCCGGCACGTACGCCTGGAGCCCTGCCCCACGGACCGGCTCGGTCCGGGTCAGGTCCGCGTCCGCACCCGCTACTCGGGCATCTCCGCCGGCACCGAACTCACCCTCTACCGGGGCAGCAATCCGCGTCTGCGCAAGGACTGGGACTCAGTTAGCCGCATGTTCGTGCCCCGGCAGACCACGCCCGCGTACCCGGTGGTGGGTTTCGGCTACGAGGAGGTCGGCGAGATCGTCGAGGTCGCCCCCGACGTGGCCGGGCGGCGGCCCGGCCAGCTCGTCTGGGGCATCTGGGGGCACCGCGCCGAGGCGGTGCTCCCCGCGACGGCCGCTCGTCCGCTGCTGCCCGGCCTCGACCCGCTCGCCGCCGTGTTCGCCCGGCCCGGCGCCATCGCGCTGACCGCCGTGCTCGCCGGTGACCTGCATCTGGGCGACTGGGTGGGCGTCTTCGGGCAGGGCGTGATCGGGCTGCTCGGCACGCGCCTGGCCGCGCTCTCCGGCGCCCGCGTGGTCGCCGTCGACCGGATGCCCGGGCGGCTCGCGCACGCCACCCGGCTCGGCGCCCGCCGGGTGGTCGACGCCGCCGCCGACTCGCCCGCCGCCACGCTGCGGGCGGCCACCGACGGCCGGGGCGCCGACGTCTGCCTGGAGCTGTCCGGGTCGTACCCGGCGCTGCACGAGGCGATCCGCGCCACCGCCCACGCCGGCCGCGTCGTGGCGGCCGGCTTCTACCAGGGGTACGCCCACGGGCTGGAACTCGGCGAGGAGTTCCACCACAACCGGATCCAGCTCGTGGCCGCCCAGGTCTCCGGGCCGGACCCGGCACCCGGCACGGCCGGCCGGTGGTCCGGGACGCGGATCGCTGACACCTTCATGGACCTGGTGGCCGAGGGCAGCGTCGACCCGCTGCCGCTGGTGAGCCACGTCGTCGACGCGGGCGCGGTGGCCGACGCCCTGGCGTTGCTCGACCGCGGTGACGGTGACGTCCTCCAAGTGGTGCTGAGGTTCTGATGGACATTCCGCTGGCCTGCCAGGAGCAGTTGCTTCCCGGCGCCGACCTGACCCAGAAGTACGCCCTCGCCGTGTCCCTCGGCTACCAGGGCATCGAACTGCGCGGCCGGGGCGACCACGCCCTGGCCCGGCGGCGCCCGGAGCTGCGCCGCGCCCGCGCCGCCGGGGTGGTCATGCCGACCGTCTGCGTCGAGATGGACCACTTCATCGGCGACTTCGACCCGGTCCGCTCCCGCGACGCGGTGGACAACCTGCGCTCCCAGCTCTCGGTGATCGCCGAGCTGGGCGGCGTCGGCGCGATGACCCCGGCCGCGTGGGGCATGTTCTCCCGCCGGCTGCCGCCGTTCGAACCACCCCGCTCGGCCGAGGGCGACCGGCGGGTGCTCGTCGACGCCCTGGGCGAGCTGGCCGGGCACGCCCGCGCCGAAGGGGTCACCATGTTCCTCGAGCCGCTCAACCGGTACGAGGACCACATGGTCAACCGGCTCGACCAGGCGGTCGAGCTGTGCCGGGCGGTCGGGTCACCGGCGCTGCGGGTGGCCGCCGACACCTACCACATGAACATCGAGGAGGACGACCCGCACGCCGCGCTGCGCGCCGCCGCGCCGTACCTCGGGCACGTCCAGGTCAGCGACTCCAACCGGCACCAGCCCGGCGCCGGGCACCTGGACTGGGGCGCGTTGCTGGCCACGCTCGACGCGATCGGCTACACCGGGTGGCTGGCGCTGGAGTGCCGGCTACGCGGCGAGCCGGTCGCCGCGCTGCGCCAGGCCGCCACCGCGCTGGCCCAGGCCCGTCCCCGGCGGGCCGCCGCATGACGCTGACCACCGGGGTACGCGCCGACGCCGAGCGGCACGCCCGGCTGCGCCGCCTCGCACTGGCCACCCTGGACGCCAACTGGGAACACGACCACACGGTCCCCTCCCGCACGCTCTACCCGCACCAGTGGAGCTGGGACTCGGCGTTCATCGCGATCGGCCTGGCCCACGTCCGCCCCGACCGGGCCTGGCGGGAGCTGCGCACGCTGTTCGCCGCGCAGTGGGTCGACGGGCGGGTGCCGCACATCGTGTTCAACCCGGCCTCACGCGCCGGGCCGTACTTCCCCGGGCCGCAGTTCTGGGACTCGGCACGCGCCGACGGCGCACCGGTCCGGGCCACCTCCGGGATCGTCCAGCCGCCGGTGCACGCCCCGGCCGCCTGGCTGGTGCACCGCCGCGCACCCGGCGAGGCGTCGGTGGCCGCGCTGCGCCGGCTCTACCCGAGGCTTGTCGCGCAGCAGCGCTACCTGACCGGGCGGCGCGACGCCGGGGGCGGCGGGCTGGCCGCGATCGTGCACCCGTGGGAGTCCGGGCTGGACAACAGCCCGGCCTGGGACGCGCCGCTCGCAGGGGTGCCCGCCGACGAGGCGGTCATGCGCGCGTACCGGCGGCACGACACCGCGCACGCCGACGCGGCGCAGCGCCCCACCGACCTGGACTACGCGCGCTACGTCGCGCTGGTGGAGTCCTACCGGGCCGGCCGCTACCGGGACGAGGGACTGCTCGGCCGGCACCCGTTCCTGGTGGAGTGCCCACTGGTGAACGCCGCCCTCGGCGTCTCCGAGTACGCCCTCGCGCGCATCGCCTCGGTGATCGGCGCCGACCCGGGGCCGCACCGCGACCGGGGCGCCCGGATCACCGAGGCGCTCGTGGCCCGGCTGTGGGATCCGGTCACCGGCACGTTCCGTCCCCGCGACGTGCGCGCCGACCGGCTCGTGCCCGCCCGTACCGTGCTCGGGCTGATGCCACTGGCGCTGCCCGAGCTGCCGACCGCGCAGGTGTCCGCGCTGCTGGCCGAGGCGTGCTCGCCGCGCTTCGGGCTGGCCGCCCGGATGGACCGGCCGCTGCCCACGTACGACCGCACCGCGCCGGACCTCGAGCCGCTGCGCTACTGGCGTGGCCCGAGCTGGATCAACACCGGCTGGCTGCTCTGGCAGGGACTGCGTACCCACCGCCGGGCGGACCTGGCCGCCGGGCTGCGCGAGTCGATGCTCGACCTGGTCGACCGGGCCGGCTGCCACGAGTACTTCCACCCCGACACCGGCGCCGGTCTCGGCTCACCGGCGTTCAGCTGGACCGCCGCGCTGGTGCTCGACGCGCTCGCCCAGGAGTGACACCGGCGGGCGCCGGGTACGCCGACGCCCACCAGGTCCCGTGCGGGCTCAGGCGATGCCGGACGGGGCACCACCACCGATGCGCAGCGCACTCATCGGCGTGTCGTCGACCGCGTAGCCGAGCGCGTCGACCACCTCGACCACGCCGCTTACCTGCCGGGCCAGCCGCACCGCGAGTTGCGCCGTGGAGCGGCGCTCCACCTGGCCGGTGAGCGTCACCACGCCCCGGTCCACTGTCACGTCCACCACGCCGTCGCGGACGCCGAGGCTGCGCCACAGCACCTCCTCGACCACGTCGCGGCGGATGCCGGCGTCCGGGCGCAGATGCACCTTGAGCAGGTCGCCACGGGTGACGATGCCGACCAGGCGGCCGAGGTCGTTGACCACAGGCAGCCGCTTCACGCCGCGCGCGTCCATCAGCCGGGCCGCCTCCACGATCGTCGCGTCCGGCGTGATCGTGACCGGGGGAGCGGTCATCAGGTCGGCGGCGAGCGTCGCGTCGGCCTTCGCCCGCGCCTCGCGGCGGTGCCGGTCCGGCAGGATCCGCCGCTCCCGGGGCTGGCCCAGGAACTCCACCTTGTACATCAGGTCCGCCTCGGACACCACACCGAGCACCCGGCCGGACTCGTCCACCACCGGCGCCGCCGTGACGTGCCGGTCGGTCAGCACGTCGACGATCTCCCGGTACTCCGTGCCCTCCCGCACCGACGCCACGTTCCTGGTCATCACGTCCTGTACCTGCCACGTACGCATGGCGAACCTCCCGTTGTCCGCCTCCGACGCTAGGCGGCGACCGTGGGCCGGGGCAGGGGCGCAAAGACCAGGTCAGGGGGCCGGAGGTCCCGAATCACCCAGCCGCGACCGGTTCGGCGACCTCGTCGAGGGGCGGCTCGGCGGTCAGCAGCTCGGCCGGCACCGGCTCGACCTGCACCCGGCAGTCGTGGAACGTCGGCGCCGCGCCCAGGTCGGTGTCCCGGACGCCGGTGACCGCGTTGACAGTGGACCGGCCGGGGCTGCGCCGCGCCCAGTACGCCTTGTAGGTGAACGCGCACCCCGGCCGGCCCGCCTCGTCCACCGCCACGGCGGCGAGGAACGCGCCCCTGTCGTTGTGCACGCGCACCGCGTCGCCGTCGGCGAGCCCGCGCGCCGTCGCGTCGGCCGGGTGCAGGTGCACCAGGGGCGGCCCGGCGCGGCGGGCGTGCCAGGGCAGGGAGGCGAACGTGGAGTTCATCAGGTAGCGGTTGGCCGGGGTGAGCAGTGTCAGCGGGAACCGGCGGGCCAGCTCCGGGTCGGCCGCCTCGGCCGGTGGCGTGTAGCCGGGCAGCGGGTCCACCCCGAGCGCGGCCAGTGCCGGGTCGTGCAGCCGGGCCCGCCCGTCCGGGGTGGGGAAGCCGCCCTCGGCGTACGGCGCGGAACCCACCGGCACGCCGGTGAGCCGGGCGTACGTGCGCTCGCGCAGCTCCTCGTACGTGATCGGCGCGTCGGCCAGCAACTGCCTGGCCAGGTCCTCGTCGCTGTCCCGGAACGCCGGATGGTCGACGCCGAGCGCGGCGGCGATCCGCCGGAAGATCTCGGTGTTCGGCAGCGCCTCGCCGGGCGCGCGGGTCACCGGCAGGTTCAGCGTCGTGTAGTGGTGCCCGTAGGACGTCTGCAGGTCGAGGTGTTCGGGCTGCATGGTGGCCGGGAGCACCACGTCGGCGTAGTCGCAGGTGTCGGTCCAGCGCTGCTCCAACACGACGGTGAAAAGGTCGGCGCGGGCCAGCCCGGTGAGCAGCCGGGCCTGGTCCGGCGCGGTCGCCGCCGGGTTGGCGTTGAACACCACGAGCGAGGTGACAGGCGGGTCGGCCTCCCCGGTGAGCACGGCGGCCAGCCGGCTCATGTTCAGCGTCCGGGCCGGTGGGGCCGGCATGCCGCGCGGCCGGATCACCGGGCCGTTGTCGACCGGGTGGTGGCCGCTGGTGGTCACCAGCGCCCCGCCGCCGGGGTACCGGAAGTCGCCGGTGACCAGCGGCAGCGCGCAGATGGCCCGGATCGCCTGCCCGGCGCCGTGGTGGCGTTGCAGGCCCAGCCCGACCCGTACCGCCGTCGGCCGGGTGGTGGCGATCCGGTCGCCGAGGCCGCGTACCGTCTCGGCCGGTAGGCCGCACTCGGCGGCGGCCCGCTCCACCGGCCACTCGTCGAGCCGGGCGGCCAGCTCCGGCCAGCCGGTGGTGTGCGCGGCCAGCCACGCTTCGTCGGCCGCCCCGGCGTCGCGGACGTGCCGCATCAGCCCCAGCGCCAGCGCCGCGTCGGTGCCGGGTAGCGGCGCGACGTGCTCGTCGCCGCGGGCCGCCGTGTCGGTACGCAGCGGGTCGATCGTCACCACGTACGCGCCGCGCTCGCGGGCCTGCTGCACGAACGGCCACAGGTGCAGGTTGGTGACGAGCGGGTTGGCGCCCCAGAGCACGATCAGCCCCGCCTCGACGATCGACTCCGGCTCGAAGCCGACCGAGGCGCCGTAGAGCGAGCGCAGCGCCGCCCGCGCCGCCGCCGTGCAGATGGTGGTGTCCAGCCACGACGCCCCCAGATGGGCGAAGAGGCGGGGGCCCATGGTCCAGCCCTGGACCAGGCCCATGGTGCCGGCGAAGTAGTAGGGCAGCACCGACTGCGGGCCGTCCCGCTCGATGCTCGTCCGCAGGCCGGCGGCCACCCGCTCGACTGCCTCGTCCCAGCTCGCCGGCCGGTACGCGACCCGGCCGGCGCCCTTCGGTCCGGTACGCACCCAGGGCGTGGTGAGCCGGTCCGGCCCGTTCACCGCGTCCAGGTAGCGGTTCACCTTGCCGCAGAGCGCGCCCCTGGTGAACGGGTGGTCCCGGTCGCCGCGCAGCGCGACCGCCCGGCCGTCGTCGACGGTGAGTTGCCAGACGCAGGTGTCCGGGCAGTCCAGCGGGCAGGCGCCGGGGTGGGTCGTGAGGGATCCCATGCGCGGATGCTACCGATGCGACAGGCCACCCGGCCTCCGGCTTTCCCGCCACCCGGTGGGTGGGGCGTTTGGCCGGTGCGGGGGGCGGGTACCCGCCGGGGCCGACCGCGTGGCGTGGTGCCCGCCGGCGGCGAGGGGAGGGGTGGGATGCGGTTCCCCCTGTTCGTCGAGGCGGTGGCGCGGCGGGCCGAGTTGCCCACCGACGAGGCGGCGACCGTCTCCCGGGCGGTGTTGCAGACCCTCGCCGACCGGATCACCGCGGACGAGGCGACGGACCTGGCGGCGCAGCTGCCGGACGACGTGGGCGGCTATCTGGAGCCCGCGGGCACCGCCACCACGGGTGGCGCCGTCGACTTCCTGTACCGCGTGGCCGAACGCGCGGCGGTGGACCCGGCGGTCGCCGAGGTGGGGGCCGTGGCGGTGCTCGCCACGTTGCGCGACACGGTGACGGTGGGGGAGTTCCACGACCTCGTCGCGCAGCTCCCGAAGGGCTTCGACGCCATGGTGGACCCCATCCCACGCCCGCCGTACGATGTCTGAGCACGCTCCCCGCGATCCGGGTTGAGCTGCGGCACCGAGGCCGCCGCCACGAAGATTCGACGGCCAGGAAGTATTTTCACCGTAAAATAATTCGTGGGCGGTCACGTACGCTGAAAATCGTCTACGCGCTAGAGGGATGATCGGACGAATTCCTCCATCCGACGTTCCAGGGTGCCTTCCTCCCTTCGGGTCAAGCCTGATCGGCCCCCTTCCGGCCCGGGCTGTGAGCCATATTCTGCTTCCAATGTGAAGTCCTGGGGGGGATCAATGATCACATTCGTCGATCGCTGCTGCGTGCCTGTCGTCTGTGGAGCACAACCCGCTTCCTGACATGGCAGAGACGATGATCATCAATCGTTTCGGCGCGATCTCGGCGGTCCACGGCGGACGTCCGGCCCTTCTCGGTGAGACCCACGAGGTCACCTACACCGAGCTGGCCGGGGCGGCCGGCGGGCACGCTGCCGTGTTCGCCGCCGCGGGCCTGCGCGCCGGAGACCGGATCGCGCTGCTCACCGCACACGGCACACCGACCGTGGCGGCGCTGCTCGGCGCCCTCGCCGCCGGGTGCGCGTACGTGCCGCTGGATCCGGGCTTCCCCGTCGCGCGGCTGCGCCACATGGTCGACGCCGCCGGGGTCACCGTCGTGGCCTGCGCCGCCGAGCACCGCGACCTCGCGTCCACGCTGGCCGGTGGCCGTGCGGTGGTGCCGCTGGACGAGGTGCCGCCGGCCCCGCTGCGCCCGGTCGCCGCCGACCCGGACGCGCTCGCGTACGTGCTGTTCACCTCCGGCTCCACCGGCGTGCCCAAGGCGGTCGGGCAGACCCACCGCAACCTGGCCCACCTCGTCGACAACCAGATCGCCGCGCTCGGCGTCGGCCCGGACGACCGGCTCAGCCTGCTCGCGTCGTTCAGCTTCGACGCCGCCATCCCCGACCTGTACCCGGCGCTGCTCACCGGCGCCGCAGTCGTACCGGTCGACCTGCGCCGCCAGGGGCTCGCGCACGCCGTCGAACAGCTCGACCGGCACCGCGCCACGGTGCTGCACTGCACGCCCACCGTCTACCGCTTCCTGCTCGACACGCTCGGCGCGCGCCGGCTGCCCACGGTGCGGGCGGTACTGCTCGGCGGTGAGCAGGCCACCTGGACCGACGCGGCGCGCGGCCGGGACCGGTTCGCCCCCGGCTGCGTGCTCGTCAACGGCTACGGCGCCACCGAGATGACGTTCGCCGCCCGGCACGCGCAGCAGCTGTCCGAGGTGGACCCGGACGCCCGCGGGCCACTGCCGGTGGGCACCGCCTTCCCCGGCTACCGGCTGGACCTCGACCCGGACACCGGCGAGATCGTGGTGCACAGCCGCCACCTCGCCCCCGGCTACCTCAACCAGGACAGCGACCGCTTCGGCGTCGACGCCGACGGGGTGCGGTCGTACCGCACGGGTGACCTGGGCCGGCTGCTGCCCGGCGGGGAGCTGGTCTGCCTCGGCCGGCTCGACCGGCAGGTCAAGGTGCGCGGGCACCGGGTCGAGCTGACCGAGATCGAGGCCGTGCTGTCCGCCCAGCCCGGCGTCGCGGGCGTCCGCGCCGTCGTCCGGGCCGGCGAACTGCTCGCGTACGCCCGCCCGGCCGGCGCCCGCCCCGACCCGGTGGCGCTGCGCGCGGCGCTGATCGCCGCGCTGCCCGACTACGCGGTGCCCCGCGCGGTGGTGGTGGTCGACGAGTTCCCGCTCACCGTCACCGGCAAAATCGACGAGCGGGCGCTGCCCGACCCGGTCACCGAGGTGCCGGCCGAGGAGGCCCCGGCCACCGAGACCGAGCGCGCCGTGCACGACATCTGGTGCGCGGTGCTGGGCCGCGACGCGGTCGCCCGCACCGCCAGCTTCTTCGACGTGGGCGGGCAGTCGCTGCTGCTGGGCCAGGTGCAGCAGCGCCTCGCCGAGCGGTTCGGCGTACGGCTGCCGATGCTGCGCCTGTTCGACCACCCGAGTATCGCCGCCCAGGCGGCGCTGCTGGACGCCCCGCCCGAGGCGGTCCGCGCCCCGGTGCTGCCCGCGCCCGCCGCGCCGGTCCGCGCCGCCCGCGAGTACACCGGCGACGAGATCGCCGTGGTCGGCGTCGCCGGGCGGTTCCCCGGCGCTCCCGACGTGGCCACGTTCTGGTGGAACCTGTGCACCGGCGTCGACTCGGTGCACGACCACACCGACGAGGAGCTGGCCGCGCTCGGCGTCGGCCCGGCCCTGCGCGCCGACCCCCGGCACGTCCGCGCCACCGGCCGGCTCGACGGGGTGGCCGACTTCGACGCCGAGTTCTTCGGCTTCGGCGCCGACGAGGCCGCCCGCACCGACCCGCAGCACCGGCTGTTCCTGGAGACCGCCTGGGAGGCGCTGGAGGACTCCGGGCACGACCCGGCACGCTTCCCCGGCCTGGTCGGCGTCTACGCCGCCACCTCGGCCAACCGCTACTTCCTGTTCCACCTGATGGACAACCCGGCGGTGGTCGGCGACGTCGACCCGGACGACTGGGAGGCCCGGCTCGTCGGCCGCCAGTTCACCGACCACCTGCCCGGTCAGGTGGCCTACCGGCTCGGCCTGACCGGCCCGGCGATGGCCGTGCAGAGCGCCTGCTCCAGCTCGCTCGTCGCGGTCTGCGTGGCCGCGCAGAGCCTGGCCGACTACCAGTGCGACCTGGCGCTGGCCGGCGGCTCCACGGTGATGTGGCCCCGGCACCGCTCGGGCGGGCTCGCCTCGCCCGACGGCCGGTGCCGCGCCTTCGACGAGGCCGCGAACGGTTCCGGCTTCGGCTCCGGCGCTGGCGTTGTGGCGTTGCGCCGGCTCGCCGACGCGCAGGCCGACGGCGACCGCATCTACGCGATCCTGCCCGGCTGGGCGGTCACAAACGACGGCCCGGACCGGGCCGGCTTCGCCGTGCCCGGCCCGGCCGGACAGGCCGCCGCCGTCGCGACCGCGCTGGCCACCGCCGAGGTCGCACCCGGCGAGGTCCGCTTCGTCGAGGGCCACGGCAGCGGTACGCCGCTCGGCGACGCCATCGAGGTCGCCGCGCTGCACGAGGTGTACGCGGGCGCCGCGCCCGCCGACTCCACGGCGCTCGGCTCGGTGAAGACGAACATCGGTCACCTCGACGCGGCCGCCGGCATCGCCGGGCTGATCAAGACGGTGCTGGCCGTCCGGCACGGGGTGATCCCGCCGAACCTGCACTTCACCCGCCCGCACCCGGAGATCGACCTGGCCGCCGGACCGTTCTACGTGCCCACCAAGGCGCGGGACTGGCCGGACGACGCGCGCCGGGTCGCCGGGGTGAGCGCGTTCGGTCTGGGCGGCACCAACGCGCACGTCGTGGTGGAACAGCCACCGCCGGCCGAACCGGCCGACCCGCCCGGCGAGGGGCCGTGGCTGCTGCCGGTGTCGGCGCGTACCCCGGCAGCGCTGCGGGCCGCGCTGGAACGGCTGCGGGCCCACCTGGCCGGGGCCGTCCCGGCGCTGCCCGACGTGGCCGCCACGCTGGCGCTGGGCCGGCGGGCGTTCGCCCACCGGGCGGCGGTGGTCGCCGCCGACCTGCCGTCCGCGCTGTCCGCGCTGGACGTGCTGCTCGACACCGGCGCCCGCCTCGCCGGTGACGGCGGGCCGCTGCGCGAGACGGCCGCCGAGTGGGTCGCCGGGCACGACGTCGACTGGCACGCGCTGCACCCCGAGGGCACGGTGCGCCGCACCGAACTGCCCACCTACCCGTTCCAGCGCCGCCGGCACTGGATCGACCCCGTGCAGAAAGGTCCACGGTGAACTGGTTCGTCTCCGCCGGAAGCCGACCCGAGGCGCCGGTGCGTTTGTTCTGCCTGCCCTACGCCGGAGCGGGCGCCAGCGCGTTCCGGCGCTGGGCGGACGAGTTCGGCGCCGGTGTCGACGTGGTGCCGGTGCAACTGCCCGGCCGGGAGAACCGGATCACCGAGGACCCCCGCTTCCACGTCGCCGACGTGGCCGACGCGATCGCCTCCCGCGCCGACCGCCCGTACGCGATCTACGGCCACTCGATGGGCGGACGGCTCGGCTTCGACGTGGTCCGCGAGCTGCGCCGCACCGGCCGCCCGCTGCCGCTGCGGCTCTATGTCGGCGGCGCCCGCGCCCCGCACATCGACGGGCCTGGTCCGTTCGACGGGTTGTCCCGGGCGAGCGACGAGGAACTGCTGCGCCGCCTCGGCGACGGCGGCGGCCTCCCCGCCGAACTGCTCGACCACCCCGAGCTGGTGGAACTGCTGCTGCCGCTGCTGCGCGCCGACTTCGACCGGGTCGACAGCTACCGCCACGTACCGGGCGAGCCGCTGCCGGTGCCGATCGTCGTGTTCGCCGGCCGTACCGACCGGGCGGTCAGCCGGGAACAGAGCGCCGCCTGGGCCGACCACACCGCCGCCGGGTTCGCCCTGCACGAGCTGGACGGCGGGCACTTCTTCCTGCACGACCGGCTGCCCGAGCTGGCCGCGCTGATCCGGGCCGACCTGACCGCCGCGCCAACAGACACCCGCCCCGGCACGCCGGACGCGGGTCCGGACCCGGTGCGCGCCGCCGGTCGCGGGACCGCCGGCGCCGCGCACCGGGTTCCGCTCGGCGACACCGGCTGGTCGGTGTGGCGCGACGCGGTGCTGCGGACCACCGGCTTCCCGGCCGGCGGACTGGAGCTGTTCAGCGCGCCCCGGGCCGCCGCGGCGGCTGACGAGCTGCTGGCCACCGGCGCCGGTGCGGACCGGTTCGACAAGGAGTTCGAGGAGGCGCTGCGCGCCGGCGCGCAGCGGTTCAGCGAGCTGGCCGCCGACCCGCTGCTGCGCGAGGCGGTCACCTGGCAGAACCGGGGCGCGCTCGTCGCCTTCGACGGGCTGGTCCGGGGCGGCGCCGACGCGGCCCGCAACGTACGCCGCCGGGACCGCGAGCGGGCGCTGCTGAAGTACTGGCAGCGCTATTGCGGCAAGAACGAGACGGTCGGCTTCTTCGGCCCCAGTTGCTGGGTCGCCGTCGATCCCGCACAGCTGGAGGTTGCCCTGGTCAACCCCGGCGAGAGCCTGACCCGGCGGCGCTGGGTGTGGTTCGAGTCGTGGGCGCTGTCCGCGTACGCCGAACGGATCGGCGCGGACCCGGCGGTGCGGCGGTGGTGGCCGCCGATGCTGCGGGCCCACCTGGCCGTCCGGGACCGGGACGTGCTGCGGCCCGGCCGCCCGCCGCTGACGCTGACCCCGGTCGAGGCGGCGCTGCTGCGCGCGGCCGACGGCCGGCGGGCCGCCGCCGACCTGGTGGCCGACCCGGCGATCGGGCTGCGCCGCCCGGAGGACGGGTACGCGCTGCTCGACCGGCTGGCCGAGCGGGAACTGATCACCTGGGACGCGGCCCTGCCGGTCAGCCCGGACGCCGAGCGGGTGCTGGCCGCGCGGATCGACGCGATCGGCGACGAGCCGGCCCGCGCCGCCGCCCGCGCCGGGTTCGACCGGCTGCGCGCCGCCCGCGACGCGGTGGCCGCCGCGGCCGGTGACGCGGACCGGCTGCGTGCCGCCCTGGACGCGCTGGACGCCACGTTCACCGAGCTGACCGGCGTGCCCGCGGTACGCCGGGCCGGGCAGATGTACGCCGGCCGCACGGTCTGCTACGAGGACAGCGCCCGGGACCTCGACGTGGTGTTCGGCGCGCCGCTGCTGGCCGAGCTGGCCGCGCCGCTGGACGTGCTGCTGCGCGCCGCCCGCTGGCTTGCCAACGCGCTCGCCCGCGCCTACCTGGACGTGCTGCGCGGCCTGTACGAGGAGCTGCGCGCCGAGTCCGGCGCCCCGGTGCCGCTGGCCGACCTGTGGTTCCTGGCCCAGGGCATGTTCTGGGGCGACGGGGAACGGCCGGTCGACGCGGTCGCGGCGGACTTCGCGGCCCGCTGGGCCGGACTGTTCGGCCTGGACACGCTGCCCGCCGGCACCACAGACGTGCGGCTGCGCGCGGCCGACCTCGCCGACCGGATCGACGCGGTGTTCCCCGGCACCGGTCCGGAGTGGTCCAACGCCGCCATGCACAGCCCCGACCTGCAGATCTGCGCCACCGACGCGGACGCGCTGCGGCGCGGCGACTACACGGTGGTGCTCGGTGAGCTGCACGCCGCCTGGTCGTCGTTCGACTGCGCCGTGTTCACCCCGTCGCACCCGGACGTGGAACGGCTGCGCGACGCGCTCGCCGCCGACCTCGGGCGGCGGCGGGTCCGGCTGCTGTTCCCGGCCGACTGGCCGCGGCGGACCAGCCGCACCGCCGAGTCGCTGACCGGCCCGACCGACAGGCACCTGGCGTTCCTCGACGCGCCCGGCGCCGACCCGGCCCGCGTGCTGCCCACCGTCGGCCTGGTCGTCGACGAGGTGGACGGCGAACTGGTGGCCACCGCCACGGACGGGCAGCGCTGGCCGCTCGTCGAGATCTTCGCCGAGCCGCTCAGCGCGCACGCCGTGGACGGGTTCAAGCTGGTCGCCGCCGCGCCGTACACGCCCCGCATCACCGTGGACCGGCTGGTGCTGGCCCGGCAGACGTGGCGGACCACGGTGGGCGAGAGCGGCCTCGCCGTACCGAACGGCGAGCGGGACCGGTTCCTCGCCGTCCGGGACTGGCGGCGCCGCCTCGGCCTGCCCGAGCAGGTGTACGTCAAGCTCGGCACCGAGACCAAACCCTGCTTCGTGGACCTGTCCGCGCCGGCGTTCGCCACCACGCTCTGCGCGATGGTGCGCGCCGCCCGGGTCGACGGCGGCGACGACGTGTCGTTCACGGTGAGCGAGATGCTGCCCGGCCCGGAGCAGGCGTGGGTGCCCGACGGCCGGGGCCGCCGCTACTTCAGCGAGCTGCGCCTGCACATCACCGACACCGGGCGGGAGGACCACCGGTGAGCCACCTGCTGCCCCTGGGCGACACCGGCTGGTCGGTGTGGCGGGACGTGGTCCTGCGTACCGCCGGGTTCCCGGCCGCCGGGCTGGACCGGTTCGCCGCGCCCGACTGCGCCGCCGCCGCGGACGCGCTGCTCGCCGGCGACACCGGCGCCGAGGTGTTCGGCAAGGCCCTGGCCGACGCGTTCGCGGAGTCCTCCGCGGTGGCCGGTGAGCTGGCCGGCGACCCGCTGCTGCGCGAGGCGGTGACCTGGCAGAACCCGGACATGCTGATCGCGCTGGACGGGCTGCTGCGCACCGACCCGGGGGTGCGCAACGTCCGCCGCCGCAAGCGTGAACTGAGCCTGCTGCGCTACTGGCAGCGCTACTGCGGCAAGGCCGAGACCATCGGCTTCTTCGGCCCGGTCTGCTGGGGCACGTTCGACACGTCCCGGCCCGGCGTGACCACCGTGCCCGGCGAGACGCTGGTGCACCGGCGGCGGGTCTACTTCGAGGCGTGGGCGCTCATCGCGTACGCCGACCGGCTCGCCGACGACCTCGCGGTGCGCCGCTGGTGGGCGCCGGCCCTGCAACCCCACCTGACCGTCGCCGGGCGGGAACTGCGCTGGCCGATGCACCCGCCGATCGCGCTGACCCCGGTCGAGGCGTTGGTGCTCGGCGCCTGCGACGGGCGGACGCCCGCGCTGGATCTGGCGCGGCGGCTGTGCGACGCCGGTGAGGTGCACAGCGCCGACGACGTCTACCTGCTGCTCGACCGGTGGGTGGAGCGCGGCCGGCTCAGCTGGGGCGCGAACCTGCCGATCGCGCCCGACGCCGAGCGGGTGCTCGAAGCGCGGATCGCCGCGATCGGCGACGAGCCGGTCCGCGCCGCCACGGCGGCCGGGTTCGGCCGGCTGCGCGCCGCCCGCGACGAGGTGGCCGCCGCGGCCGGCGACCCGGACCGGCTCGGTGCCGCGCTCGCCGCCCTCAACGCCGAGTTCACCGCCGTCACCGGCCGCCCGGCCACCCGGCACAGCGGGCAGATGTACGCCGGCCGCACCGTCTGCTACGAGGAGACCGCCCGCGACCTGGAGTTCCGGATCGGGTCGGCGGTCGTCGAGGCGCTCGCCGAGCCGCTGGCGGTGGTGCTGCGGACCGCCCGCTGGTTCACCGCCGAGGTGGCCACCCGCTGCGGCGAGGTCTTCGCCGAGCTGCACGAGGAACTGGCCGCCGACGGCGAGCCGGTGCGGCTGGCCGACCTGTGGCTGCTGGCCCAGGGCACGCTCATCGCCCCGGACGGCCCGATCGGCCGGGCCGGGGCCACGCTCACCGCGCGCTGGGCCGAGCTGTTCGGCCTGGCCGACCTGCCCGCGGGGCAGGCGGAGCTGCGGCTGTGCGCGGCGGACCTGACCGAGCGGGCCCGGGAGCTGTTCCCGGCCGAGACGCCCGGCTGGCCGTCGGCCCGGCTGCACAACCCGGACGTGCAGCTCAGCGCCGCCTCGCCGGAGGCCGTCGAGCGCGGCGACTTCCTGCTGGTGCTCGGCGAGCTGCACCCGGCGTCCGTCGCGTTCGACAGCGCGGTGCTCAGCCCGTTCCACCCGGACCCGGCCGCGCTGCGCGCCGACCTCGACGCCGACCTGGGCCCGGTGCGGCTGCGGGTGCTCTGGCCGGACAGCTTCCCCCGCCGCACCACGCGCACCACGTACGCGCTGACCGGCCCGGCCGACCGCCAGCTCGGCATCGACACCGCGCACGGCGCCGACGTGGATCGCCTCGTCCCGGCCACCACGGTGCTCGTCGAACGCACCGGCGACACGCTCACCGCGGTCTTCCCCGACGGCGCCCGCTGGCCGCTGATGGAGGTGTTCGCCACGCTGCTCGGCTCGCTGCTGCTGGACGCGTTCAAGCTGCTCGGCGCCGCCGCGTACACGCCCCGCATCACCATCGACCGGCTGGTCGTGGCCCGGCGTACCTGGCGCACCACGGCAGGGGCGTGCGGGCTGGGCGGCCACCCCGACGAGACCGCCCGCTACCTGGCGGTACGCCGCTGGCGCGCCGAGACCGGCCTGCCCGAGCGGGTGTTCGTCAAGGTCGGCACCGAGATCAAACCCTGCTACGTGGACCTGACCGGCCCGCTGTACGCGCAGTCGCTGTGCGCGATGGTCGACGCGGCGCTGCGTACCGGCCCGGACGTGCCGGTGGTGGTCTCCGAACTGCTGCCCGCACCCACCGAGGCGTGGGTGCCCGACGCGCGGGGCCGCGGTTACGTCAGCGAACTGCGCCTCCAGATCACCGACCCGGCCGAGCACCTTGGAGCACTCCGGTGACCGACACCCTGACCGCCGGCGTCGTCCACGGCAGCGACCTGCCCTGGCCGGACGCCACCCTGGCCGACCTGATCACCGCGCAGGCGGCCCGTACCCCGGACGCGGTGGCGGTGCGCCAGTGGGACACCCGGCTCACCTACCGGCAGCTCGTCGACCGGGCCGCCGGGGTGGCCGCCGCGCTGCGCGAGCACGGCGCCGGCCGGGGCGACCGGGTCGGGGTGTGCGGCGCGCGTACCCCCGACCTGGTGGTCACGGTGGTCGGCGTGCTGCTCGCCGGGGCCGCGTACGTGCCGCTGGAGCCCGGCGGCCCCCGGGCCCGGCTGCGCGGCATCGCCCGCGACGCGGGCGTCCGCCTGGTGGTCGGCGACGCGGCGGCGGCCGAGTTCGGCGACGAGCCCGGCGTGACGGCCTTCGGCCTGCCCGGCCCGGCTCCGCTCGTGCCCTGCCCGGCCCGCCCCGGCGACCCGGCGTACGTGCTGTTCACCTCCGGCTCCACCGGCCGCCCCAAGGGCGTGCTGACCACCCACCGCAACGCTGTCGAGTTCGTCACCGGCGTGACCGCGCTGACCGGCGCCGACGCCTCGGTCCGCAGCCTCGGCATCGCCTCGCTCGGCTTCGACGCGGCCACCATGGACCTGTTCGTGCCGCTCACGCTCGGCGGTGCGGTGCAGCTGCTCGGCGCCGACGACCGGGCCGACCCGGTACGGCTGGCCCGGTTCGTCGCCGAGCACGAGGTGACCTGGGGCTTCATCACCCCGACCGTGCTGGCGTTGCTGGACCCGGCCGCGTTCCCGACGTGGCGGGTGCTGCTCTGCGGCGGCGAGGCGGTCCCGGCCGAACTGGTCGCCCGCTGGGCGCCCGGCCGGCGGTTCCTCAACGGCTACGGCCCGACCGAGACCACGGTGCTGGCGGTGACCTGCGACCTCACCCCGGCCGACACCGACCCGATGCCGATCGGCCGGCCGCTGCCCAACCACCGGGCGTACGTGGTCGACGCCGACCTGCGGCCGGTGCCGGCGGGAGAGACCGGTGAGCTGCTGATCGGCGGGCCCGGCCTGGCCGACGGCTACCTCAACCGGCCCGGCCTGACCGCCGGGCGGTTCGTGCCCGACCCGTTCGGCGACGTCCCCGGCGAACGGCTCTACCGCACCGGCGACCTGGTCCGGCAGGGCCCGGACGGCCGGATCGTCTATCTCGGCCGCGCCGACCGGCAGGTCAAGGTGCGCGGCCAGCGCATCGAGCTGGGCGAGATCGAGGCGGTGCTGGCCGCCCACCCGGGCGTCGAGCGGGTAGCCGTGGAGGCGGTGCCCGGCCCGGCCGGCGCCGAGCTGGTCGCGTTCCTCACCCCGGCCGGGGCGCCGGACCACGACGAGCTGCGGGCGTACGCGCACACGCGGCTCACCACCGCGATGCTGCCCGCCCGGACGGTGCGGCTGGACGCGCTGCCGGTCAGCGCCACCACCGGCAAGCTGGACCGGCCGGCGCTGCGCGAGCTGGCCACCACCGCCCCGGCCACCGTGGACGACGCGCCCGCCGACGACGACCCGGTGACGGCGGCGGTCCGGCGCGTCTGGACCCGGCTCCTCGGCGCCGCGCCCGCCCCGGACAGCGACTTCCTCGCCGCCGGCGGCAACTCGATCGCCGCGATGCGGCTGGTCGCGGCGCTGCGCGCGGAACTGGGCCGGCACGTTGACACGCGGGTGCTGTTCGCCGACCGCACGTTCGCCGCGCTGGTGGACCGGGTCCGCGCCGCCGACCCCGCCGACGCCGACGGGCTGACCACCGGCAACCCGCCGACGCTGTCCCCGCCGCAGCGGCGGCTGTGGTTCATGGACCAGCTCGCCCCGTCCAGCGCGCCCTACAACATCGCGGTCGCGCACCGGCTGCGCGGGCCGCTTGACGTCCCCGCGCTCGGCGCCGCGCTGCGGGCCGTCGCCGAACGGCACGACGTGCTGCGCTGGCGCATCCCGTGCAACGGCGGCGTGCCGTACGCGGTCCGCGAGGAACCGACCGACGTGGCGGTGCCGGTGGTCGACCTGACCGGCTCCGCCGACCCGGACGGTGAGCTGGCCGGCATGCTCGCGGCCGGCGCCGGGCACGCGTTCGACCTCGCCACCGGCCCGCCCTGGCAGGTGACCGTGTACCGGCTCGCCGCGCGGGAGCACGTGCTCGCGATCACCGTGCACCACGCGGTCTTCGACGGCTGGTCCGAGGCGCTGCTCTACGACGAGCTGGCACTCGCGTACGCCCGCGCCCTCGGCCGGTCCGTGCCGGGCCGCCCGCCGCTGCCCGCCACGTACGCCGACTACGCGGTGTGGCGGGCCGACCGGGACCGGCGCCGGGGCGAGACGGACCTGGCCTGGTGGACCGCGCACCTGACCGGCGCGCCGACGGTGCTGGACCTGCCCCGCGACCGTCCCCGCCCGGCCGTGCAGACGTACGCCGGGTCGGAGGCCGCGGTGCGGCTGGACGAGACCGCCGACCGGGCCGTACGCGACCTGGCCGCCCGGCGCGGCACCACTGTCGCGGCGGTGCTGCTTGCCGCGTTCGGTGAGCTGCTGCGCCGGGTCACCGGCGGCGACGAGCACGTGCTCGGCGCGATCGTCGCCGACCGGCGACTCGCCGCGTTCGACGAGGTGATCGGTTTCTTCATCGACACCGTGCCGGTGCGGGTCCGCTCCGGCGGCGCGAGCTTCGCCGAGCAGGTCGACCGGGCCGCCGCCGAGCTGCACGAGGTCACCGCCCACCCGGGCGCGCCGCTGGAACGCATCGTCGAGACGCTCGGCGTGGGCCGGGACACCTCCCGTGCCCCGCTGGTGCAGGTGCTGTTCAACGTGCTCAACTTCGTCGCGCCCCGGCTGGCGCTGACCGGCCTGGCCGTCGAGCCGGTGCCGGTGCCCAAGCCCGGGTCGCCGTTCGACCTGACCGTCTACGTGGTGGAGCGCGACGGCCGGGCCGGCGTCGAGGTGGTGCACAACCCGGACCTGTTCGAGGCCGACCGGATCGAAGCACTCCTGGCCGACCTGGCCGCGCTGGTCGGCGCGCTCGCCGCCGACCCGGACACGCCGGCCGCCGAGGTGGCGCCCGAACTGCCCCGCCCGGCGGTGCGGGTCGCGGCGCTCGGCGCGATGACGGTCGCCACCGCCGAACCGGCCCGCCCGCCGTTGCCCGCCGGCTCGGACGCGCTCACCGGGACCGAGGAGCTGATCGCCGGGATCTGGCGGGACGTGCTCGGCCGCGACGCGGTGGGCGTGAGCGACAACTTCTTCGACATCGGCGGCCACTCGATGGCCCTGGCCGCCGTGCACGCCCGCCTCACCGAGGCCACCGGCCGCTCGGTCACCATGCTCGACCTGTTCCGCCACCCGACCGTACGGGCGCTCGCCGCAAGCCTCGACGGGGCCGCCGACCGGCCGGAACTGGCCCGCGCCGCGATGCGCGCCGCCGCCCGGCGGGGCCGCGCCCGCCGGACCCCGCCACCCCGCCGACCTCACCAGTGACGCGATCCCTTGTGAATGAAGGAACCCCCATGCAGAACGACATTCCCGCCGACGACGGCGTCGAGCCCATCGCGATCGTCGGGCTCGCCGCCCGGCTGCCCGGCGCGGCCGACGTCGACGAGTTCTGGCGCAACCTGGTCGACGGCGTGGAGTCGACGACCGAGCTGACCCGCGAGGAGCAGCTCGCCCGCGGCGCCCAGCCGCAGGAGGTCGACGACCCGGGCTGGGTCAACCGCGCCCCGCTGGTGGACGGCTACGACGAGTTCGACGCCGGGCTGTTCGGGATGACCGCCCGCGAGGCCGAGATCACCGACCCGCAGCACCGGCTGTTCCTGGAGACCTGCTACACGGCGCTGCAGGACGCCGGCTACGACCCGGGCCGCTACGACGGCGCGGTGGGCGTCTACGCCGGCACCGGCGGCAACACGTACCTGCACCGCAACGTGTACCGCAACAAGCGGGTCGGCGGGAACCCGCACGGCGCGGTCTCGCTGGCCACCGGCAACTCGCCGAACTACGTGGCCACGAACGTGTCGTACCGGCTGGACCTGCGCGGCCCCAGTCTCACCGTGCACACCGCCTGCTCCACCTCGCTGGTGGCGTTCCACCTGGCCTGTGAGGCGCTGCGCAACGGCGAGTGCGACATGGCCCTCGCGGGTGGCGTCAACATCGAGCTGCCGCACGTCGGCTACCTCGGCATGGACGGCTTCACCTCGCCGGACGGGCGGTGCCGGCCGTTCGACGCCGGAGCGAACGGCACGGTGTGGGGCAGCGGGGTCGGCGTGACGCTGCTCAAGCGGCTCTCCGACGCGATCGCCGACGGCGACACCATCCGCGCGGTGGTGCTCGGCAACGCCATCAACAACGACGGCGCCGGGAAGGTCGGCTTCACCGCCCCCAGCATCGACGGGCAGATGGAGGCCATCGCCCAGGCCGTCGCGCTGGCCGGCGTCGACCCGCGCAGCATCAGCTACGTCGAGGCGCACGGCACCGGCACCGCGCTCGGCGACCCGATCGAGGTCGCCGCGCTGTCCGCCGTCTACACGAAGGACACCGACGAGCGCGGCTGGTGCGGCATCGGCTCGGTGAAGTCGAACATCGGCCACCTCAGCCAGCCCTCCGGCATCGTCAGCGTGATCAAGACGGTGCTGGCGATGGAGCACGGGCTGATCCCGCCGACCATCAACTACGAGAGCCCGAACCCGGCCATCGACTTCGCCGACACCCCGTTCTACGTGGCGAACACGCTGACCAAGTGGGACACCGACGGCGGGCCGCGCCGCGCCGGCGTCAGCTCCTTCGGCATCGGCGGCACCAACGCGCACGTGGTGCTCCAGGAGGCCCCGGCCGCCGGTCGGCAGGAGCCGCCGGTCCGCCCGGCGCACCTGCTCCAGGTGTCGGCGAAGACCCCGACCGCGCTGGACACCGCCGTGCGGCGGCTCGCCGACCACCTGGACAGCGGCGGCGACGTCGCGCTGGCCGACGTGGCGCACACGCTGCGGGTCGGCCGCCAGGCGTACGCCCACCGCGCCGCTGTCGTCGCCGGTGACCCGGCGTCCGCCGCCGCCGTGCTGCGCGAGCGGCGCAAGGGTCACCGGGGCGTCGCCGAGGGCCCCGCGCCCCGGGTGGCGTTCCTGTTCAGCGGCCAGGGCTCGCAGTACGCCGGGATGGGCGCCGAGCTGTACGCGCAGGACAGCGCGTACGCCGCCGCCGTCGACCAGTGCGCCGACCTGCTCCGCCCGGAACTGGGCCTGGACATCCGCGACCTGATCCTGGGCCGCGACCCGGAGGCGGCGGACAAGCTCACGGAGACCCGCTACACCCAGCCCGCCCTGTTCACTGTCGAGTACGCGCTCGCCGCCGCCTGGCGGGCCGCCGGGGTGGCCCCGGCCGCGATGATCGGCCACTCCATCGGCGAGTACGTCGCCGCGACTGTGGCCGGGGTGTTCGACCTCGCCGACGCGCTGCGCGTGGTGGCCGCCCGGGGCCGGCTCATGCACTCCCTGCCGGCCGGTTCGATGCTGGCGGTCACGCTCGACGAGTCGGAGGTGACCGGCAGGCTGCCCGAGGGCCTGTCGGTGGCCACGGTCAACGGCCCCGGCACCTGCGTGGTGGCCGGCGAGACGGCGCTGGTGGAGGAGTTCGCGGCGAGCCTCGGCGGCAAGAACAAGTCGAAGGTGCTGCGCACCTCGCACGCGTTCCACTCGCCGATGATGGACCCGATCCTGGACGAGTTCACCGCGCTGATGGCCACCGTGCCGCTGCGCGCCCCGGCGGTGCCGTTCGTGTCGAACGTGACGGGCACCTGGATCACCGAGGCGCAGGCCACCGACCCGGCGTACTGGGCCGCGCACCTGCGCCGTCCGGTCCGCTTCGGCGCGTGCGTGGCCACGCTGCTCGCCGAGGGCACCTGGGCGCTGGTCGAGTGCGGCCCCGGGCGGCAGCTGGCCAACCTGGCCCGGATGCAGGTCGCCAAGGCCGGCGAGGCGCAGCGCGCGCTGACCCCGCTGGGCAGCCTGCCCGGCCCCGGCGACCAGACCGGCGATCTGGCCGCGCTGCTCGGCACGGCCGGCGCGCTCTGGTGCGCCGGGGTGCCGGTGAGCCTCCCGGCCGACCCGCACGCGCGGCGGGTGCCGCTGCCGACGTACCCGTTCGAGCGGCGCCGCTACTGGATCGACCCGGACCCGGAGCAGGAGCTGGCGGCGGCGCCCGCCGAGACCGGCCCCCGCCCGCTGCCGGAGTGGTTCGCGGTGCCGGTGTGGCGGCAGGCCGCCCCGGCCCGCACCGCCGAGCCGCTGGGCCGCTGCCTGGTGCTGGCCGACGGCCCGCGCGGGGACGCGCTCGTGGCCGCGTTGCGCGCCGCCGGCGACGACCCGGTCGAGGTACGCGCCGGTGAGGCGTTCACCGTCACCGCGAACGGCTTCCGGCTGCGCCCCGGCGTCCGCGCCGACGCCGAGGAACTGGTCGCCGCGCTCGGCGCGGACCTGCCCCGGCGGATCGTGCACGCGTTCGCGCTCGACGGTGAGCCGGCCGGCATCGACACGGCGGCCGCCTGGGCGGCGCAGGAGCGCGGCTTCTTCGGCGCGCTGCACCTGGTGCAGGCGCTGGCCGGCGCCGGTGTGACGGCCGACGAGGCGGGCGTACGCCTGGACCTGGTCACCACCGGCGTCGGCGACGTACGCGGCGACGACCTGACCCGCCCCGAGCACGCCACGCTGGCCGGCCTGGCCCGGGTGCTCCCGGCCGAGCTGCCCGGCCTGACCGTGCGGCTGCTCGACACCGACCCGTCCGCGCGCGGCGTCGCCGCCCTGGTGGCCGAGCTGCGCAGCCCGGTCGACGCCGAGCACCCGGAGGTGGCGCTGCGCGGCGACCGCCGCTGGCTGGCCGGCTACGAGCAGGTCACAGTGGGCGCCGAGGACGAGCCGGGCGTGCTGCGCGAGGAGGGCCGCTACCTGATCACCGGCGGTCTCGGCGGCATCGGCGTCACCCTCGCCGAGGACTTCGCCCGCCGGGCCCGCGCCAAGCTGGTGCTGCTGGCCCGTTCCGGGCTGCCCGGGCGCGAGGAGTGGGACGCGCACCTGGCTGTGCACGGCGGCGCCGACCGGGCCGGGCGGGCCATCGCGGCGATCCGCCGGATGGAGGCCGCCGGCGCCGAGGTGCTGGTGCTCGCCGCCGACGTGACCGACGCGGACGACCTGCGCCGGGTCCGCGAGGAGGCGGAGCGCCGCTTCGGCGGGCTGGACGGCATCGTGCACGCCGCCGGTCTGCCCGGTGGCGGCATGGCCGAGGTGAAGGAGCGCGACGAGGCGCGGCGTGTGCTGGCCCCGAAGCTGGCCGGCACCCTCGCGCTGGCCCGGGTCTTCGGCGACCTGCCGCTGGACTTCGTCGTGCTCTGCTCCTCGATCACCGCGGTGATCGGCGGCTTCGGCCAGGTCGACTACTGCGCCGCGAACAACTTCCTGGACGCCTTCGCGCGCTCCGGCACCGGGTTCCGCGCACCTGTGGTGTCGCAGAACTGGGGCGGCTGGGCCGAGGTCGGCATGGCGGTGGAGACCGCCGCGCCGGCTGCGTTCCGGGCCGCCGGGCGCGACACCGTCACCACTGCGGTCGCCCACCCGGTGCTCACCACGATGGTCGCCGGCCCGGACGGCACGGTGCTGCACGGCCTGGTCTCGGCCGACACCCACTGGCTGCTCGACGAGCACCGGATCGGCGGGGTGCCGGTGGTGCCGGGCACCGCCCACCTGGAGTCGGTACGCGCCGCCGTGGTGGCCGCGCTGCCCGCGCCGGGGCCGGACGCCGCGGTGGAGCTGCGCGACGTGGTGTTCCTGGAGCCGTTCTCGGTGCCGGACGGCACGGTGGCCCAGTACCGGGTGGAGCTGACCCGGACCGAGGACGGCACCGACTTCACGGTCGCCAGCCTCGCCGCCGGGCAGGCCCGCACCCACGTGCGCGGCAGCGCCGGGTGGACCACCGAGGCGGCCCCGCCGGCCGTCGTGCCCGCGGTGGCCGGGCGGCGGGTCGACGACGACGCCTCGTTCGGCCGGGGACGCACCAGCATGCTCACCTTCGGGCCACGCTGGGCGGCGCTGGCCGAGCATCACCTCGCCGACGGCGAGGAACTGGCGAGGGTGCAGGCGCCCGCCGCCGCGCTCGGCGACCTGCCCTCCTGGGGGATGCACCCGGCGCTGCTGGACGTGGCCACCGCGTTCGGCCGGGGGCAGGGCTCCGGCACCTACCTGCCGCTGTCGTACGGCCGGATCGTGGTGCGCGGCGCGCTGCCGGCGACGTTCCACAGTCACCTGCGGCACCGGCCCGCAGCCACCGACGAGGTGGTCGCCGCCGACCTGTCGCTGCGCGACCCGGACGGGCGGGAGCTGGTAGCGGTCAGCGACTTCGTGCTGCGCCGGGTCGACCAGAACGCGGTCACCGGCAACCTGGCCGAGGCCCCGGCGGCGGGCGGTGACGCCCCGGCCCCGGTCACCGAGGACATCCGCCCGGTCGACGGTGCGGAGGCGTTCCGCCGCAGCCTCTCCGCCGGTCTCGGCGCCCAGGTGGTGATCACCACCCGCACCGTGGCCGACATCCGGCGCCGCGCGGCCCGGGTCACCACCGACAGCATCGCCGAGGAGACCGACGCGCCGGCCGGCACGGCGGCGGCCACCGGCGGCGGCTCGGCCGCGCCCGGCACCGAGCTGGAGAAGACCATCGCCCAGGTGTGGCGCGACGGTCTCGGCGTCACCGACGTCGGCGTGGACGACGACTTCTTCGCCCTGGGCGGCAACTCGCTTGTCGCCGTGCAGCTCATCGCCGCCATGCGCAAGGCGACAGGCGTGCGGCTGCCGATGCGCAGCCTCTTCGAGACCCCCACTGTGGCCGGCCTGGCCGCCCGGATCGAGGAGCTGCGCGCCGAGGCGCCCGCCGACGCGCCGGCCGCCCCGGCTGCCATCCCGGCCATCCCGCGGCTGCCCCGCGGCTGACACCCCCGACCAAGGAGACACCGCACCATGAGCGAGACAACCGCGACGCTGCCGGTCGTCGTCGAGAGCGACGGCCGGGCGCTGACCGACCTGATCGCGGCCCGGCGCGCCGAGCTGCGGGACACCCTCGTCGCCAGTGGAGGGCTGCTGTTCCGCGGCTTCGACGTGGGCGGCGTGGACGGCTTCGACCAGGCCGTCCGCGCGCTCGCCGGCGAGCCGCTGACCTACACCGAGCGCTCCTCGCCCCGGCACTCCATCAAGGGCCGGGTCTACACCTCGACCGACTACCCGCCGGACGAGGAGATCTTCCTGCACAACGAGAACTCGTACCAGGCGCGCTGGCCGCTGACGCTGTTCTTCTACTGCGTCACACCGCCGGACACCCAGGGGGCCACGCCGCTGGCCGACGTGCGCCGGGTGTACGAGCTGATCGACCCGGCGGTGCGCGAGGAGTTCGTCCGCCGTCGGTGGATGCTGGTGCGCAACTTCCACGGCGACTTCGGCACCCGCTGGCAGGAGGTGTTCAACACCGAGAGCCGCACCGAGGTCGAGGCGTACGCGGCGGACAACGGGATCACCGTGGAGTGGGTCGGCAAGGACGGCCTGCGTACCCGCGCGGTCCGCGACGTGGTGCACCACCGGCCCGGGTCGGACACGCCGCGCTGGTTCAACCACGCCACCTTCTTCCACCTCAGCACCCTGCCGACTGACTACCAGGAGGGGCTGCTGGCCATGTTCGGCGCCGACGGGCTGCCGTCGAACACCTACTACGGCGACGGCGGCGAGATCCCCGCCGACGTCATGGACCACCTGCGCGCCGCCTACCGGGCCGCCACCGTCCGCTTCGACTACCAGCGCGACGACGTGCTGGTGGTGGACAACATGACCGCCGCGCACGGCCGGGAACCGTTCACCGGTCCCCGCAAGATCGCCGTGGCGATGGCCGAGCCGTACACCCCCGAGACCGCTGGAGCGAACTGACATGGCCGAACCCCGATTCCTGGTCGTCCGCAACGACGAGGAGCAGTACTCGATCTGGTCGGCCGACCGGGACCTGCCCGCCGGCTGGCACGACACCGGCTTCGCCGGCAGCCGCGAGGAGTGCCTGGCCCACGTCGACGAGGTCTGGACCGACATGCGTCCCCGCTCGGTGCGCGAGGCCCTCTCATGAGCACGAGCCAGGAGTGGACCTTCCCGGCCTCCTACGCCCAGGAGCGGGTGTGGATGGCCAACCAGCTCGACGCCGGCTCGCCGGTGTTCAACGTGTCCTTCCCGTGGCTGTTCCCGGCCGGCGTGGACGCCGGCACGGCAGGTGACGTGGTCAACCGGGTCGTCGCCCGGCACGAGGCGCTGCGTACCCACCTGCGGACCGACGACGGCGCGCTGGTGCAGGTCGTGCGCGCCCACGAACCGGCGCCGCTGCCCGTCACCGACATCACCCACCTGCCGGCCGGTGAGCAACGGGCCGAGTTCGAGCGCATCCGCGGCGAGATGGCCCGCACGCCGATCCCGCTGGACGCGGCACCGCTGTGGCGGGCCCGGCTGATCCGCATGACCGAAGGGCTGGCACTGGCGTTCGTGGTGCACCACGCCGTCTTCGACAGCCACTCGGCGGTGCTGTTCCACGCCGAGCTGGTCGCGTTCTGCGAGGCCGCGCGCACCGGCGCCGAGCCCGCCGTGCCCGAGCTGCCCATCCAGTACGCCGACTTCGCGGTCTGGCAGCGCCAGCAGCTCACCGGCGGGGAGCTGGACCGGCAGCTCGCCTTCTGGACCGGTCACCTGGCCGGCGCGCCGGCGGTCACCGGACTGCCGCTGGACCGGCCCCGCCCGGCCCAGCTCGGCTTCGCCGGTGACGAGGTGCGCTTCACGCTGCCCGACGGGCTGCTGGACCGCGTCGGCGCGCTGGCCACCGGCGCGCAGGCCACCCCGTACATGGTGCTGCTGGCCGGATTCGCGGCGCTGCTGTCGCGGATCTCCGGCGACACCGACGTGGTGGTCGGCGTCTCCACCGCGGGCCGGGACAACCCGGAGCTGGCGCCGCTGATCGGCATGTTCGTCAACCCGGTGGCGCTGCGCTGCGACGTCTCCGGCGACCCGGCGTTCGCGGCGCTGCTCGGCCGGGTCCGCAACGGCCTGATCGACGCGATGGAGCACGGGCAGACGCCGTTCCAGAAGATCGTCGAGGCGGTCGACCCGCAGCGTGACCCGTCGGTGCAGCCGATCTTCCAGACCGCGCTGAACTGGATCCCGGACTCCGGCCTCGACCCGGTGGAGCTGGGCACCACGAAGGACGACCTGGCCTTCGACATCACCACCGGCGACTGCCGCCTGGTGTACCGCACCGAGCTGTTCGACCGGGCCACGGCCGAGACCGTGGTCAGCCGCTACGTGCGGCTGCTCGCCGCCGCCGTCGCCGAGCCGGAGCGTACGGTCGGCGCGCTGCCGCTGCTCACCGACACCGAGCGGGACCGGGTGCTCGAAGCCTGGAACGACACCGCCCACGACGTGCCGGTCACCACTGTGGTCGACGAGGTGCAGCGGCAGGCCGCCGCCACCCCGGACGCGGCGGCGCTGGTCTGCGACGGCGTGACGCTCGGCTACGGCGAGCTGAACACCGCCGCGAACCGGCTGGCCCGGCTGCTCGTGGCGCGCGGCGCCGGCCCGGAGACCCGGGTCGCGCTGGCACTGCCCCGCTCCTGCGACCTCGTCGTGGCGATGCTCGCGGTGCTCAAGGCCGGCGCCGCGTACGTGCCGGTGGACACCGCGTACCCGGCCGGCCGGATCGCGTACCTCCTGGCGGACGCCGCGCCCGCGCTGGTGGTGACCGCGCCGGACACCGCCGCCCTGGTGCCCGGCGACGCGCTGGTGCTCGACGGCGAGGTCGGCTCCGACCAGCCCGGCGACGACCTCACCGACGCCGACCGGGTCACGCCGCTGCGCCCGGAGCACCCGGCGTACGTGCTCTACACCTCCGGCTCCACCGGCCGCCCGAAGGGCGTGGTGGTCGAGCACCGGGCGGTGACCGCATATCTGGCCTGGGCCCGCGCCACCTACCCGGGCCTGGCCGGGGTGGCGCTGCTGCACTCGCCGGTGTCGTTCGACCTCACCGTCACCGGCCTGCTCGGCACGCTCACCGCCGGCGGCACGGTACGGCTCGCCGCGATCGACGACCCGGCCGCCCGCGCCGGTGGCCGGCCGGCCTTCCTCAAGGTCACGCCGAGCCACCTGCCGCTGCTCGACGGCGAGCTGTCGCCCACCGCCGACCTGGTGATCGGCGGCGAGGCGCTGACCGGGGAGCAGCTCGCCACCTGGCGGGCCGCGCACCCCGACGTGGCGGTCGTCAACGAGTACGGCCCGACCGAGGCCACTGTGGGCTGCGTCGCGGCCCGGATCGCTCCCGGCGAGCCGGTCCCGGCCGGTCCGGTGCCGATCGGCACGCCCACCTGGAACACCAGGGCGCTGCTGCTCGACGCCGCGCTGCGGCCGGTGCCGCCGGGCGTGGTGGGGGAGCTGTACGTCACCGGCACCCAGCTCGCCCGCGGCTACCACGACCGGCCCGGCCTGACCGCCGAACGGTTCCTGCCCTGCCCGTACGGCCCGCCCGGCGCCCGGATGTACGCCACCGGCGACCTGGCCCGCTGGCGCGCCGACGGCACACTCGACTACCTGGGCCGCCGCGACGACCAGGTCAAGGTGCGCGGCATGCGGATCGAGCTGGGCGAGGTGGAGGCCGCGCTGCTGGCCCACCCGGACGTGCGCGCCGCCGCCGCGGCGGTCCGCACCGACGGCGGTGAGCCGATGCTCGTCGGCTACCTGGTGGGCCCGGCCCACGAGGACTCGGTCCGCGCCGAACTGGCCCGCGAGCTGCCCGCGCACCTGGTGCCGGCCGCCCTGGTCCGGCTGGACGCGCTGCCGCTGACGCCGAACGGCAAGCTGGACCGCGCCGCGCTGCCCGCCCCGGCGGCGGCCGAACCGGCGCAGGACAGCTTCGTCGCGCCCCGCACCGAGGCCGAGGCCCTGGTCTCGGAGGTGTACGCCGACATCCTCCAGGTGGAGAAGGTCGGCGCCCTGGACGACTTCTTCGCCCTCGGCGGCAACTCGCTGCGCGGCATGCGGGCGATGGCCCGGATCCGCGCGGAGGTGGACGTCGACCTGCCCATGCGGGCGCTGTTCAGCAGCCCCGTGGTGGCGGACCTGGCCGCCCAGATCGAGGCGCGGATCGCCGCCGAACTCGACGGGCTCTCCGACACCGAGGTCGCCGCGCTGCTCGCGGCGGAAGAGGGAACCAACTGATGACCGACCTGAAGGATCCGGCCCGCGAGGCGGCCCGGCAGGCGCTGATCGCCCGACGGCTACGCGCCCGCCAGACCGCCCCCGCGGCCCGGATCACCCCCCGCCCGTCCGGCGCCGAGGTGCCGCTGTCGTACGCCCAGGAGCGGGTCTGGTTCATGGACCAGCTCGCCCCGGGCGAGGCGGCGTACCACATCGCGGTGCCGCTGCGGGTACGCGGGCCGCTCGACGTGGACGCGCTGCGCGCCGCGCTGACCGGGCTCGCCGAGCGGCACGAGTCGCAGCGCACCCGCTTCCCGGCCGACGCCGACGGCCGTCCCACAGTGGTCGTCGCGGACACCGCCGACGTGCCGCTCACTGTGGTGGACGCACCCGACGAGGCGGCCGCGCAGGCGCTCGTCGACGCGGCGGCGGCCGAGCCGTTCGACCTGGCGAACGGGCCGCTGCTGCGGGCCCTGCTGATCCGGCTCGCCGCCGACGACCACGTGCTGTTCCTCGCCCAGCACCACATCGTCGGCGACGGCTGGTCGGTGGACGTGCTGCTGCGCGACCTGATCACGCTCTACCGGGGCGGTGAGCCGCCCGCCCTGCCGATCCAGTACGGCGACTTCGCCGTCTGGGAGGCGCAGGAGCTGGACGGCCCGCAGGCCCGCGCGCACGTCGACTACTGGAAGCAGCGGCTGGCCGGCATCACCCCGCTGGAGCTGCCGCTGGACCGGGCCCGCCCGGCCACCCAGACCTACCGTGGTGACTTCGTCGAGTTCCAGCTCGACCCGGCCGCCACCGAGGCGCTCAACGCGCTCACCCGCGACAGCGGCGGCACGCTGTTCATGACGCTGCTCGCCGCGTACCAGGTGCTGCTGGCCCGGCACGCAGGCCAGGACGACTTCGCCATCGGCGCGTCGGTGGCCGGCCGGTCCGCGCCGGAGCTGGAGAACGTCGTCGGCATGTTCATCAACATGCTGCCGCTGCGCGCCGACCTGGCCGGCGACCCGACGTTCGCCGAGCTGCTGGAGCGCACCCGCCGTACCGTGCTCGACGGGTTCGAGCACGGCGAGGTGCCGTTCGCCAAGGTGGTCCACGAGCTGGGCCTGCCGCGTGACGTCAGCCGCTCCCCGGTGTTCCAGACGATGTTCGTGCTGCAGAACTACGAGATGGGCCGCTTCCGTGGCGTGTCCCGCACCGACGAGGTCACGTTCTCCTGGACCCCGATGGAGTTGCGGGCCACCCGGTTCGACTTCGAGCTGCACGCGGTGGAGACCGTCGACGGGCTCTGGGGCAAGCTGGTCTTCAACACCGACCTGTTCGACCGGGCCACCGTGGAGCGGATGGCGCAGCGGTGGACCGCCCTGCTGGACGCGGTGGTCGCCGCGCCCGACACCCCGGTGTCGCGGCTGCCGCTGCTGCCCGCCGCCGAGCGGGAGCTGCTGGCCGCCTGGAACGACACCGCGGCGGACTTCCCGCGCGACGAGACGCTGCACGGCCCGATCGAGCGGCGTGCCGCGGTCACCCCGGACGCGGTAGCGGTCACCATCGACGGGCACAGCCGCACGTACGCCGAGCTGAACGCGCAGGCCAACCGCGTCGCGCACCGGCTGCGCGCGGCGGGCGTCGGCCCGGAGACCCTGGTCGGGGTCTGCGCGGAACGCTCCGTGGAACTGGTCGCCGGCCTGCTCGGCGTGCTCAAGGCCGGCGGCGCGTACCTGCCGCTGGATCCGGAGTACCCGGCCGACCGGCTCGCGTTCATGGTCGGCGACGCGGACGCGCCGGTGGTGCTGGTCCAGTCGCACCTGCGCGACGTGCTGCCGGACACCGGCGCCACGGTGCTCGAACTCGACGACGCCACGGTCTGGGCCGGTCAGCCCGAGACCGACCCGGCGCCCGCCGCCGGTCCGGAGAACCTGGCGTACGTCATCTACACCTCCGGGTCCACCGGCCGCCCGAAGGGCGTGCCGAACACGCACCGGGGCATCGTCAACCGGCTCGACTGGATGCAGAAGACGTACGGCCTCGGCGCCGACGACGCGGTGCTGCAGAAGACCCCGGCGAGCTTCGACGTGTCGGTGTGGGAGTTCTTCTGGCCGCTGCGCACCGGCGCCCGCCTGGTGCTGGCCAAGCCGGGCGGCCACAAGGACGCCGGCTACCTGCGTGACCTGCTGGTGTCCGAGCGGATCACCACCGCCCACTTCGTCCCGTCGATGCTGACCGTCTTCCTCGCCGAGGACGGCGTGGAGGCGGCCACCGCGCTGCGCCGGGTGATCTGCTCCGGCGAGGAGCTGCCGCTGGCCTCGGCGGCCGACTTCACCGCCCGGCTGCCCTGGTGCGGCCTGCACAACCTGTACGGCCCGACCGAGGCGGCCATCGACGTGACCGCCTGGGCCTGCGAGCCGGGGCGGCTCGCCGAGGTGACGAGCGTGCCGATCGGCGCGCCGATCGCCAACCTGCGGCTGCACGTGCTCGACCCGTCCGGCGCGCAGTGCCCGGTCGGGGTGGCCGGTGAGCTGCACATCGGCGGCGTCGGGCTGGCCCGCGGCTACCACCGCCGGCCGGCGCTGACGGCGGAGAAGTTCGTCCCGGACCCGAACTCCTTCGAGCCGGGCGCCCGCCTCTACCGCACCGGCGACCTGGCCCGCTGGGTCGTCGGCCCGGACGGCGCCGGGGTGATCGAGTTTCTGGGCCGCATCGACCACCAGGTCAAGCTGCGCGGCCTGCGCATCGAGCTGGGCGAGATCGAGAGCGCGCTGCGCGAGCAGCCCGGCGTCACCGAGGCCACGGTGATCGTCCGCGAGGACAGCCCGGGCGACAAGCGGCTCACCGCGTACCTGGTCGGCGAGGCCGAGCACGCCGCGCTGAAGGCGGCGCTGAAGGACACGCTGCCGGAGTACATGGTGCCGGCCGCGTTCGTCACGCTCGACGCGCTGCCGCTGACCCCGAACGGCAAGCTGGACCGCAAGGCGCTACCGGCGCCGGTGGTCACCCGCGAGGCGTCGGTGGCGCTCGTCGAGCCGCGCGACGACACCGAGCGGGCGCTGGCCGCGATCTGGTCCGAGGTGCTGGGCGTGGACACGCTCGGCATCGACGACGACTTCTTCGACCTGGGCGGGCACTCGATGCTCGCCACCCAGGTCGTCGCCAGGATCCGCAAGGCGGAGCTGGGCGGCCGGGCGGTCGGCGTGATGGACCTGTTCCAGCAGCGCACCATCCGGGACCTCGCCGCGTTCATCTCCGGCGACGCCGACCAGGCGGGGCCGCGCCGGCTGCTCTACGAGCTGACAAAGCCGATCCCGGCGGGCAAGCGGGTGCTGACGTACGTCTGCGTCCCGTACGGCGGCGGCAGCGCCATCGTCTACCAGCCGCTGGCCGACGCGCTGCCGGCCGGGTACGGGCTGTGGTCGCTGGCGATCCCCGGCCACGACGTGGGTCTCAGCGAGGACGCGCTGCCGTTCGACGAGCTGACCAGCCGGGTCGCCGACGAGATCCTGGAGCGGGTCGAGGGGCCGATCGCGCTGTACGGCCACTGCGGCGTGGGCAGCGCCATCCTCGCCGACGTGGCCCGCAAGGTGGAGGCGGCCGGCCGGGAGCTGGAGGCCGTGTACATCGGCGCGATGTTCCCGTTCGCCCGCCCGAAGGGCGTGATCGCGGCGCTGCGCGACCGCCTGGAGCGGCTCAGCAGCAACAGGCACTCGGCGAGCTGGCTCAAGTCGATGGGTGTGGACACCGACGAGCTGGAGCCGGAGCAGGCCGACCGGATCATCAGCAACATGCGGGCCGACTCCCGCGCCTCGGAGGAGTACTTCACCCGGCTGCTGGACCAGCAGGCGACGAAGCTCCGTACGCCGATCATCTCGGTGGTCGGCTCCGAGGACCCGGTGACCGACTACTACCGCGAGCGGTACGCCGAGTGGCAGTTCCTCAGCGACACGCTCGGCCTCGTCGTGCTCGACCAGGCCGGGCACTTCTTCCTCAAGTACCGGGCCGAGGAACTGGCCGAGATCGTCACCCAGGTGCACCCGGCGGTGGCCGCCGGGGACGTCGGCGCGCTGACGCCGGAGGCCCGCGGTGAGGACGCCGGCTGGGTGGTGGCCGACACGCTGCGGGTGGGGGAGGACCGCAAGCCCACCAAGACGGTCAAGCCGAGCATGGGCCGGTTCATGGCCATCACGACCGGCCAGCTCATCTCCAGCACCGGTTCCGCGCTGACCGCGTTCGCGCTGCCGATCTGGTTGTTCAACCGCACCGGTTCGGTGGCGAACCTCGGCCTGCTCTGGGCGCTCGCGCTGATCTGCGGTGTGCTCATGCTGCCGGTGGCCGGCGCGCTGGTCGACCGGGTCAGCCGGCGCCGGATCATGATGACGGCGAGCTGCTTCGCCGGCTCGGTGCAGCTGGTGCTTGCCGTCCTGCTGTGGACCGACAACCTGGTGCTCTGGCACATCTACATGCTGGTGGCGCTGAGTTCGGTGGCCGGTTCGTTCCAGCGGATCGCGTTCCAGTCGGCGGTGCCGCAGCTGGTGCCCAAGCGCTACCTCGGGCACGCCATGGGCATCACCCAGCTCTCCACCGGTGTGGCCACGCTGCTCATGCCGGCGTTCGCGGCCGGTCTGCTCGCCACCATCGAGCTGAAGGGCATCCTGCTGGTCGACGTGGCCAGCTACGTGTTCGCGGTGCTCACCCTCGCCGTGGTCCGCTTCCCGGACGCGCTGGGCTGGCGGCCCAAGGAGCGCCTGCTGGTGGCCATCGCCAACGGCATGCGCTACTCCTGGCGGCACCGCGGGTTCCGGCTGATGCTCGGCTACTTCGCGCTGGGCAACATCTTCCTGGCGCCCGCGCTGGTGCTCATCACGCCGCTGGTGCTGTCGTTCGGCAGCCCGACGCAGGTGGCGCAGGTGGCGCTGGCCGAGGCGGTCGGCGCGGTGCTCGGCGGCGTGCTCATGTCGCTGTGGGGCGGTCCGCGCAAGCGCCGCATGATCGGTGTGCTGATCGGCAACCTGGGCACCGCCATCGGCTGCGTGCTGATCGGCCTGGACGCGTCGGTGGCGATGATCTGCGTCGGCTTCTGCTGGCTGGCCATGTCGATGACCACCGCGCAGTCGATCTACGCGACGATCGTCCAGGTGAAGGTGCCGCAGCGCTTCCACGGCCGGGTGTTCAGCCTCAACCAGACCATCTCCTGGTCGACGCTGCCGATCGGGTTCGCGCTGCTCGCGCCGGGCGCCACCGCGCTGTTCGAGCCGATGCTCGCCCCGGGCGGGGCGCTGGCCGGTTCGGTGGGCGCGGTGATCGGCACCGGGCCGGGCCGGGGCATCGGCTTCGCGTACATCTGCTTCGGCGCGGCGCTGATCCTCGTCACGCTCGGCGGGTTCGCGATCCGGCTGCTGCGCCGGTTCGACCTGGAGGTGGAGGACTCCCTGCCGGACGACCTGATCGGCGCCCAGGAGCGGGAGAAGCGCCTGGCCGCCAAGGCCGAGAAGAAGGAACTCGCCTCGGTCTGACCCCGCCGCCCACCTGGTTGATCAAGGAGTTCGTGTCCGTTCCGGGCCTTCCGGGCGGCACGAACTCCTTGATCACCGGGGCTAGCATCGGTGTGGTGAGCGACGACGTCATCGATGCGCTGCTGCGGGAGACGGGGCGCCTCGATCCGTGCGCCGCCGTGGTCGAGGCCGGTGAACAGGACGTCGACGGGCTCACCGACTACAGCCCGGACGGTCACCAGGCCCGCGCCGATCTCGCCGCCCGCGCCCTGCGCCGGATCGAGACGCTGCCCGCGACCCCGCTGCACGCCCACCTCGCCGAACGGCTGCGCGCCCGGATCGCCTTCCACGACGCCGGGGAGGACCTGCGGGAACTGCACGTGGCGGCCACCGGCCCGCTCCAGCTCATCCGCCAGTGCGTCGAGTCCGCGGTGCCGGGCCGCGACGCCGGGGGCACGGCCTACGAGGACGGATGGGCCCGCGTCGGCGCGCGCCAGGCCGCGATCCCGGCCGCACTCGACGGGTACGGCCAGAGCCTCCTGCTCGCCGCCGCGCGCGGCCACCTGCCGGCGCGGCGTCAGGTGGAACTGGTGACGCGGCGCTGCCGCGCCTGGCTCGACGACGACATCGCCCTGGTGAAGCGGTACGGCGACGGCCCGCAGTGCGCCTCGTTGCAGGCGGCGGCGCAGGACGCGCGGGAGGCGTACCGGAGATTCGCCGCGACGCTCGCCGCGGACCTGGCGCCCCGGGCGCACGACGACGAGGCGTTCGGCCCGGCGCGGTACGCCCTCTGGGTGCGGGCCTTTCTCGGCGCGGAACCGGACCTGCGCGAGCTGTACGCGTGGGGCTGGGACGAGTTCACCGCGATCGAGGCGGACATCGTCGCGGAGGCGAAGGCCCTGGGCGGCACCGTGCCCGAGGTGCGGGAACGGCTCGACCGCCCCGACGCGCCGGGCGTCCTGCGCAGCCGGGACGAGTTCGCCGCCTGGCTCCAGGAGCTGCTGGAGGCCACCACCGAGCGGCTGCACGGCGTCCACTTCGACATCCCCGCGCCGCTGCGGCGCATCGAGTCACGGGTCACCACGTCCGGCGGCACCGCCTACATCGGGCCGTCGCGGGACCTGACCCGGCCGGGCCGGGTCTCGTGGCTGCTGCCCGACGGGCAGGAGCGCTTCTCGACCTGGTGGGCGTACAGCACCGCGTACCACGAGGGCGTCCCCGGCCACCACCTGCACCTCGGCTCGGAGGCGTGCCGGGGTGGCCCCGGGCAGCGGCTGAACCTGCTCGGCGGGCTCTCCGGCGCCCAGGAGGGCTGGGCCCTGTACGCCGAGCGGCTCATGGACGAACTCGGATTCTACGAGCAGCCGGGCACCCGGCTGGGCCACCTGTTCATGCAACTGCTGCGGGCGGCCCGGGTGGTGCTCGACATCGGCCTGCACCTGCGCCTGCCGATGCCGTCCGGCAGCACGCCGTGGACGCCGGACGCCGCGCTGGACCTGCTGCGCGACCGCTGCCACCAGGGGCCCTACGCACCACTGGAACTGGCCCGGTACCTGGGCCGGCCCGGGCAGGCGCTGACCTACAAGGTGGGGGAGCGGGTGTGGCGCGACGGCCGCGCGGCCTTCCCGGGCGACCGGCGCGCGTTCCACAACCGGGCGCTGGAACTCGGTTCGCTGGGACTGGACCAGCTCGCGAGCGCGCTCGCCGTCTATCCGGCGTCGTCGGCGGGCAGCTCCTCCGGGTCGGCCACCCACGCGGAGTAGACGGGCAGGCCGTCCCACGGCCCGCCGGCCGGGTCGGTGGTCACCGCCACCACCGCGTACGGGTGACCGAACCGCAGCTCGGCGACGCGGGCGACACCCTCCGGCGGCATGCCGGCCACCATGCCGAACGCGGTCACCGCGGCGGCCTCGAAGCCGTAGCGGCCGAACCGGGCCACTGCGGACTGCGCGGCGTCGAAACCCGGCGCGGCCAGGCCCAGCAGCTCGCCGAGCGCCCGGGCCGCCGCGTCGAAGCCGATCCCGGGCGCGGTCAGATCGTGCCGGCTCCGCGCCGACCAGCAGGGCAGCACCGCCGTGGCGCGTTCCTCCCGGCCGTCCGCCGCGAACGTGCGGATCGGCTTCTCCCGCACCGTCCACAGCGGCGTCTCGCCAAGCGGCAGGTCGAACAGCGGCCGGCGGTCCGGCATGGAGTCCGGAACGAGCGCGGCGGTGCTCGCCAGCTCCTGCGCGGCGGCCAGCACCTCGGCGGCCGGCACCTCGGGCGCGGCAGCCACCGACACCACGAGCATGCCGGCGCCGTCGTCGCCGGTGCGGGCCGGCACCGCGTGCACCGCCACGTCACCGGCCCGGCCGGTGGCAGCCAGCCAGCAGCGGTGCCCGAACGGGGGCGTACGCAGCACCCGGCTCAGCCGGCCGGACCAGGCGCTGCCCGTGCCCAGCTCCGTGCCCGGGGCGGTGTCGAACGGGTCGGCCCACGACACCCGGGTCGCCAGCGCGCTGGCCAGGATCAGCAGCGTGTCCGGGCCGACGTCGACCGGAAAGCGGTCGATCAGCCCGCCGGTACGCTCCCGCGCCCAGGCGTCGAGCGCCGCCTGGTCGGGCAGCGCACCACGTTCGGTGTTCTCCGGCAGGGCGGCCCGCCAGGCGTCCAGCTCCGCCGCCGGGGCGAGTTCCCACAGCGCGGTGGCCGCGGCGACCATCGGGTGCGGCGCGGCGAGCAGCGCCCGGGCCTCGGCGGCGGCGTCGTCCGGGTCGACGCCCAGTGCCTCGGCCAGCGCCGCGCGGGCGTCGCCGGTGGCGGCCGGGCCGGTCAGCGCCAGCAGCAGCCAGGCGCCCAGCGGCGAGGCGACGTGGTGGGTGTCACCGGCGGCGCGGTGCAGCCGCTCGGCGTAACGGGCCAGGGGTGCGCGCAGTGGAGTCACCGCTCCACTGTGCCCGCCGGGACCCCCCGTGTCAGGACCACAGCTCGAACGGTTCGTCGATCTCCGCGCCGGCCAGGAACGCGGGCAGCAGTTCGGGCAGCCGCCCGGGATAGCAGCGCGGCCGCTCGGCGAGCACCTCGGCCAGCGGCCACCAGCGGAACCCGAAGTAGTCCTCCACCTCGTAGTCCAGCCGCAGCGCCTCGTCCACGTCCGGTCCGGGGCCGGGCAGCCGTACCGTCACGACCACCTCGTCCTGGAGGTGCCGGCGCTGCCGGTGCCGGAAGCTGGCCCGCCGCCGCCAGGTGGGAGCGCCCACCTCGTCCGGGCCGATGGCGATGCCGGTCTCCTCGCGGAGTTCGCGGACCGCCGTTTCCCGGTACGTCTCGCCCGGGTCCAGCCCGCCGCCGGGTAGCTCCCACCACACGCCGAGGTCCGGGTGGTCCGGGTCGCGGGTGTGGAACAGCAGCAGACGGTCGGCGGCGTCGAGCACCACCAGCCGTACCGCGCTGCGCTCGAACAGCGGCAGATCGTCGGGCAACTCCACGGTTAGAGAGTAAGGAAGGGCCCCCTGTTAACGCCTCCGGTAGTAGAAGGGCCCCTTATTAACATCGCCCAGCGCGGGGGACGCCCGGGTGCGCCGCCCGGCGCCGATCCCACTCAGCCGGTGTCGACGACGCGGGCCACCTCGCCGGTAGCGGACGCACCCCGCCCGATAGGCTGCCCGCCGTGGCAGGTCTGTTGAAGAACGTGGCGTCGAAGCTCGGCCGGATCACCCGGGTGGCGCCCGCCCCCGCCCGCACCGGCGGGCCGATCCCGGCGCAGGTCGCGCGCCGCCGCCAGGTCAACGCGTTGCAGCGCCGCGAACTGTCGTACGCCCCGGAGCCGGACGGGCAGGCCGACCCGGGCGAGATCGTCTGGACGTGGGTGCCGTACGAGGACGACCCGCGTCAGGGCAAGGACCGCCCGGTGCTGGTGGTGGGCCGGCACAGCCGCACGCTGTTCGGGCTGATGCTGTCGAGCCAGAGCGACCGGGACGGCCAGCGGCACTGGCTGGCGCTCGGCCCGGGGGAGTGGGACCGGGACAAGCGGCCGAGCTGGGTACGCCTGGACCGGGTGCTCACCATGCGCGAGGACGGCATCCGCCGCGAGGGTGCGGTGCTGGACCGGCCCCGGTTCGACCGGGTCGGTGCGGCGTTGCGCGCCGGCTACGGCTGGCGCTGACCACCGGGTAGGGCCCGGGTCAGCACTCCGCGACGAGCTGGCGGGTCGGGCGGGCGGCGCCGAGCGTCTTCGCCTCGTACATGGCCGCGTCGGCGCGGCAGAGCGCGTCGGTGAGCTGCGTGGGGCAGTGCACGGGCGCGAGCCCGACCGAGGCGGTGACCTGGATGCTGCGCGCCCCCAGCGGGATCGGCGCGGCGAGCGCCTCACAGAGCCGCCGGGTGGCGTGCTCGATCCACCAGCGGTCCGCCGTCGGGCTGGCCAGCAGGCCGGCGAACTCGTCGCCGCCGAGGCGGGCGACCGGGTTGTTGCCGGCGAACGCGGCCAGCCGTTGTGCCACGCTGACCAGCACCTGATCTCCGGCGGCGTGCCCGTAGCGGTCGTTCACCTGCTTGAAGTTGTCCAGGTCGAGCACGACCGCGACGAGGGGCTGACCGGCCGGGTCGGTGAGCAGGGCGGCGGCCAGGCGGAAGAACGCGCGGCGGTTTGGCAGCCCGGTGAGCGGGTCGTGGCTGGCGGCGTGCCGCTCGGCGGCCAGCTCGGCCTGGAGCAGCTCGATCTCGGCTTCGGCGCGTAGGGCGCGGCGGCGCAACTGCCAGGCGGAGACGAGCGCGCCCGCCGCGGAGATGCCGGAGGCGATGGTCATCGGATCCGCCAACGCGTCCTCCTCACCGCAGTCCCGTAGCCGCGCGAAGCGGCATCCCCGGGGCCGGGCTCGGGTCACCGTACGTGAGCGAACCGGCACACCGTATTTCGGTTATCATGCTCTCTGTCCATTGCAGATGCAATAGCAGATGCACGTGCATCTCACTCCTCAGTCGACAGACGTCGCCACCCACCGCCCCTCCCCGCGGCCTCGGCTGGCTCATTCCCGAAGGACGCCCATGCAGCAACCCCCGAACGGCGTGCCCGTGACCGAGTTGCCACCGATGCGCTGGTTGAAGAGCCGTCGCAGCAACCCCAGCGGCAACTGCGTCGAACTGGCCGAGCTGCCCGGTGGTGGCGGCATCGCGGTCCGCAACTCGCGGCACCCCGAAGGGCCGGCACTCATCTACACGGTGGACGAGATCGCCGCGTTCGTGCTCGGCGCCCGCGACGGCGACTTCGACCACCTCATCCCGCCGTCCCGTACACGGGACTGACTCCGTCCGTACGGAGGAGTTCACCTCACTGTCGGTTCATGGCATGCTTACTCGTCGGCCGGGAGGGTGCCCGGCCGGTGCGGCCGGGATGCGAGGGCGGTCAGGTGGCGACGGTGCCCGTCGAGGGTGGTCCGACAAGCGGTCCGACAGTGCTGCGCATGTTGCTCGGCGGGCAGTTGCGCCGGCTGCGGGAGAGTGCCGGGGTCAGCCGCGAGACCGCCGGCTGGGAGATCCGCTCGTCGGAGTCGAAGATCAGCCGGATGGAGCTCGGCCGGGTCGGCTTCAAGGAGCGCGACGTGGCCGACCTGCTCACGCTCTACGGCGTCACCGCCCCGGAGGACCGCGCCGCGCTGCTCAAGCTGGCGCAGGACGCGAACAACCCGGGCTGGTGGCACCGCTACGGCGACGTGCTCCCGCCCTGGTTCCAGTCCTATCTGGGCCTGGAGGCGGCCGCCGCGATGATCCGCACCTACGAGGTGCAGTTCGTGCCCGGCCTGCTGCAGACCGCCGCGTACGCCCGGGAGGTGATCCTGCTCGGCCACCGCGGCGCGTCGGTGGCGGAGCTGGACCGGCGGGTGGAGCTGCGGATGCAGCGCAAGGATCTGCTGCGGCGCGCGAACCCGCCGCAGTTGTGGGCGGTACTCGACGAGGCGGTGCTGCGTCGCCCGATCGGCGGCGCGGCGGTGATGCGGGAGCAGATGGACGCGCTGATCGAGGCGACCTCCGGCCCGCATGTGCGGTTGCAGATCGTTCCGTTCGCCGCCGGCGGGCACGCGGCGGCCAGTGGTGCGTTCAGCATCCTGCGCTTCGGCGACGCCGACCTGCCCGACATCGTCTACATCGAGCAGCTCACCAGCGCGATCTACCTGGACAAGCGCGACGACCTCGACTTCTACGCCGAGGCGATGGAACGGTTGTGCGTGGAGGCCGTGCCGCCGGAGCGGACGCCGGAGCTGCTGACCCGCCTGCGCGACGAGCTCTACCCGGCCTGACCGGCTCGATGGCGGGCCGTGGCATGATCGGCGACCGAAGACAGTGGACGGTGGCACGCGAGTCGTGGAGGCGGCCTTGACCAGCGAAGCACCAGGTACGGCACCCGAGTCCGGCCGGATAGACACCACGGTGGCGCACCCCGCCCGCCGGTACAACTACTGGCTCGGCGGGAAGGACAACTTCCAGGCCGACCGTGACTCCGGCGACGCCATGGCCGCGCGGTTCCCGACCATCCGGCTCAGCGCGCTGGAGAACCGGCGGTTCCTGCGCCGCGCGGTGCGCCACCTGGCCGGCGAGGCGGGCATCCGCCAGTTCCTGGACATCGGCACCGGCATCCCCACCGCCGACAACACGCACGAGGTGGCGCAGTCGACCGACCCGCGCGCCCGGGTGGTCTACGTCGACAACGACCCGATCGTGCTGGCCCACGCCCGCGCGTTGCTCACCAGCTCCGCCGAGGGCGCCACCGCCTACCTGGACGCGGACCTCGTCGACCCGGAACGCATCCTCGCCCACCCTGATCTGCGCCGCACGCTCGAACTGTCCCAGCCGGTGGCGTTGATGCTGCTGGCGGTGCTGCACTTCGTGCCGGACGGCGAGGATCCGTACACGATCGTCGGCCGCCTGCTGGACGCGTTGCCAGCCGGCAGCTACCTGGCGGCCTCGCACGCCACCCACGACTACCTGCCGTCCGACGTGGCCGTCGAGGCGAAGGCGGCGGCGCGCGGCGGCGGCCCGCACGGCGTGATCAACCTGCGCAGCCGGGAGGAGTTCGTCCGCTTCTTCGACGGGCTGGAACTGGTCGAGCCGGGTGTCTGCTCGGTGGCCGAGTGGCGTGCCGACGGCGAGCCGGAGCCGCGCCCGTCGGTGATCGACGTCAGCATGTACGGCGGGGTCGCCCGCAAACCCTGACCCGGGGCTGCGTGCCAGGCGGTTGACGGGCCGGGGGGCCGCACGGGCAGACTGGAGGCATCATGTCGCCGTTCACGCCCGCCCTGCGCCTGCACGACCGGTACGTCCTGCGCGAACGCATCGGCCTCGGCGGGATGTCCGAGGTGTGGCGGGCCGACGACGAGGTGCTGCACCGGCCCGTCGCGGTCAAGGCCCTCGCCGGGCAGCTCGCCGCCGACCCGAAACTGCGGGCGGTGATCCAGCGCGAGGCCCGCGCGGCGGCGCGGCTCACCCATCCGCACGTGACCCAGGTGTACGACTACGGCGAGGCGACGCTGGACGGCGGCGTCGTGGTTCCGTACCTGGTGATGGAGCTGGTGGAGGGGCAGACGCTCGCCGACCGGCTGGCGGGTGGTCCGTTGGCCTGGCCGGACGCCGTGCGCACCGCCGGGCAGGTGGCCGGGGCGCTGGCCGCGGCGCACCGGATCGGCGTGGTGCACCGCGACGTCAAGCCGGCGAACGTGATGCTCACCGAGACCGGCGCGAAGGTGCTCGACTTCGGCATCGCCGCGCCGGCCGGCCCGCACCCGGTCACCGGGCAGACCGGCGCGCTGCTGATGGGCACGCCCGCCTACTTCGCCCCGGAACGTCTCGACCCGGGCCCGGCGAACCCGGCCGGCGACGTGTACGCGCTCGGCGTACTGCTGTACCGCAGCCTCACCGGCCGGGCCCCGCTGCCGGTGCGCAGCTGGGACGACGTGCTGGACGTGCGGCGCAACCGGCCGGCGGTGCCGCCGCCGCGGGTGCCCGGCCTGCCGCCGGAGATCGCCGACCTGGTGCTCGCCTGCCTGGCGCTGGAACCGGACCGCCGGCCCACAGCGGCCCGGCTCGCCGAGCGGCTCGGTGCGGGGCGCCCGGTGGACCCGCCGACGGCGATCCTGCCCACCGTGGCGCCGGTGGCGCACCCGCCCACGCTCGTCGAGCGGCCCTCTGTCGCCGCGTCCCGCCCGCCGGGGCGTCCCGTCGCGCCGCCGCGTCCGGCGGTCTCGTCGAACCGGCTGTTCGGGCTGCTGGTGGCCGGTGCGGTGGTGCTGCTGCTCGCGGTGGTCGGCTCGCTGGTGTGGGGTGACGGCTCCGGTACGCCGCCGGCCGCCGAGCCCACCGCCGGCCCGTCGACCGGCGCCGCCGAACGGCCGGCCCCCGAGCCCAGCAGCGCCGCGCCCCCGTCGACGGCGTCCGAGCCGGTGACGCTGCGTCAGCTCGGCGACCGGTTCGGTGAGCTGCTCGACCGGGCCGAGTCGGTCGGGCTGATCGACCGCAAGACCGCCGCCGACCTGCGCAAGAAGGCCGCCGAGCTGGATCGGGGCAAGCCGAAGGACAGGGGCAAGCGGGTCGAGGACCTGCGCGAGAAGATCGACGACGCGGCCGAGGACGACAAGATCGATGCGGTCACCGCCGCCGCGCTGCGCAAGCTGCTCGACGGCTACGAGCGGCTGCGCGGCGCCGACGAGGGCTGACCCGCCGGAGGCGCGACAGCGCGGATCGTCTCCGTCACCAGGGCCGCCGCCTCGGGCAGCAGCTCCGGATCGGGCGCGTGACCGGCGGCACGGTGCCGCACCGCCTCCGCCAGCCGGTCGAGCGGCCCGGAGACGGCGGCGTACGCGGCCAGCAACTCACCTGCCGCCGCCGCCAGCGGGTGACCCGGAGCGCCGGCGACCTCCGCGAGGATCAGCGCTGTCGTCGTCCGGTCCAGCGCCGGCGGCCCCTCGGCGCTGTCGGTCCAGTCGATGACCACCGGACCGGTCGCGGCCAGCATGCGGGCGCCCGCTCGCGCGGTGACGGCGCCCGTGTGGAACGCCTCCACCAGCGTCGGGCCGGTGACCCGGTCGAGCACCAGGTCGGCGCCCTCGGCGTGGTGCACCCGGGGCACCGGATAGCCGGCCCGGTGCAGGTGCCGCATCACCTCGGCCTCGGCCCGCACGTCGCCACCGTCGCGGTAGCGGCGCAGCACCTGCCCGCCGGGCAGCAGCCACACGTCGGCGGTGCGGCCGGTGGCGAGTGGGGTCGCCACCGGGAAGCCGGCCGGTGCCGGGCCGGTGCCCTCCGACGGTGCCATCCCGCCGAGCGTAGGCGATCCGTCCTCAGTGCAACGTCCCGGTGACCACCTCACCGGCGCCGGTGCCGGCACGGGCCACCGGCTCGCCCGCCGGTGACCAGATCCCCGAGCCACCCGCGGCCCGCGCGTACCCGCCGCCGGTCGAGCCGGCGAAGCTGGCCGTCACCACCCAGACGCCGTGCGCGGCGGCGACCCGGCGGGCACGCTCGTCCGGCACCGCCGCGTCGTCGGCGGACTCCAGCACCCCGGCCAGGTAGGCGTCCGCGCCGAGCGCCACCGTCGCCGCCGCGTGCTCCGGCGTCCCGGTGTCCTTGCACACGGCAAGCCCCAGCCGCCAGCCGTCCACATCGAGCACCGCCGGCTCCCGGCCCGGCCGCATGTGCCGCGGCTCCGCGCCACCAAGGCACATCTTCCGGTACGCCACCCGCACGCCCTCGCCGTCGACGGCGAGCACCCCGATGTGCGGCCCGGGCACCGGCGCCCCGGCCAGCGCCAGGGTGCCGGTTTCGGCGCAGGCCGCGCGCAGCGGTGCGAGCCGGGGATCGTCCGGGTCCAGCGGCGCGGCGGTCAGCTCGTAGCCGGTCAGTGACATCTCCGGGAAGACCACCACCCGGGCCGACGCGGCGCGTACGGCCTCGGCGTGGCGTACCGCGTTGCCCTCGACGTCGTCGGAGCGGGTGAGCGGCTGGGCGACGGCGATCCGCAGCGGCGTACGCATGACGTACACGATAATGGTTTCCATCACGCGTGGCCGTCCCCAGCTTCGCCCCGTAACGTTGGTCCGATGATCGGAAACGCACAGCTGCTCGCCGGCCCCCGGGTGAGCGCCGCGCGGGCGGCGGAGCCGTCCGGCGACGGAGTGGCCGGCTGGGTCACCGGCCTGATGGAACGGCTCGGTGGACCGGGTGCCGGCCTCGCGGTGGCGCTGGAGAACCTGTTCCCGCCCATCCCCAGCGAGGTGATCCTGCCGCTGGCCGGCTTCACCGCGAGCCAGGGCAAGATGAGCCTGGCCGGCGCCATCTTCTGGACCACGCTCGGGTCGGTGGTGGGCGCGCTGGCGCTCTACTACATCGGGGCGGCCCTCGGGCGGGACCGGATGCGTGCCCTGGCCGCGCGGCTGCCGCTGATCAAGCTGGAGGACGTGGACCGCACCGAGGCGTGGTTCCTGCGCCACGGCGTCAAGGCGGTGTTCTTCGGCCGGATGATTCCGATCTTCCGAAGTCTCATCTCCATCCCGGCCGGGGTGGAACGGATGCCGGTTCCGGTGTTCCTGCTCTACACCACGCTGGGCAGCCTGATCTGGAACACCACGTTCGTGCTCGCCGGCTTCCTGCTCGGCGAGCAGTGGCACGTGGTCGAGGCGTACGCGGGCACGTTCCAGAAGGTCGTCATCGTGGCCGTGGTGGCCGGGCTCTGCTGGTTCGTGGTCAGCCGGGTCCGCCGCTCCCGCCGGATCGCCGCCGCGCCGCCGGAACCGGAGCCGGCCCCGCAGTCGGAGCCGGCCCCGCAGGGCACCGTCTACCGGGGCGGCTGGTACACCCGGGCGGAGGACTGAGCGCCGGCCGGGCACGGCGGGTAGAGCGGGCGGGTGCCGGCGCCGGCGGCCCGGGCGGCCTCGTCGCTGAACCGGCAGCCGAAGTCCGGCGCCGCCACCGCGCTCCGGTCGGTGACCGGGTCACCGGCGGGGCGCTTGCCGGTGCGCACCCAGCGGACCAGGTCGTCCCAGGCGGCGCCGGCCTCGGCCGGGCTGAACTCGCAGTGCTGCGCGGTGCGCACCGCCCGCTGCACCAGCAGCCGGGACCGGCCGTTGCGGGCGACGTCCCGGGCGTACGCCTGCTCCATGCCCAACGGCACGAACAGGTCGCCGAGGCCGTGCAGGCTCAGCACCGGCGCGGTGGGCCGCCCGGCGATCCGGGGCACCTCGGTCAGGCCGGGTGAGAGCCGCTGGCGCAGGTTCTCCGGCGCGACCCGCCGCACGGTGGCGTTGAGGTTCACCGGCTGGTTCGGCGTGTACCTGGTGAACAGGTTCGTGGCGAGCTGGCCGGGACGCCGGGCGGGGGAGCCGTCCGCCTCGCTGACCGCGATGCCGAACAGGAAGTCCTTCCAGATCGCGAACGCGGCGTCGGTGCCCGGCCGCGGCCCGCCGGAGCGGTCCACGGTGACCGCGCGTAGCTGTTTGCCGAGGTCGTTCGTGGTGTCCGGGCCGCCCGGGGTCAGCCCGGCCAGGCCGAGCGTGACCTGGATCCGGGGCACCGCCGAGGTCAGGTAGTCGGGCGGCGTCGGGTACGCGCGCACCCCGGCCAGCGCCTGCGCGGCCAGGTTGTAGTCCAGGAAGAAGTCGAACAGCTCCTGGTCGCCGAGCACCCCGCACATCGGCAGCGCCCCGGCGTAGAAGCCCGGGTACTGCTCCAGCGACCGGCCGATGACGTGGCCGCCCATCGACACCCCGGCGACGAACACCCGGTGCGGGCGCCGGACGGTACGGGAGAACAGGTCGGCCAGGGCACGGGTGCCGCGTACGCCGGAGCGCACGTCGTAGCCGTTGCGGTCGTACGACGACGACGCCCACGCGTACCCCTGGGCGACCAGGCGCTGCCGCAGGTCGAAGCCGGGCGGCTCCGGCGACAGCTCGGTGCCCTGCCCGCGGTAGCCGTGCGCCCACATCACCAGCTCGCCGTTCCAGCGCCTGGGGATCTCGATGATGTATCCGGCGTTCGCGTGCACGCCCTGCCGCACGGTGGTGGCGGCGCCGTTCACGACCAGTGGCGGCAGCGGCGGGTTGACGATGGTGTAGCCGGGCAGCGGGCCGCTGCCGTCGGCGCTGCCGCCGGCGGCGGCGGGCGCCGCGCCGGTGAGGCCGAGCGCCAGCGTGAGGGCCGCGCCGACGGCGAGCAGCCGGCGGCGGACGGGTGAGGGCTGCATCGCTGCTCCCCGGGGGGACGGGTGCCACCCCGGGACGGGGGGTGACGACGCGGGACGGATGCCTACCGGCCGGTAGCGCACTGAACCTAGGCCGGGGGTCGAGCACTGTCAATCGCTGACCGGCCGCTCGGTCTGCGTCCGTCCCGCGGTCCGCTCAGACCAGGCCGTGCGCCAGCATCGCCTCGGCCACCCGCCGGAAACCCTGGATGTTCGCCCCGGCCACGTAGTCGCCGGGCAGGCCGAACTCCTCGGCCGTCGCCCAGCACCTGTCGTGCACGTCCCGCATGATCTCGCGCAGCCGCTGCTCGGACTCGCCGAACGTCCACGTGTCGCGGCTGGCGTTCTGCTGCATCTCCAGCCCGCTCACCGCCACCCCGCCGGCGTTTGCCGCCTTGCCCGGGGCGAACCGCACCCCGGCCCGGCCGAGGATCCGCACCGCCTCCGGCGTGGTGGGCATGTTCGCCCCCTCCACCACCGCGACGCAGCCGCCGGCGACCAGCGCGGCGGCCTCCGCGCCGCCGATCTCGTTCTGCGTGGCGCAGGGCAGCGCCAGGTCGCAGGGCACCTCCCAGACGTTGCGGTCCGCGACCGCCACCGCGTTGCGGGCGTGCTCCGCGTACTCGGCCAGCCGGCCCCGCCGCTGCTCCTTCAGCTCGCGCAGCAACGCCAGGTCGATGCCCTTCTCGTCGACCACGTAGCCGCCGGAGTCCGAGCACGCCACCACGGTGCCGCCGAGCTGGTGCACCTTCTCGATGGCGTAGATGGCCACGTTGCCGGAGCCGGACACCACGACCCGCTTGCCCTCCAGGCTGTCCCCGGCCTGACGCAGCATCTCGTCGGCGAAGAACACCGCCCCGTACCCGGTCGCCTCGCGGCGCACCTGCGCGCCCCCGTACGCCAGGCCCTTGCCGGTGAGCACGCCCGCGTCGTACCGGTTGGTGATCCGCTTGTACTGCCCGAACAGGTAGCCGATCTCCCGGCCGCCCACCCCGATGTCACCGGCGGGCACGTCGGTCTGCGGGCCGATGTGCCGGTACAGCTCGGTCATGAAGCTCTGGCAGAACCGCATCACCTCGCGGTCGGAGCGGCCCTTCGGGTCGAAGTCCGCGCCGCCCTTGCCGCCGCCGATGGCCAGCCCGGTCAGCGCGTTCTTGAAGATCTGCTCGAAACCGAGGAACTTCACGATGCCCAGGTAGACCGACGGGTGGAAGCGCAGGCCACCCTTGTACGGGCCGAGCGCGCTGTTGAACTCCACCCGGAACCCACGGTTGACCCGTACCCGGCCCTGGTCGTCCTCCCACGGCACGCGGAAGATGACCTGCCGCTCCGGTTCGCAGACGCGCTCGACCACCTCGGCGTACTCCGGATGCCGGGCCAGGGCCGGACCGATGCTCTCCAGTACCTCGCGGACCGCTTGGTGGAACTCCGGCTCTCCCGGGTTCCGGGCGACCACGCCGGCGAACACCGACTCGACGGTCTCCGGCATCACGGGCACCTCCTCTCGCCTGGGACGCAGGCCCTCTGGCCTGCGTCGCCCCAGGATACGAACGGTCTGCGGGGTGCGGTTCACTGGTCCGCGTGGACGCCACCATCTGGACGACGGCGCGGGACGCGCGCGCCTGGCTCGACGCCGCGAACGGCCGCGGCGACACCGAACTGACCTGTCGCATCCTCAAGATCGGCGAGGAGGCCGGCGAGGTCGCCGCGGCCTGGATCGGGCTGCTCGGGCAGAACCCGCGCAAGGGGGTGACGCACACCCGCGAGGACGTCGCCGCCGAGCTGGCCGACGTGGCGTTCACCGCGCTCGTCGCGATCGAGAGTCTCGGTCTGGACGCGCACGCCGTGCTGGCCGCGTGTGCCGGCAAGGTGCGGGAACGCACCGGAGTGGGAATGAACCGGGACGCCGAACCAGACGTATGACCCGGTGGGGACCGGCGAGAGGGGACGAGCATGACCGCATCCGAGGACGACCCCGACCTGGCCCGGCCCCGCTGGTCCGGCGGCGCCCGGCTGCTGGCCGCCGCCGCCGTGCTGGTGGTGGTGCTCGGCGCGGTGGCGGTCGCGGTGACGCTGTCCAACCCGGGCCGCCTCGGCGTGGTCTTCTCCGGCGGCGAGCCGTCGCCCCTTCCCGGGCGCGGCGGATCCGGCGGGGCGGGCGCCGCCGAGGTGGCCGGCGCCGAGACCCTCGCCGCGCCGCGCGGTGGCCGGCAGCTCGCCCAGTTCGAGCTGGTGGACGGGCTGACCCGGTTCACGCTGCGCGCCGCCGACCTCGGCGACGACCTGTACCGGATCGGCACGCCGGACGGTTCGGGTGTGACGCCGCGCCCGCAACTGGCCGGCGATCGGGTCCGGCTGCGGATCGAGGAGAACGGCCGCCCCGGTCCGGCCGCGGTCGAGGTGGTGCTCAACTCCCGGGTCACCTGGCGGCTGCGGCTGATCGGCGGCGTCAGCGAGCAGCGGCTCGACCTGGGCGAGGCCCGGCTCGCCGGAGTAGACCTGGTCGGCGGCGCCTCGCGTACCCGGCTGCTGCTGCCCCGGCTCGACGGCTCCCTCACCGTCCGGATGACCGGCGGGGTCAGCGAACTCACTGTGACGGTGCCCGGCGAGCCGCCGGCCCGGGTGCGGGTGGCCTCCGGCGCCGGCTCCCTGACCCTGTACGACGAGCGTCGCGGCGGGATCGCCGCCGGCGACCTGGTCAGCTCGCCGGGCTGGGACCGGGCCACCGACCGGCTCTACCTCGACCTGGTGGGCGGCGCGAACGCGGTGAGCGTCAGCGCGGACTGAGCGTACAGTCGGGGCGGTGGACCGTACCGAATCCCTGCCCGCGCAGACGCTCCCACCCGGCGTCGGCCCGACCGACCCGGGCAGCGTGCTGCTACCGGGCCACGACGTGCCGCTGGGTCGCTACACCACGGTGCGGCGGCTGCTGCCGCAGCGGCAGCGCCGGATGGTCGGCGCCTGGTGCTTCGTCGACCACTTCGGGCCCGACGACGTGGCCGACCGGCCCGGCATGGAGGTGCCACCGCACCCGCACACCGGCCTCCAGACCGTCACCTGGCTGCTCGACGGGGAGATCCTGCACCGCGACAGCCTCGGCAACGTGCAGCCCATCCGTCCCGGCCAGCTCAACGTGATGACCTCCGGGCGCGGCATCGCCCACTCCGAGCGCTCCCCGCTGGTGCACCCGCCGCTGATGCACGGCGTGCAGCTCTGGGTGGCACTGCCCGACCCGGCCCGGGCCGGCGACCCGGCCTTCGCCCACCACGCCGACCTGCCCCGCTGGCGCGACGGCGACCTGGACGTGACGCTGCTCGTCGGCGACCTCGGCGGGGAACGCTCGCCCGCGCTCGTGCACACCCCGCTGGTCGGCGCGCAGCTCGAGGTCCGGGGCACGGCGCCGGCCACGCTGCCGCTGCGTCCGGACTTCGAGTACGGGCTGCTGGCCATGTCCGGCGCCGCCGAGTGCGACGGCGTGGCGCTGGCCCCCGGCGCGCTGCTCTACCTGGGCCTCGGGCGGGACGCGCTGACGCTGGTCGCCGAGCCGGGCACCCGGCTGCTGCTGCTCGGCGGCACCCCGTTCGAGGAGCCACTGGTGATGTGGTGGAACTTCGTCGGCCGCTCGCACGAGGAGGTGGCGGCCGCCCGGGAGGACTGGATGGCCGGCCGCCGCTTCGGCGTGGTCGCCGACGACGCGGCCCCGCCGCTGCCCGCGCCCGCGCTGCCCACCACCCGGCTCAAGGCCCGCGACCGCAGCGGTGGCGTACGCGGCTGAATGCCGGGCCCGCACCGGGGTAGTCGGCGGCATGCCGACAACCACCACCAGGCCCGGCCTCGCGGACCGCAAGCGCCTCGCCCGCCGGCTCGCCGGGGACGGCCGAGGGTTCGCCGAGTGCTTCGGGTTCCGGGTGACGAACAACCCGGCCCAGTTGTTCCAGGTGCTGTACCTGGCCGTCCTGCTGGCCCGCCGGGGTGACTTCCACCGGGCGGTCGACGCGGCCACCGCGCTGCGCGACGTCGGCTGGGACACCGCCGCCCGGATGGCCCGCTCCCGGCACGAGGACCGGGTACGCGTGCTGCGCGCCGCCGGGCTGCGCGGTGACCTGGCGGGGATCGCCGACACGCTCGGCGACCTGGCCCGCACGATCGTCGAGACGTACCGGGGCGACCTGCGCCGGCTGCGGACCGCGGCGCACCAGGACCCGGGCGAGGAACGGCGGTTGCTCATCGCTCTGCCCGGAGTGGACGACGAGGTGTGCGACCTGTTCCTGCGGGAGGCGCAGGCGCTGTGGCGCGAGGCGGCGCCGGTGGCCGACCGGCGGGCGCTCGCGGCGGCCCGGCGGCTCGGGCTGGGACGCACCGCACACGACCTCGCCGGACTGACCGGCAGTGGCGAGTCGGAGCAACTGTCGTGGCTGGTCGGAGCGCTGGCGCGAGTGGACCTCGAGCGGCGCTACGCCGAGGTGACCGCCTGAGCGCGTACGTGCGCCCGGACACACTTCCGCGATTCTCACCCGTTCGGCTGATGCCGCGTCGTATGATGATCGTGGCAGCGATGCCCGCCCGGTTCGGGCGAACATCTCACCGCCGCGCGGTCGCGACCCGGTTCGGGCGTGAACCGCGCAGGGCAGGTGCTGCGTGGCGCCCCAGGTCGCGGTTCGCGACCCGGGGCGCTCGCCTGTCCGGGGCACGCGGACCAGCCACAGGGGAACGGCCACCTGCGACTGTCGCACGTCGTCCCCGGCACGCGCAGAGGCCGGCGGCCGTGTCGCCGCCGGCTCTCCCGCGGTGCTCAGATGCCGCGCAGATGCTGCGACACGCGCGGGTGGTTGTCCCGGGCCTGCGCCGCGCGCTGCGAGCGGCTCACCTCGGGGGCCGCGTCGATGCCGGCCGAGCGGGCCACCTCGGTGCCGTTGGCGTAGTCCACCGGGGGCAGCGCGCGCAACGCCCGCAACACGTCCGGCGGCGCGCCCTCCCGCTCCGCCTCGCGGATGACGTCGTCCTTCCCGGCCGGGTAGTCCAGCGCGGACAGGTACTCCAGGACATCCGAGTAACTCGCCATGGGTCGGGCTCCTCGCGGCAGTAGTTCGGGTCGTGACCGGGCGGCGGTTACCCGTCGCGCCGCTGCTCACGCCCGCGAACGCGGAAATCCCGCCCCCCGTTTCCGCCGCGCCGTCGCGGGTAGCCGCGGTGGCGCACCGAAGGGGGTACCACCGATGCACTACCTGACCTTCGTGAGCCGGGTCGCCCGGCTCACCGGCACCGGCGAGGACCGGGCCGCCACGCTCACCGCGGCCACGCTTCAGACGTTCGCGGAGCGGCTGACCGGTGGCGAGGTGCTGGACCTGGCCGCGCAACTGCCGAAGCCGCTGCGGGGGTTGCTCAGCCCCTATCCGCGTGACGAGGCGGCCGAACGGTTCGGCGCGGCCGAGTTCGTGGCCCGGGTCGCCCGCCGCGCCGGATGCGACGAGAACACCGCCCGGGGCGCGGTACGCGCCGTGTTCGTCACGTTGCGCGAGGCGATCAGCGGCGGCGAGTTCCAGGACGTCGTGGTGCAGTTCCCCCGCGACTACCGCGAACTGGTGGAACCGGCACTCGCCCCGGCCGCCACGCACCGGCGCTGACCCGGCCGGTAGGCGTCAGCCGATCACACCGGCGGCGCGCAGCGCGGTGATCCGGTCGGCCGCCATGCCGGCGGCCTCGGCGAGGACCTCGTCGGTGTGCTCGCCCGGCGTCGGCGGCGGCCGCCGCACGCCGGTAGGGGTGGCCGAGAAGCGCGGCGCGGGCGCGGGCTGGGTGACCCCGTCCGGCGCGACGAACGTGTCCCGGGCGCGCAGGTGCGGGTGCTCCGGTGCCTCGGCCCAGTCGAGCACCGGCGCCACGCAGGCGTCCGTGCCGGCGAGCAGCTCCGTCCACTCGTCCCGGGTCCGGGTGCGGAACAGCCGCGCCCAGGCGGCCCGTAACGCCGGCCAGTTCGCCGGGTCGTCCCGGTCCGGCGCGTCGTCGCCGTCGGGCGGGAAACCGGTGAGCCGGACCAGTTCGGCGTAGAACTGCGGCTCCAGCGAGCCCACCGCCACGTAGCGCCCGTCGGCGCACTCGTACGTGTCGTAGAAGGGCGCGCCGCCGTCGAGCAGGTTCACCCCGCGCGGGTCCTGCCACAGCCCGATGCCGCGCAGCGCGTGGATCTGGGTCGCCAGCACCGACACGCCGTCCACGATCGCGGCGTCGACCACCTGGCCGGGCCCGTCGGCGCGCACCGCGTGCAGCGCCGCCACCACCCCGAGGGCCAGCATCATGCCGCCGCCGCCGAAGTCGCCGAGCAGGTTCATCGGTGGCACCGGACGCTCACCGGCCCGGCCAACCCCGTGCAGCGCGCCGGTCAGCGCCAGGTAGTCGATGTCGTGCCCGGCGCTGTGGGCGAGCGGGCCCTCCTGCCCCCAGCCGGTCATCCGCCCGTACACCAGCTTGGGGCTGACGGCGAAACAGTCGTCCGGGCCGATGCCGAGCCGCTCGGCCACCCCCGGCCGGAAGCCCTCCACCAGCGCGTCCGCGCCGGCGACGAGCGCCAGCACGAGGTCACGGCCCGCGGGCTGCTTCAGGTCCACGGCGATCGAGCGGCGGTTGCGGTTCAGCAGGTCGCCGGGAAAGGCGCCGAACCCGCCGCCGCCGAGCCGGTCGACGCGTATCACGTCGGCGCCGAGGTCGGCCAGCATCATCGCCGCGAACGGCACGGGGCCGATGCCGGCCAGCTCGATCACCCGTACGCCGGTCAGTGGTCCGTGGTTCGTCACCCGCGTCACCATAGGGGCCCGGGTGACCCGGCGCCACGCCTCGCCGCCGCACAACGGTTGACCAGGGCAATCAACCCTGTCCCGACTTGGCGTCCGGTCCGGCGGTGACCTAGCCTTGTCCAGGCGAGGGGAGTACTTCCCACGAATCATTCCGGTCAGTACGGCAAGCCGCCGAGGCGAGCCCCGGGTGGTTGCCCACGGAAAACGTGGGTGAAGGAGACCTCGAACATGACACGGTGTTCGAGGAGGTTCCATGCCCGAATTGTCCCCGCTGGCTGCGTCCGAGCTGTCGTCGATCGGCACGCCCACGCTGTGGGCGGTCACCATCGTCGGCGTGCTCGTCCTGCTGGTGCTCGACTTCCTGGTCACCCGCAAGCCGCACGAGGTCTCCATCCGTGAGGCCCTGGGCTGGTCGGCCTTCTACATCGCCCTGCCGCTGGCCTTCGGCGCCTGGGTCTGGTCCCGCTGGGGCAGCCAGCAGGGCATCGAGTACCTCACCGGTTACCTGGTCGAGAAGTCGCTGTCGGTCGACAACCTCTTCGTCTTCATGCTGCTGCTCGCCGCCTTCGCGGTGCCCTCGGTGCTGGCCCAGCGAGTGCTGCTCTACGGCATCGCGGGCGCCCTGGTGCTGCGCGGCGTGTTCATCGCGCTCGGCGCCGCCGCGCTCAAGACGCTCGACTTCGCCTTCCTGCTGTTCGCGCTCATCCTCGTCGCCACCGCGGTGAAGCTGCTGCGCGACGCCCTCACCGGGCACGAGCAGGAGGTCGACATCAACAAGATGCGGTCGGTGCGGCTCCTGCGCAAGGTCATGCCGGTGGTCGACGAGTACCACGGCACCCGGATGACCATCCGGCAGAACGGCCGGCGGGCGCTCACCCCGTTCGCGCTCGTCGTCGTCGCCGTGCTGGCCACCGACATCGTGTTCGCCGTCGACTCGGTACCCGCCGTCTACGGCATCACCGAGGATCCGTACCTGGTCTTCGCGACGAACGCCTTCGCGCTGCTGGGCCTGCGGGCGCTGTACTTCGTGCTGCACGCCGCGCTGAGCCGGCTGGTGCACCTCAGCTACGGCCTGGCCGTCATCCTGGCCTTCATCGGCCTCAAGCTCGGCCTGCACTGGGCGCACGGCATCTGGGAGAGCGTGCCGGAGATCCCGACGGTGGCCTCGCTCGGCGTGATCATCGGCGTCCTGGTGATCGTCACCATCACCAGCCTGCGGGCCACCCGCGACAGCGGCGACGGCAAGCGCACTGTGGTGCACGAGACCCGGGGCGGCGGCTCGGCCTGAGGGAACCCCTGCCCCGGCGGGACCGGCGGTGGTACGACTGACGGGTGGGAATCGTCTCGCCCGGCTTCCAGGGCCGGCCCCGTACGTCCGCTCCCGACCTGCCGCCGGGGCAGTACCTCACCGAGGACTTCCCGGTGCTCTCCGCCGGCCCGACCCCGCGTGTCCCGCTGGACACCTGGGAGTTCGTGCTGACCGGTGAGGACGGCGCGGAGTACCGCTGGTCCTGGGACGAACTGATGGGCCTGCCGCAGGACACCCCGACGGTGGACCTGCACTGCGTCACCCGCTGGTCCAAGCTCGGCACCACCTGGCAGGGCGTCTCCCTGGACACGCTGCTCGACGGCGTCGACACCGACGCCCGGTACGCGCTCGCGCACTCCTACGGCGGCTACACCACGAACCTGCCGCTGGACGACCTGCGCGGCGGGCGGGCCTGGGTGGTGCACACGTACGACGGCGGGCCGCTGCCGGCCGAACACGGCGGACCGGCGCGGCTGCTCGTACCGCACCTGTACCTGTGGAAGTCGGCGAAGTGGGTGCACGGCATCCGGCTGCTCGTCGACGACCGGCCCGGCTTCTGGGAGACCGCCGGCTACCACGACTACGGCGACCCGTGGCGAGCAGCGCTACCAGGGCGACTGAGGTGGCGGCACCGGCCGAGGGGCGCCGCGTCGCGCCGCTGATGTGGCGGGTGGCCCGGCTGGCCGAGCGGCGGATCGAGACGCCCACCGCGCAGACCCTGGTGCTGGACGTGCCCGGCTGGCCCGGACACCTGCCCGGGCAGCACGTCGACGTGCGCCTGACCGCCGAGGACGGCTACCAGGCCGCCCGCTCGTACTCGCTGGCCGGCCCCGCCGACGGCGAGCGGATCGAGGTGACGGTGCAGCGGGTGCCCGACGGCGAGGTGTCGCCGTACCTGACCGGCACCTACGCCGAGGGCGACCCGGTGGAGGTGCGCGGGCCGGTCGGCGGCTGGTTCGTCTGGCGTACCGCCGACACCGCGCCGGTGCTGCTGGTGGCCGGCGGCTCCGGCGTGGTGCCGCTGATGGCGATGATCCGCGCGCGCCGGGCCGCCGGCAGCCGCACCCCGTTCCGGCTCGTCTACTCGGTGCGCACCCCCGACGACGTCATCTACGCCGACGAGTTGCGCCGCCGTGCCCGCGACGACCAGGGCCTGGACGTCGCGTACGTCTACACCCGGTCCGCGCCGCAGGGCTGGCGCGGCGAGCCGCACCGGATCGGCCTGGCCGACGTGAACAGCCACGGCTGGCCGCCCGAGATGGAGCCGCTGTGCTACGTGTGCGGTCCCACCGGATTCGTGGAGACCGTGGCCGACCTGCTGGTGGGGCTGGGTCACCCGACCCGGCGCGTGCGGACCGAACGGTTCGGCCCGACCGGCTGAGCACCCGAGGAGGGCGTATGACAGACCTGTCGTACCTGGACGGCAACATGCTCGACGGGCCGTTGCGCGAGCTGTTCGCCGTCGACCTCAGCGCCACCACCGGCCGCTGCGACGCCTGCGGGACGACCGGCCCGATGGCCGGGCTACACGTCTACTCGCACGCCCCGGGCCTGGTCGGGCGCTGTCCGGCCTGCGCCGGGGTGATGGTGCGGCTGGTCCGCGCGCCGCAGCGGGCCTGGCTGGACCTGCGTGGCACCACGTACCTCCAGGTGCCCATGCCGGCCGAGCAGGGCTTCCGCGCCGCGCCCTGACGCCTGCGCCGCCGCGGCGCGCTCCGGCACCCGCGCCTCGGCCGGGCCGCGCCGGCCGCGCCGGCGCAGCCGTCCGACCAGCTGCCCGACCGTCACCGGCACCACCGACAGCACGAGCTGGCCGTTGCGCGGGTCGACTGTCGCGGCCACCCCGTACAGCCGGGCGCCGTGCCGCAGCAGCCGGGGCCGCCCGGCGGCGAGCCGAGGGGCGCGCACCGCGGCGCCGCCGCGCCCGTGACCGCCGTCCACCTCGGCGCGCACCGGGTGGCGCTGCCCGCTCGCGCAGCTCGCGGCCAGGAGCCGGTCGAGGGCGAAGTCCGTGCGCAGCGTGCGGCCGGTCGGGTCGCCGGCGTCCATCCTCGTGGCGCCCACGACCGGACCGGCCAGCAGCCGCACCGGCCCGGCCTCCGAGGCGAACCGGGGGTACGGGCTGCGCGTGGTCACCGTCAGCGTGTGCCGGTCGGTCCAGCCCACCTCGACGGTGTCCAGCCGGGCCAGCCAGTCCGCGCGCACGTCGGTGACGTCGGTCCACCGGGCCGGGGCGCCCGGGTAGCCCGCGTGCCACCGGTCACCGGCGAACACCGTCGTCGGCACGCCCCGCCCGGTGTCCTGCTCGATGACCGCCAACAGGTCGTCGACCCCGCCCGCGGCCACCACGCCCAGGCGCAGCCGGGCCTCGACACCGAGCCGGTCCCGCAGGCCGTCGGTGACGTGCCGCCGCACCAGCCGGGCGACAGTGGCGTGTACCCGCTCCTGCGCGCCCCGGTCCAGGTGCCGGAAGTCGTCGCCGACGAGGTTCGCCAGTTCCAGCCCGGCGTGGCGGCGCAGCACCGCGTCCCGGCCCGCCCCGGCGGGGATCAGGTCGGCCACGTACGCGAACAGCCGCTCCACGCTGACCAGGCGCTGCTCCACCCGGCTGTGGTACGTGATGTTGCGGGCGTCCAGCCGTCGTACCGCGTGGTAGTAGTCGTAGTCGGCGAGCACCGAGATCCGCCGCGCGTGGTAGCAGGCGGCGAGCGTGAACGGCTGGTCGCTGAGGACCGGCATGTCCTCCGGGAAGCGCAGCCCGAGCCGGTCCACCAGGTCGCGCCGGAACAGCTTCGTGTTCGCCAGCGACCAGGGCAGCGCCGAGTCGAACAGGCTCACGTCCACCGCGTTGCCGCCGGCGAACACGTCGGAGAAGACGTGCCGGCCGTTGACCCCCACCACCTTGCCGACCACCACGTCCGAGCCGTACCGGTCGGCGGCGGCGAGCAGACGCTCCAGGGCCTCCGGGCCGAGCCGGTCGTCCGAGCCGAGGAAGAAGACGTACCGGCCGGTGGCCAGGTCCAGTCCCCGGTTGCAGGGCGCCGCCGGACCACCCGAGTTGGGCTGATGGACCACCCGTACCGTGCCGGGGTACTTCGCGGCGTACCGGTCCAGCAGGCGGCCACTGCCGTCGGTGGACCCGTCGTCCACCGCCACGATCTCCATCCGGTCCGGCCCGATGGTCTGCCGCAGCACCGAGTCGAGGCAGGACCGCAGGTAGCGCAGCGTGTTGTAGACGGGTACGACGACGCTCACGTCGGGGTGGCTCGTCGCGGGTGGGCGGTGCGTGGTGGGTGGGCGGTGCGTCGCCTCCTCGGCTGCCACAGCTGCTCCTTCACGGTCGCCCGGACGATCCGGCGCGACCCAGCGTGGTGGAGCGACCCGTCCGGGTGACGACACCGGCGTGACGGCGAGGTGACCGGCAGGCAGCCGTTGGATACGCGCGAAAGGGCCCGACCCCCGCGGTGGGGGTCGGGCCCTTTGTCGTTGTCGTTGTCGTTCGGTCAGGAGCTGTAGCCGCGGCTGGCGATCCAGCGGGCGAGCTCGTCGACGTCCATTCGGTAGGAGGCCTGGTTCGGGTTGGCCGAGTCGGCGATCGTCACGACCTTGCCGTTGTCGCGGTAGCCGACGACGCTGATGTAGTGGCCGCCCTCGAAGGAGTGGGTGTTGCCGTCGGTGTCGGTGGCGGTGCCGGCGATGTTGGCGACCACGGCGCGGCCGTCGTCGACGGTCTTGACCACGTCGGCGCGCAGCTTGTCGACCTTGTCCCGGTCGCGGGCCTTGTCCACGGGGATCTCGGTGGACTTGTAGACGTCCTTACCGGTCTCCTTGTTCAGCACCGGGGTGATGTCGTTGATGGAGTTGGTGCCGGACTCGGTGGTGCCCATCTCCTTGGCCATGGCGTGCACGTCGATGTTCTTGCCCTGCACGCTCAGGGCGTTACGCGCGGCGGCGGGGCCGCAGAAGTAGAAGTTGGGCTGGGCTTCGTAGCGCACGTCCAGCTCCCGCTCGCCGTGGCCCTTGCGGTCGGCCACCACGGTGGTGGTGCTGGTGGTGGGGGCGGCGTGGGCGGCGATGGCGGGACCGGCGATGCCTCCAGCGGTGGCGGCGATACCGGCAGCGGTCAGAGCGGTCTTGCGCAGCAGAGTGGTAGCCATGATGGTTGCCTCCCTGAAGTGGGGGATGACGCGGCAAACGGGGGGTGCCGCGAAAAGGGGGGAAAGTCTTCGGGGTGCCCGTCGAAGGGCTGGCACGCGGGCGCCCTGGAGGGGCCTGCTGTGCGCGGCTCGGGGATGTAACGACGACCGGCCCGGTGTCATTCCCGGCGGTGGTGACTCCGTCCGGGGCTGACGGCCCGAGGGCGTTGCCTGCTGTCCGCGGCTCGGGGATGTAACGACCGGCGGGCCGGGGCCATTCCCTGACCTGGCGATCCGCTCGACGCCCCGGTGGGCCGGTGCGCGGCGCTCGACCCGGTGCCTCGGCGGCCAGTCATGTACAACGCCCCGCGCCCGCCACCGATTCCAGCCTCACGATGGCACCGACCACAGCCCGTCAGGGCCACCGCAGCCGAACCGGACACCCGACCCGATACGGACCGACCTTCGCTGTTAGCCCGACAGGCCCGCGCGGACCTCGCAGACCTCGCCGAACGGGCGCTCGTAGACACGAACGGCAGGACCTGCTCCCAACAAGCGAGATCCGCAGGCCACATGACAGGAACTGAAGAGATCTTGGTACGAAAGGGCCCCTATGGGGCCGTTTCCTACCAAGATCTGCGGGCTGGCTCCGGAGCGAGGCGGTCACGCGGTCGCGGTCCGCCGGAATGGGCGGCGGGTGGAGTGCATCCCGGGTGGGGCGGGACAGGGGCGGTGGCCGAGAGTGGAGCGGTGCGATATCTGCGCAGCGACGGCCGCGTCGCCATCCGCCGTCCCCGCCCCGCCGACGAGGCGGAGTTCGTCGCCGCCGCCCGGCGCAGCCGCGACCTGCACCATCCGTGGCTGTCAGCGCCGGACGACGCGCAGATGTACGCGGCGTACCTGCGTAAGATCCGGCGGCGGGACAGCTCCGGGTTCCTGTTCTGCGACCGGGAGAGCGGCGAGATCGCCGGGTACGCGAACATCAGCGGCATCGTGCTGGGCGCGCTGCGCGGCGGCTACCTCGGGTACGCGGCGTTCCGCCCGTACGCCGGGACCGGGCACGCCTCGGCCGGGGTGCGGCTGGTGATCGGGTACGCGTTCGGGCCGCTGGGGCTGCACCGGCTGGAGGCGAACATCCAGCCCGGCAACGAGCCGTCGAAGCGGCTGGCGCGACGGCTCGGCTTCCGGCTGGAGGGGTTCTCCCCGGACTATCTGTTCATCGACGGCGCGTGGCGCGACCACGAACGCTGGGCGATCACCGCCCCGGACCGGGCGGACCCGGCGCCGGGACGGTGACCGAGCGGCCTCAGCTACCGGGCTTCGGGAAGGCGACCGGGCTGCGGTGCCCGGCCCGGTCGACCGCGCGTACGCCGAAGAACACGTTGTCCTTGGACAGGTCGATGGTCACCTCGGTGACGTCGCCGACCGGCAGCACCTTCTGCCGTCGGCGCCGGGTGCGTCGCTGACCGCGTCCATCACGTCGGTGGCACGGGAGTCGTAGTGGCCGGTGATGACGTACACCCGCTCTGGTGTGACGTCGCCGCGCAGGGTCGCCACCACGTTGGTGATGGTGGTCGGCTCGGGAATGCGGGAGGCGGGCTGCTGCACGTACGACTGGAGTTCGACAGTCATCCGGCCGCCGGACGCGGCCGCGTACCCGGACAGTTGGGCGTGGATCCAGTCGCGGGCGGCGCCGATGCCGCGTACCGGATCGGTCTGGCTGGACAGGGTGTGGCGGGTGCCGAACGCGGCGAGCCGGCGCACGACGGCCTCGATCCGGCGGCTGTCGATCTCGCGCAGCAGCGCGGTCAGCTCGGCCGGGGCGTTGCGGCCGGGCGGGGCGGCCCGGACCCGGGGGAGCGCCGGTCGCGGCGGCGGCCGGGGCGGCGGTGAGCGGGGTCGCGACGGCGGCGGCGGTGGCCGCCGCTGAGGCGGTGAGGAAGGTACGCCGGCTGGGCCTTGTGGGCCGGCCCTCGGCGGTCTCGTGGTTTCCCATCCCGGCATCCTCGCGCCGCTCGCGTGGAATGTCCATATAGCTGCCGATGGATGGATCATGGGCACGTTTGTCGCAGGTCTGCCCGGGAACCGCAGAAGGCATGACGAAACCACGTGTGGTGATCGTGGGGGCCGGGTTCGCCGGGTACCACGCGGCCAAGACGTTGCGCCGGCTGGCCCGCGACCGGGCCGAGATCGTCCTGCTGAACACGACCGACTACTTCCTCTACCTGCCGCTGCTGCCGGAGGTGGCGGCCGGCGTGGTGGAGCCGACCCGGATCGCCGTGCCGCTGGCCGGCACGCTCGACGGCGTTCGCGTGGTGGTCGGCGAGGCGGACCGGGTCGACCTGCAGAACCGGTGGGTCGGCTACCGCTCGGTCGAGGGCGAGCACGGGCAGCTCGCGTACGACCGTCTCGTGCTCAGCGTCGGCAGCGTCAACAAGCTGCTGCCCATCCCCGGCGTGACCGAGTACGCCCACGGCTTCCGTGGCCTGCCCGAGGCGCTGTTCCTGCACGACCACGTGGTCCGGCAGATCGAGCTGGCCGAGCTGACCGAGGACCCGGCCGAGCAGCGGGCCCGTGCCACGTTCGTGGTGGTCGGCGCCGGCTACACCGGTACGGAGGTGGCCGCGCACGGGCAGCTGTTCACCGACCGCCTGATGGCCCAGCGCCCGCACCTGAAGGTCCGGCCGCGCTGGATGCTGCTGGACGTGGCGCCCCGGGTGCTGCCCGAACTGGACCGGCGGATGTCCGTCACCGCCGACCGGGTGCTGCGCAAACGCGGTGTTGACGTGCGGATGGGCACCTCCGTCGCCGAGGCCACCCCGGACGGCGTGATGCTCACCGACGGCGAGTACGTCCCGACGTGCAGCCTCATCTGGTGCGTCGGCGTACGCCCCGACCCGTTCGTGGCCGAGCTGGGCCTGCGCACCGAGAAGGGCCGGCTGGTGGTCGACGAGTTCCTCAACGTCCCCGGCTACCCGGATGTGTTCGCCTGCGGCGACGCCGCCGCCGTGCCCGACCCGACCCGCCCCGGGCAGGTGTGCGCGATGACCGCGCAGCACGCCCAGCGGCAGGGCAAGCTGGCCGCGCACAACATCGCCGCCTCGTACGGCCAGGGCGAGCGCAAGTCGTACAAGCACCACGACCTGGGCTGGGTGGTGGACCTCGGCGGCAAGGACGCGGCGGCGAACCCGCTGAAGGTGCCGCTCGCAGGGCTGCCCGCCAAGGCCGTCACCCGGGGCTACCACCTGCTGGCCATGCCGGGCAACCGGCCCCGCGTCGCGGCGGACTGGGCGCTGGACGCGACGCTGCCCCGCCCCGCCGTGCAACTCGGCCTGGTGCCCGCGAACGCGGTGCCGCTGGAGAGCGAGTCACCGGAACTGGCCCGCCGCCACTGAGCGCCGCCCGTACGCCGGCCGGCTCTCACCCGCCGGCCGGCGGCCGTTCGGGTGTTCTGGCGCTACCGGCCGGACCTGTGTCGGGCGGCTCGGCCGGATCGCCGTCGGCGGGCTGCGGCAGGGCCTGCCGCCCGGCCGGGACGAACTCACGCAGCAGCACCTGGACGATGCCCGCCGCCGGGATCGCCAGCAGCGCGCCCACCAGGCCGGCCAGCTCGACCGACAGCAGGACGCTCACCAGCACCGTCAACGGGTTCAGCCGGACCGCGCGGGCCATGATGACCGGTTGCAGCAGATGGTTCTCCACCTGCTGGTAGACCACGAAGAAGACAAGCACGACGAGGCCGGCGGTGGGGGAGTGCAGGAACCCCGCGCCGGCCGCGACGGTCGCCCCGAGCGTGGCGCCGACCAGCGGGATCAGGTCGAACACGGCCACCGCCAGCGCGATCACCGCGGCGAACGGCACACCGAGCAGGAACAGCACGAGGAACGTCAGGCCGCCGCAGATCACGCTGATCAGCAGGTTGCCGCTCAGGTAGCCGGTGACGATCCGGGACGAGTCACGCCCGATGCGCCGCAGCCGCGCCGCTGTGCCGTCGCCTGTCAAGCGCAGTGTGGCGGCCACGATCCGCGGCGCCTCCAGGACCATCAGGTATGCCAGCACCACCACGGTGACCAGGGCGGCGACTGCCTGCACCACGCTGCGGACCACCCCCACCGTGGGGTCGCCGAGCCGGGCGCCGTACCGGCGCAGCCGGCCGGGTTCGGCGTACCGGAGCAGGTGGAAGCGGTCCAGCAGCCGCCCGACCGGCCCCTGCCCGGCCTGCGCCTCGCGCACCAGGTCCGGCACCCGGTCGGCGAAGCGGCCCACCTCGTCCACCAGCGGCACCACGATCAGCGCGCCGAGGGCGGCGAACAGCGCGAACGCGGCCAGGAAGACGAGCAGGGTCGCCAGCGCCCGGCGGCGTACCCGGCGTTCGAGACGGTCCACGAGCGGTTTGAGGGCGACCGCGAAGAACACCGCCACCAGCCCCCACACCAGCACCCGGCGGGTGGCCCAGACCAGCGCCAACGCGACCACCGTCGCGAGGACGAGACCGATCACGATCAGCGTCCGGCGCGCGGTGGACCGGTCGTCGGCGGCGCTCATCCGGCGCGGCTACCCGCCGCACCCCAGGGGAAACCGGCTCAGCCCAGGTCGGCGTCGGTGACCGGGTGGGCGCCGGCGGCGAACGCGTCGAGCGTCGCGGCGTGCAGCACGGTCCCGGGCACCGGGTCGGCGGCGACGCGGTTGGCGAGCCGGCGTACCGGGAGACGGTCCGGCGCGGGCGAGGCGGCGAGCACCACGTTGCCGTACCGCCGGCCGCGCAGCATCCGCCGGTCGGCGATGAGGCAGACGTCGGCGAACACCGCGCGCAGCGTGGCCACCTGCGCCCGGGTGTGCGCCAGCGGCGGCAGGTCGGTGAGGTTGATCAGGTAGAGGCCGTCCGGGCGCAGCACCCGGGCCACCTGCGCCGCGAACTCGACCGCCGCCACCTGAGGCGGCATCCGGGCCGCCCGGTAGACGTCGGCCACCACCACGTCGTACGTCCCGGACGGTGCCTCGGCGACCGCCTCCCGCGCGTCGCCGAGCGCCACCACCACCGCGGGCGGCAGGGGCGGCAGCTTACGCCGGACCAGCTCGACCACGCCCGGATCGCGCTCGATCACCCGCTGCGCCGAACCGGGCCGGGTGCTCGCCATCCAGCGCGGCAGCGTGAGCGCGCCGCCGCCGAGGTGCAGCGCGCACAGCGCCGCGCCACGCGGGGCGGCCACGTCGATCGCGGCGGCGATCCGCCGCACGTACTCGAAGTGCAGGTACCGGGCGTCGGCCACGTCGACGTACGACTGCTCGACCCCGTCGGCCAGCAGCGTGCGCCCGGACGGACGGGCCGGGTCCACCACGATCTCCAGGGTCTCGGTGTCGTCGTGATCCACGGCGGGACACGGTACCGCGCGGTCGCGGGCGGCCCCGGCCCGCGTGGGACCGGGGCCGTTCCGCCGCCGGCTCAGCCGGCCGCCATCCCGGCGCCGGCCTCGTCGATCGCCGCGTCCACCCGGTGCGCGAGGTCCACGTCCGCCGCGGTCACGCCGTCGACCTGCTGGGTCCGGACGGTCAGCACGGCGTTGTCCGGGTCCGGCCGCCCGATCTGCGGCGACCGTCCGACGTCGGACTTGAGCCGGTCCAGCCGGTCGAGGACCCGGTCCAGGTTGCCGCCGGGCAGCTCGATCGTGCGCACCAGCGACCGCCTGTCGCTGGACCAGTAGGGCAGCGTGGCGAGCGCGTCACGCAGCTCCGCCTCGGTCAGCGGCGCGGTGGCCGAGGACGCGCCCACCAGGCCGCCGCCGAAGTCGGTCGGCCCGAGCAGGTCGCGCAACCCGTCGGGTACGCGCAGCGACTCGACCAGTTCCGCGTCGGCCTCGGCGAGCGCGGCGAGCGTCGCCTCGGCCTGGTAGCGCGCCTGCTCCGGGGTGAGGCGGCTGTACCGGCCGACCTCGGCCAGGAAGCCGGGCAGGTCGCGGCGGCGTTCCATGCCGTGCACCGGCACCACGTCGTGCAGGGTCAGCGGCACCGCCTCCAGCAGCCGCTCCCGTTCCGCCTCGTCCAGCGCCCGCGCCAGGGCCAGCACGGTGGCCTCCGCCGCTACCTTGGCTTCGCGGAAGTCCACCCCGGCGCGCCGGCTCACGTCGTCGACGAGATCCCGGTAGCCCATCGAGACTCCGGGTGACGGCACCGGGTCCGGCAGCGGGCGCGGACGCTCCGCGACGGCGACCGGCGGCGGCGCGGGACCACCCCGGGTGCTGTCCGGCTTGTGCCGTCCGGCCGGCGGCGGGCCGGACCGGTCGTGCTGGTCCAGCGAGGTGACCTGCTTGGACGCGCTCAGGCTGGCGCCGGTCTGGCTCGGCCGCCGCCCTCGCTCGCGGGCCTCGCGGGCCAGGGTCCGGCGGCGCTGGTTGTCGCCCTCCATCTGCTTGCGCATCGTCGCACCTCGTTCCTGGGTCGGTTGCGCTTGCGCCGATCGCGTTCCCGGCGCTGGCGGGAAGGTAACGGCGGACCGCCCGGCGGACGCTTCACTCGCTGCGGGTGAGGAGTGCTCACCCTGGCGGGCGGCAGGCTCGGACGGACCGGACAACTTCCGACGCACGCGGAAGGGCAGGTCGACATGAAACGGATCGTGGAGATCGTCCCCGCCCGTCCCGGCTGGTACGCCCGCTGGCGGATCGGCCCGGACGCCACCCGCTCGTACCCGGTGACCCTGTGGGCGCTGCTGGAGCAGCACGACGGCAGCGGACGCGAGGTCGTCGGCGTCGACTGTGTCGGGCAGTGGCCCGGAGCGGACGACGACGACATGAGCGGGGACTTCGTCCGTTATCTGTTCCAGACGCCCGATTCCGGTGCTCCGGAGGACGTCGAGGCGCCGGTCACGCCGCACCGGCAGGCCGCGCCCGCCGCCTGAGCCTTCCTCCCGGCCCCCGGCCCCTGGTCCCAGGGTCGGGGGCCACCCCTGTCCACCGGCTGGTCAGCCCGCTTCGCGGGGGTCAGCCGACCTCGCGGGCGCCGCGGGTCAGGTCGCGCGGCGGGGCGGCCAGCAACTCGGCCAGGCCGGTGCGGTCCAGCAGGTGCTTGATCTGCGGGTTCAGGTGCAGCAGGCGGATCGCCCCGGTGCCGGCGCGGTGGATCACCACGAGCGCGCTCAGGCCGGAGGAGTCGCAGAGGTCCACCCCGGCGAAGTCGAGTTCCAACTCCTGGTGACCCTCGCGGCGCAGGTGGGCCACGGCGTCGACGAGCTCGGGCGCGGTGTCGAAGTCCAGTTCCCCGGCCAGCCGCACCCGGGCGGAACCGGCGCCGAGCCGGTCCACCTCGATGGTCAACATCTGGGAGGGCACATGTCCATGTTCCCAGCCGGGCCCGGCCGGGAAACCCCCGGGGTCACGCGGACGCGGTCGATCCCGGCGCGGGACGGCCGGGCGCGTCGTCGACCGGCGAACGCTCGAGCAGGCCGGTGACGCCGGTCAGGTCGAGGATGGTCTCCAGGAAGCGCGGGACCGCACGCAGCTCGATGGCGGTGCCCGCCTGCTGGCCCTCCCGCCAGGCGTGCACGATCACGGACAGGCCGGTGCTGTCCATGAACTGCAGGTCGCCGAAGTCGAACACCAGCGTCGCGGGGCACCCGGCGAGCAGCCGGTCGATCTCGGCGCGCAGCGGGGCCGCCGTGGCGTACGCCAGGTCGCCGCCGACGACGACGACCGGGACGGCCGGGTCGGAGCGGTCCACGGAGACGCTCAGCGGGCTCGCCTCGGGCCTTCTCCGTTGAGGAACCACGTCACGCCTTTCCGCGGGCTGCCGGCCGGGCCGGGATTGACAGGATCGTAACAACAGCGGCCTCACCTCGCTGGACGCGCGAGCCGGCCGGCAGCGCCGCGGGGTGGCGGTCCCGGCACACCGGCGTAGGGTGGTCGGTGAGACGTGACCACAGGCGCCAGGTCCGGCGCCCCCGGGTGTCGACGAGGAGAGTGGGGCTCAGCTGGTGACTGCTGCCGACGTCAGGGGTGCCGACCCGGGCGACGGACGGATCTCCACGCCGAGCGCCGCACGGGCCCCGGCGTGGTCCTCCGCCGCGCCGGTGCCGTCCGCCCTGCCGCCGCTGGCAGCCGACCGCGACCTCACCGTGCCGAACTGGTCCGAGGTGGTCGAGCACTTCCGCGAGGGCCTTGTCGTCTGCGACGCCGACGGCGTCGTCCAGCACGTGAGCCCGGTCGCGGAGCGGCTGATCCCCGAGGTGACCCCCGGCGAGCTGCTGGCCGCCGCCGGGCCGGCCCCGCTGCGCGGCGACAGCCCGGCCGAGTTCACCCACCACGGGCGCCGGCTGCGCGTACGGCCGGTCGCGCTGTCCCACCGCCGCCGCTGCTGGTACGTCGACGACGTCACCGAGATCGTCAGCCGGGCCGACGCGCTGCTCGCCGAGCGGGCCCGATCCGCCTTCCTCGCCGTGGTCGGCGAGAAGCTCGGCAATCCGCTGCACCCGGATCGCGCCGCCGCCGCCGTGGTGCGCCTGGCGGTGCCCACCGCTGCCGACGTGGCGGTCCTCGTGCTCGCCCCGCGCTCCGGCCGGGCACGCTGGTGGCGGGCGGTACGCGCGGACGACCGGGCGCCGGTCGTGGACAGCGGGATGCTGGCCGCCCCGGCGCTTCCCGCGGCCATCGAGGCGGGCCTGGCCGGCACCGAGCCGCACGAGCTGGACTGGCTGGTCGAGCAGGCCGCCGAGGCGGGCTGGCTGCCCGGCCTGGACGCCTCCGGCGCCACCGCGCGGGTGGTGCCGCTGCCCGGCCGGGAGGCGCCGGCCGGTGCGCTGCTGGTGGTCCGGCGTGCCGACCGCTGGTACGACGAGGCCGACGTGGACCTGGTCCGCGCGTTCGCGGCCCGGGCCGGCGCGGCGCTGACCACCGCCATGCTCTACCGCGACCAGGCCGAGGTCGCCGACACGTTGCAGGCCAGCCTGCTGCCGGTCGAGCCGGCCGCCGCGACCGGCGTGCAGTGGGGCACCGCGTACCGGCCGGCGCAGGCGGGTCTGCGCATCGGCGGCGACTTCTACGGCTCGCACCGGCTCGCCGACGGCGGCTCGGTCTTCTTCCTCGGCGACGTGTCCGGCAAGGGCGTGGAGGCGGCCGTGTTCACCGGCCAGCTGCGTCAGTGCCTGCAGGCGCTGCACCGGGTCGAGACCCAGCCGGGGCGGCTGCTGAAGCTGCTCAACGACGCGCTGCTGGAGACCACGCAGGCGCACGGGCAGGGCCGGTTCGCCACCATGGTGCTCGGCGTGGCCCGGCCGCAACGCGACGGCGGCCTGACGCTCACCCTGGCCGGCGGCGGGCACCTGCCGCCGCTGGTGCTGCGGGAGTCCGGCGACGTCGAGGTGGTGCCGCTGCGCGGCATGCTGATCGGCGTGGTGCCCGATCCCCGCATCGGCGAGGTGACGGTGCACCTGGCGCCGGGGGAGACCTGCCTGTTCTACAGCGACGGGGTGACCGAGGCGCGCGGCGGCCGGCGCGGTGACGAGCAGTTCGGCGCCGAGCGGCTGCTCAACGCCGTGACCGGTTGCCACCGGATGCCCGCGCCGGCGCTCGCCGAGCGGATCGAGCAGGTGACCTGCGACTGGCTCGCGCACGGCGACCACGACGACATCGCGGTGCTGGCGCTGCGGGCCACCGGTCCGGCCGGTCGCGCGCCGCGACACCTGCACGCTGTGCCGGATCCGGCCGGGACCGAACGACCGAGGGAGTTGTCCGCGTGACAGTGCCGACCGTGGAGGCCGACCCGGGTCACGCCTTCGCCAGCTACCTGGAGTGCCTGGCCGACGCCGACGAGGCCGCCGCCGTGGCGGTGGCGCGTGGGCTGCTGGAGGCGGGCGTGCCGGCCGAGCGGGTGCTGCTGGACCTGGTCGCCCCGGCCCAGGCCGAGGTGGGTGAACGCTGGGCCCGCAACGAGTGGAGCGTCGCCCAGGAGCACGCCGCGACCCACATCAGCGAGCGGGTGGTGGCCGCGGTGGCCGCGTACGCCGATCCGCGCCCGACCCGGGGGCGGATCGTGATGGCCTGCATGGACGGGGAGTGGCACGCGTTGCCGGCCCGGCTGGTGGCCGAGGTGCTGCGGCTGCGCGGCTGGCAGGTGATCTTCCTGGGCGCCAGCGTCCCGGCCGCGCACCTGGTGTCCTACCTGCACCGCTACGACGCGGAGGCGGTCGCGCTGGCCTGCGCCCTGCCGATGCGGCTGCCGCACGCCCACCGGATGGTGGAGGCGTGCCGCCGCTCCGACGTGCCGGTGGTGGTCGGTGGCCGGGGCTTCGGCGACGACGGCCGCTGGGCGCGCGTGCTCGGTGTGCCCTGGGCGCCCGACGCGCCGGCCGCGGCGGATCTGGTGGCCGACGAGCGGGCGCTGCGCGAGACACCGCCCGCGCGGCTGGACCACCTGGCCGACGACGAGTACGCCAGCCTGGTCAAGCGGCGCGGCGAGCTGATCGACAGCGCCCTGGCCGATCTGCGGGAGCGGGTGCCGTCGACCGCCGACTACACCCCCGCGCAGCTCGACTCCACGATCAGCGACCTCGGCTACATCGTGGACTTCCTGGCCGCGGCGCTCTACGTGGACGACGCGACGCTGTTCACCGGCTTCGTCGAGTGGCTGGTGGAGATCCTGGTCAGCCGCGGGGTGCCGGCCGGCGCGGTGGGGTTGACGCTGGAGCACTATGGACACCAGCTTCGCGACTTCCCGCGCGCGGCCGCCTTCCTCGACCGGGGCCGGGCCCTGGTGGGCGGGTTGTCGGCGGCGGGCCGCTGACGGGCCCGCGGCTGGCCGTCGCATATACTTGCACCACTGCAAGGGTTCGCCTGCGGTGGGAGCGAGAGGGGCCACTGTGACGTTCACCGTCACGTACGCCCAGCGGGACGGGGGCGGCGCCCGCCTCCTGCTGGCCGGCGAACTCGATCTCAGCACGGCCGGCGAGCTGAACTCGACGATCGACCGGCTGGTCGCCGAGGGGCGGCGCGAGCTGCTGCTCGATCTCACCGGCCTGACGTTCTGCGACTCCACCGGCATCGCGGCGTTCGTCCGCGGGGACAACCTCGTCGCCGCCGACGGCGGCTGGCTGCGGCTCACCGGGGCGACCGGCCGGGTCGCCCGGGTGCTCCAGGTGACCGGGCTGGCCGAGGTGCTCCACCACGACCGCGACACGGTCGACCCGACCGCGTCGGCCGCCTCCTGATCCGGTACATTTCCCCGCCAGCAGCCGGCCGTGTGCCGGGCGCCCTCCTCACCACGAAGCAGGTAACCCGATGGGTCAGACCAGCCCCAGCCCCGTTCGCATCCTCGTGGTGGACGACGACCCGGGTGACGTCCTGATGATCGAGGAGGCGCTCGCCGACTCGGACGTCGACAAGGTCATCGACGTGGTCGCCGACGGCCAGGAGGCGATGGAGTTCCTCCGCCGCGAGGGCCGGCACGCCGAGGCGCAGCGCCCGGACGTGATCCTGCTCGACCTGAACATGCCCCGGATGGACGGGCGGCAGGTGCTCGGCGAGGTCAAGGGTGACGAGAGCCTGCGGACCATCCCGATCGTCGTGCTGACCACCTCCAACGCCGACACCGACGTGGTCAGCAGCTACACGTTGCAGGCGAACGCGTACGTGACGAAGCCGATCGACCTGGACGACTTCAACGACGTGGTGCGCCGGATCGACGAGTTCTTCGGCCGGGTGGTCGTGCTCCCGAAGCACCAGTAGGGGCGCGGAGTCCGGGCCCCCGCATCCTGAACATTTTGCGGGAACGGCCGCGCCGGGCGCGTACCGACCCGCAGGATCGGCAGGTGGGGGACGTACCGGCTGCCTGGGGGGCGACGCATGAGGTTCTCGGTGGTGGAGGCCGGCTACGACCGGCGGCAGGTCGACGCCTGCCTGGACGAGCTGAGCCTGCGGCTGGGTCGGCTGGCGGCGCGAGCGGAGGGCGCCGCCGGGGCCGGCCGGGAGTGGGACCAGATCCGGTCGGACGCCCTGCACCTGTGCGACTTCCTGCACCGTCGTACCGCCCCGGTCGAGGAGGGCGCGTCGCGCCCCTCGCCGGCCGAACGGGAGGCCGCCGAGCTGCTGGCGGCGGCCCGCGCCGAGTTGGAGGCCGCCCGCGAGGAGGCCCGCCGGTTGCGGGAGGAGGCGTACGCCGAGGCGGTGCGCGCGCGCCGCGAGTTCGAGGCGGCCCTGCTGGCCCGCCGCCGCCGGGAGTCCCGGATCGACGAGATCCTGGCCGGTGCGCGGGGCGAGCGGGTGCCGGTGGACACCCCGGCCGCCGCGGCGAGCGTGCGGCCCGCCGGCACCGGGAGCAGCGCCGCCTGACCCGGGTCAGACCAGCGCCGCCACCACCGTCGAGGCGCGCTTCTCGTGCCGGGCGTACGCGTCCGGGTAGGCGGACACCTGCACCGCCTGGGCGGCGGCGGTGACGCTCATGTCCTCCCAGCCCGGCACCTCGCGAAGCGCGGCGTAGAAGGCGCGGGCGGCGTACGCCGGTCGCATGAGCTGGGCGACGGTGCCCCAGCCGCTGCTGGGCCGCTGCTGGAACAGCCCGACCGAGTCGTGGTCGGAGCCGCTGCCCTGGTGCGGGTGGTCGAAGGACTGCGGCAGCGCGTCGCTGGCCAGGTTGTAGAGGTCGCTCTCCTGCATGGCGGTGGCCACCGCCACGACCATGGCCCGGCGGGGCATCCTCATGTCCCGTCCCACGTCGACGATGGCCTTGGCGTTGTCCATCTGCCGCTGGTCCAGGCCGGCGACCGGGCGGGGGCGCTGCGCGCGTACCGGCTTCTGCGGCGGCTTCGTCGTCGCCGGGGCCGTGCTGGGCGTGGGAGCCGGCGGCGGCAGGGCCGCGGCGGCCGGTGGCGCGACCCGGGTGAAGTCGCGGGAGGCCCGCTGCTCGGCGGCGGCCCGGTCGGCGACCGCCTCGCGTACCTCCAGGTGCGCCGGGCCGCTCTCGCCGACGCCCGCCACGCCGATCAGGCCGAGGCAGCAGGTGACGCCGGTGGCCACCGCGACCCGGCCGGACACGGTCCGGGACGGGCCGCGCCGGGGCGGTTCCGGGGCACGGTGACGTCCCACCCGCCGTTCGGCTGATGCCGGGTCAATCGTTCGGCGAACCGGGCGGTTGGCGGGCGGCGGCTGATGATCGGACTCGTCGGGATGCACCCGCCGAGGCTAGAAAGCCTGCGGGCCGTTGCCATCGGGGTGATTGGTGGCATGCGCCACAATCCGCCGCATTGGCGGGCGACATTAAGTACTGCCGATCATGAGAAGCGCTAATGGTGCGTACCCGAAAGAATGCCTATGTCGGTTTCGGCAGTGCGAAACGGGCGTTCGGCGGCGCCGGTGGCGACTGACGCGCACCTCCACCGTTCGGCCGACGGTGCCGTGGTCGGCCGGCCCGCGCCCGCCGGCGGTCCGCCGACCCGCCGGATCGACCCCCGGCGATCCGGCGGCGCCCGCACCGGAGCCTCGTGGATCATGGCACGCCGCCGCGCGGCGTCCCGGGCGCTCGCTACGATTCCGACGGTGACGCAGCGGATGGCCGACGAGCGCCCGCCCGGCCCCCGCAGCCGGCGCGGCGCCCTCGTCATCGCCTGCGCCGTGCTGCTCGCGCTGCTGCTGGCCGGGCACCGGGCGGTGCCGAACGTACACGGCCTGGGCAGCCTGGTGGACAGCGTCACCCCGCTGCTCGGCGTCGCCGTACCGCTGCTCGCGCTCGTGGCGCTGCTGCGCCGCTCCCGGGCGGCGTTGCTGGCGGTGCTGCTGCCGGCCCTGGTGTGGGCGGCGCTCTACGGGCGCGCGTGGCTGCCCCCGGCGGCCGCCGCGGACGGCGTCACGGTCCGGGTGGCCAGCCAGAACCTGCGTGCGGGCAACCCCGACCCGGCCGCCACGCTGGGCGCGCTCACCGGCGAGGCCCCGGACCTGATCGGGCTCCAGGAGGTCGCCGACGGCGACCGGGTGGCGTCGGCGCTGGCCGGGCGCTACCCGCACCGGGCGGTGGTGTCGACTGTCGCGCTGTGGAGCCGGTGGCCGATCCGTGAGGCGCGCGGCGTGGACACCGGGCTGGGCTGGGACCGCGCGCTGCGGGCCGTGGTCGCCGGGCCCCGGGGCGACCTGACCGTGTACGTGGTCCACCTCGGGTCCGCGCGGGCCGGGCACACCGCCACCCGGGACCAGACCGTCGCCGCGCTCGCCGACGCGGTGCGCGCCGACCGGTCCGACCGGCTGGTGGTGCTCGGCGACCTGAACACCGCCACCACCGACCGGGTCTTCGACCCGCTGACCCGGCTGCTCGGCGACGCGCAGGCCGAGGCCGGGCAGGGATTCGGCTTCACCTGGCCGGCGGAACTGCCTGTCACCCGGCCGGACCACGTCCTCTACCGGGGGCTGACCCCGGCCACCGCCGGGGTGCTGCACACCCCGGCCAGCGACCACCGCGCGGTGACCGCCGGCTTCCGCTGGTGAGCGCTCAGTGCCGGCCGTTCTCCGCCGGGGTCACGGTGAGCCGGTGCCGGCTCGGGTCGCCGCTGGAGAAGGGCCAGAGCCGGTCGGCGTACGCGACCAGGTCGGCCAGCTGTTCGCGGGTCAGTCCCGCCGAGGAGATCTCGGCGTGCACGTCGGCCCGGTAGCGGCCGTCGTCGTCGCGGCCCAGCTTCGCCTCGGCGGTCACCTGCACGGTGTGCGCCTCGTCGGTGATCTCCCCGGCCGCCTCCACCGCCGCGTGGTGCAGGCAGGAGGCGAACGCCGCGGCCAGGAGCTGCTCCGGCGTCAGGCCGGTGCAGTGCGGCGCCAGCGGGGACGCCAGGGCGGAGGAGAGCCCGCCGTCATCGGTGCGTACGTGACCGCCCGCCGCGGTCGCCGTGGCCGTCTCGGCCAGCCAGGAACTCGGATCCGGCATCGCGTTCCTCCCGTCACTCACCGGCCCGCGTTCCCGGACCCGCGGCGGCGAAACCGTGCCCGGGCCGGCAGTAGGAGCGCTCAGCCGACCCGGCCGCTGGTCGCGGCGTCGACGGCCATCGCCTCGGTGGCCTCGGCGGCGGCCCGGCTGGTCCACGGCGACACCTGCGGGACGCGCTGCCGGGGCAGGATCGCCGTCATCGGCACGTAGACCCGGGCGTCCACGGCCTCGGCCAGCAGCAACGCGGCCATCGGGCTGGTCGGCCGGGCACCCGGGTCGGCGTCGAGGCAGCTCCGGCACAGCTCGGCCACCTCGCCCGGCAGGCCGGGCACGTCGGGCAGCGGGCGGGGCGGCCGGCGGCGGCGCGACCCGAGCAGCTGTGTGGTGCTGGCGGCCTCGTACGGCAGTTCACCGGTGAGGCAGTAGTACAGCAGCACGCCGAGGGCGTACATGTCCGCGGCCGGGGTGGCCGGCTGCCGGTCGAGCTGCTCCGGAGCCAGGTACGCGGGGGTGCCCACCACGACGCCGTCCGGGGTGTGGTCCGGTGCGCCGGCCGGGGTGGCGATGCCGAAGTCGAGCACCTTCACCCCGCACGGGGTGAGGATCACGTTCGCGGGCTTCACGTCCCGGTGCACGATGCCGTGGGCGTGCGCGGCGGCCAGCGCGGCGCACACCTCGGCGCAGACCCGTACCGCGATGCGCCAGTCCAGCGGCCCGCCACGCAGGTGCGCGGCGAGGGTCTCGCCCTCGGCCAGCTCCATCACGATGTACGGCACCGGCCGCCCGTCCGGCAGCGTCGCGGTGCCGAAGTCGTGCACGCTGGCCACGTTCGGGTGCACCAGCCGCGCCGCCGAACGCGCCTCGGCCCGGATCCGGTCCACCGAGCCGGCGTCGCCGTCCAGCGCGGGGGAGATGAGCTTCACCGCGACGGTACGGTCCAGCACGCGGTCGTGCGCGCGCCACACCTCCGACATGCCACCCAGGCCGGCTCGCTGTTCGAGCTCGTACCGCCCGCCCAGCGTCCTCATCGCCCACTCCTCGCCTCGTCCGGTGTGCCCTCCGGTCCCGCTACCCGGCCCCGGAGCTGTGCAAACCGCCGGGGGCCGCCGCTCCGGCGGGGTAGCTTCGCGGCGGGGGACTCGACGGACGGAGGGCGGCGGTGGCTCTGGTGCGCGTACGGTTCGTCGGCGGACCGGCCGACGAGCTGACCCGGGATCTGCCAGCCGGTCCGGGCGGCGCGCCGCCGCCCCGGTGGGTGCTGCGGCATCCGGAGGAACCGGCCGAGGGTGTGGCCGACCATCTCTACGAGCGCGACGACCACGCGTCGCCCGGTGGCTGGACGATGCGGTACGTGCACACGTTCCCGTTCGGCGCGACCGAGTGAGGCGGCACGGCGGCGCCGCCCGGGACGTCAGGCCGGCCGGACACCTGTGGTGCCGAGGATGACCGAGGCGACCAGTTCCGGATCGTCGTGCATCGGCACGTGCCCGCAGCCGGGCAGGTCCAGGTGCCGCGCGGCGGGCAGCCGGGTACGCGCCAGCGCCGCCTGCCGGTAGGGCAGTATCCGGTCCCGCGTACCCCAGGCCACCGTGACCGGCACCGTGGGCGCGCCCGCGTAGGCGTACCCCCGGCCCGCGCGGGCGACGGCGCGGAACGCCCGTGCCTGGCGCAGCGCGCGGGCGTCGGCGAGCGCGTCGTCGAGCGCCATCCGGTTCGGCCGGGCCAGGATCATGCCCATCGCCAGCATCCGCAGCGCGGGCGCGGCGAACAGGCGGCGCAGCACCGGCTCGGGCAGCCGGGCCGCGTTGCGGTGCAGGGACAGCACGGTCAGCGCCCAGCGCAGTTCGCGTGCGGTGCAGAAGCCGGCCGGTGACAGGGCGGTCGCGGAGGTGACCGCGCCGAGCGCGGCCAGCTCCAACGCGATCGCGCCGCCGAGGCTGTTGCCCGCGACGTGCGGGCGTTCCAGCCCGAACGCGGCGAACAGCTCGGCCATGGCGGCGGCCAGGCCGGACATGTCGGCGGGCAGCCCGGCGGCGGGCACCGGGGAGCGGCCGAAGCCCGGCAGGTCGACGGCGATGACGTCGTGCGCCTCGGCGAGGCGGTCCAGCACCGGCCGCCAGGCGCCACAGTGGTGACCGATGCCGTGCAGCAGCACCAGCGGCGGTCCGGCGCCCCGCCGCTCGTAGACGACGTTCACCGGCGTGGTCACGACCGCGCCCGCGGGGTGCTGGCGCCGAAGCCCCGGCCCAGCGCCCGGGACTGTTCCTCGATCAGCGGCACGGTGGCCCGGGCGGTCCGGCCCACCAGCCGGTCGGCCAGCGGGCTGACCAGCACCGACCGCACGGCCTGCACGCCCGCTACGGCGCGCGGCACGTACACCCGGCGGCTGCGGCGCTCGATCGCCCGGACGAACGCCTCGGCGCACTCGGTCACGGTGGTGGTGCGGCGCAGCGGCCACGGCAGCTTCGCCAGGGCCGTGGAGAAGGCCGGCAGATCGGCGCGCGCCTCGCGGACCAGGTCGGTGTCCACCCACGACGGATGGGCGGTGCCGACCGCCACCCCCCGGTGCGCCAGCTCCAGCCGGACCGCGTTGCCGAACTGCTCGACGCCCGCCTTGGAGGCGCAGTACGCGGCCATGCCGGGCAGCGCGGCGAACGCCGCCGCCGAGGAGACGATCAGCAGGTAGCCGCCCCGGTCGACGAGCGCCGGCACGGTCGCCGCGGCGGTGCGCATCACCCCGATCAGGTTGACCTCGACGGTACGCACCAGCGCCTCGACGTCGCCGACGGCGATCGTGCCCCGGTTGGCGACCCCGGCGTTGGCGACCACCGCGTCGATCCCGCCCAGTGCCGCCACGGTGCCGTCGACCGCCTCGGCCAGCGCCTGCTGGTCGGTGACGTCGGCGGCGAACCAGGCGTGTCCCGGGCCCAGCTCGGCGGCGAGCGCGGCGAGCCGGTCGGGTTCCAGCCCGACCAGTGCCAACCGGGCGCCGCGTGCGGCGGCGAGGCGGGCGGTGTGCTCGCCGATGCCCCGGGCCGCCCCGGTCACCAGCACCACCTTGCCGGCCAGCCGGCCGGACAAACGACCGTCGATGGACATGCCGGGAAGTTACCACTGGGTAGCCGGGGTGCGGAAGACCTCGCCGGACCTGGCCGGAACGCCGCCGCGCGGCGCGCACAGCTGGTACACAGGATCGGGACAGCCCGGCGACAGCGGGTCCGCCCACGATGGGGGCATGGTCATGAACGCGCAGTCCGCGCAGGGTCGCATCGAGCTGCGCCGACCGGACGGCGAACCGGTGCGGGTGCTTGTCGTCGACGACGAGCCGACACTCACCGACCTGCTCTCGATGGCCCTGCGCTACGAGGGCTGGCAGGTCGCCACCGCCGGCAGCGGCATGTCCGCGGTCACCACCGCCCGCCAGTTCCGCCCGGACGCGGTGGTGCTCGACGTGATGCTGCCCGACCTGGACGGCTTCCAGGTGCTGCGCCGCCTGCGCGAGCAGTTCCCGAGCGTGCCGGTGCTGTTCCTGACCGCCCGCGACGCCGTGGAGGAGCGCGTCGCGGGGCTCACCGTCGGCGGCGACGACTACGTCACCAAGCCGTTCAGTCTGGAGGAGGTGATCGCCCGGCTGCGCGCGCTGCTGCGCCGCTCCGGCTTCGCGGTCGCCGCCCGCGAGGAGGCGGTGCTCACCGTCGGCGACCTCACGCTGGACGAGGACAGCCACGAGGTGCGCCGCGGCGACGACCTGATTACGCTCACCGCCACCGAGTTCGAGCTGCTGCGCTACCTCATGCGCAACCCGCGCCGGGTGCTCAGCAAGGCGCAGATCCTCGACCGGGTCTGGAACTACGACTTCGGCGGCCAGGCCAACGTGGTCGAGCTGTACATCTCGTACCTGCGCAAGAAGATCGACGCGGGCCGCGCGCCCATGATCCACACATTGCGCGGGGCGGGTTATGTCCTCAAGCCCGCCGAGTGACGGGCGCGGCCGGCTGCGCAGCCGCCTGGCCGGCTGGTCGCTGCGCCGCCGCCTGGTGCTGTCCGTGGTGGCGCTGCTCGCGCTGGTCAGCGTCGGCATCGGCGGCCTGACCACAGTCGCGCTGCGACACTTCCTGATCGACCAGATCGACAACCAGCTCAGCTTCGGCGACCGCCGGCCCGACGACCTCGAACGCTGGGCCCGGCGGGGCATGGACCCGCCGCGCCCGGGCCAGCGGCCCGGCCAACCGGACTCCGACGAGGTGGCGCCGGACCCCCCGGGCGGCTTCCCGCCGGGCTCGATCGCGGTCCGGGTGCCGGTCACCGGAGAACCCGTCGGCCGGGTCCGGTCGGAGAACGGCGACAGCGAGGAGGTGCCCAGCGCCGACCTGGCCGCGCTGGTCCGCGTACCCGTCGGCGAACGCCCGCGCACGGTCGTCGTCGGCGGCGACCGGGGCGAGTACCGGGCGGTCGCGCTGCGGTCGCCGCGCGGCGACGGCGACGTGCTGGCCCTCGCGATCCCGCTGGCCCAGGTGGACGACACGGTCATGTGGATGCTCGTCGCGCAGGCCGGGGTCATCGGCGCCGGACTGGTCATCGCCGGGGCCCTCGGCATGCTCATCGTCCGGGTCACGCTGCGCCCGCTCAACCGCGTCGCCGCCACCGCCGCCCGGGTCACCGAACTGCCGCTCGACCGCGGCGAGGTCGCCCTGTCCGTGCGGGTGCCGGCCGCCGACACCGACCCCCGCACCGAGGTCGGGCAGGTCGGCGGCGCGCTCAACCGGATGCTCGGCCACGTGGCCGCCGCGCTCGCCGCCCGGCAGGCCAGCGAGACCCGGGTACGCCAGTTCGTCGCCGACGCAAGCCACGAGCTGCGCACCCCCCTCGCGGCCATCCGCGGGTACGCCGAGGTGGCCCGCCGGGGCCGCCAGGAGGTGCCGCCCGACGTGGCGCACGCGCTGCGCCGCGTCGAGTCGGAGAGCACCCGGATGACCAGCCTCGTCGACGACCTGCTGCTGCTGGCCCGGCTGGACTCCGGCCGTCCGCTCGCCGCCGAGCCGGTCGACCTGACCGCCACGGCGGTGAACGCGGTCAGCGACGCGCACGTCGCCGGACCCGACCACCGCTGGCAGCTCGACCTGCCCGACGAACCGCTCACCGTCACCGGCGACGCCCACCGGCTGCACCAGGTGCTGGCGAACCTGCTGGCGAACGCGCGGGTGCACACCCCGGCCGGAACCACTGTCACCGTCCGGCTCGCGCCCGCGCCCGGCGGCGTCGAGCTGCGCGTCACCGACGACGGGCCGGGCATCCCGGAGCAGCTACAGCCGGAGGTCTTCGAGCGGTTCGCGCGCGGCGACAGCTCCCGCTCCCGCGCCCAGGGCAGCACCGGCCTGGGGCTGGCCATCGTCGCCGCCGTGGTGGAGGCGCACCACGGGCGCGTCGACGTGGTCAGCCGGCCCGGCCACACCGCATTCACCGTCTGGCTCCCCGGATCCACAGCAGACGCATAGGCCACGCATGGCAGCGGGTCAGCGGGCGCTCCGAGGCTTGCCGGCATGGACAGAACCGAGAGCCTGCCGACCGCGCCCACGGCCGATCCACCCGGCGTCGAGCCGGCCCCCGCGCCCGTACCCCTGGAGACCCGCGCCGGCCGCGACCCGCGCTGGGCCCGGCCGGCCCTGCTCGGCCTGCTGGTCGTGACCACGCTGCTCTACCTGTGGGGACTGGGCGCCTCCGGCTGGGCCAACGCGTTCTACTCCGCCGCCGTGCAGGCCGGGTCGCAGAACTGGACCGCGTTCTTCTACGGCTCGTCCGACGCCGCCAACTCGATCACCGTGGACAAGACCCCGGCCTCGCTCTGGCTGATGGCGCTCTCGGTGCGCATCTTCGGCCTGAGCAGCTGGTCGATCCTGGTGCCGCAGGCGCTGCTCGGCGTCGCCTCGGTCGGCGTGCTGTACGCGACGGTCCGCCGCTGGCACGGCCCGGCCGCCGGACTGCTCGCCGGGGCGGTGCTCGCGCTCACCCCGGTGGCGACGCTGATGTTCCGGTTCAACAACCCGGACGCGCTACTGGTGTTCCTGCTGGTCGCCGCCGCGTACGCCACGGTGCGCGCGGTCGAGACGGCGAGCACCCGGTGGATAGCGCTGACCGGCGTGCTCGTCGGCTTCGGCTTCCTCACCAAGATGCTCCAGGCGTTCCTGGTGATCCCGGTCTTCGCCGGGGTCTACCTGCTGGCCGCGCCGACCGGCCTCGGACGGCGCATCCGCCAGCTCCTGCTGGCCGGGCTCGCCGTGGTCGTCTCCGCGGGCTGGTGGGTGGCGATCGTCGAGCTGGTGCCGGCGAGCGCCCGCCCCTACATCGGCGGCTCGCAGAACAACAGCATCCTGGAGCTGACGCTCGGCTACAACGGCCTGGGCCGTATCACCGGCGACGAGGTGGGCAGCGTCGGCGGCGGTGGTGCACGGCCCGGCGGCGGTGGACCGTTCTCCGGTCAGGCCGGGCTGCTGCGGATGTTCGACACCGAGGTCGGCGGGCAGATCTCCTGGCTGCTGCCCGCCGCGCTGATCCTGCTGGTCGCCGGGCTGTGGCTGGCCGGGCGGGCGCCACGTACCGACCGGACCCGGGCCGGTCTGCTGCTCTGGGGCGGCTGGCTGCTGGTTACCGGGCTGATCTTCAGCTTCATGTCCGGCATCTTCCACGCCTACTACACGGTCGCCCTGGCTCCGGCGGTCGGCGCGCTGGCCGGCATCGGCGTCACCGGGCTGTGGCGGGCCCGTTCCGGTGCGGCTTCGGCTGCGCTCGGCCCGGCCGCGCCGGCCCGGTGGCGTGGGTTCGCCGCCACGCTGGTCCTGGCCGCCACGCTCGCGGTCACCGCCTGGTGGTCCTGGCGCCTGCTCGGCCGCACCCCCGACTGGCATTCCTGGCTGCGCCCCACGGTGCTGGCCGTGGGCCTGACCGCAGCCGTCTTCCTGGCCGCGCCGGCGTTCCTCACCCGCCCCCACCGGCCCGTTCCGCCGTCTCCCACCTCCCCGCCGTCTCCCACCTCCCCGCCCTTGCCCGGCTCCCCGCCCTCCTCGTTGATCAAGGAGTCTATGTCCGGGAGCGGCGATCACGATGACGCGAACTCCTTGGTCAACTCGGGGGCAGGGGAGGGGGCGGCTGGGCCTCGGGGAGGGTTTGCCGGGCGGGTTGTGCGGTGGGTGGCGCCGGTGGTGTCCGTCGCCGGGATCGCGGTGGCGCTGGCCGGGCCGGCCGCGTACGCGATGCAGACCGCCGCCACCCCGCACAGCGGCTCCATTCCGAGCGCGGGGCCGGCCGGAGCGGGTGGCCTCGGTGGCCCGGGCGGCCCGGGCGGGCGGATGCCGGGCGGCGGGAACGGGCAGTTCCCCGGTGGCCCGGGCGGCGGGAACGGGCAGTTCCCGGGCTTCCCTGGCGGCCCGAACGGCACCGGCTCCAGCGGCACGGGCCCGGACGGCGGGGCGAACGCCGGTGGATTCCCCGGATTCCCGGGCGGTGGTTCGGCTCCGGGCGCGCCCGGCGGCGCCGGCACCGGCACCGGCACCGGCACCGGCGGCGCCGGTCCGGAGCGTGGCACGGGCCCGGACGGCCGGGGCCAGCGCGGCGGGGGCATGGGCGGGCTGCTCGACGCCCGCGAGCCGAGCGCCGAGATGACCGCGCTGCTCACCGCCGACGCGGACCGCCACACCTGGGTCGCCGCCACGGTCGGCTCGAACAACGCCTCCGGCTACCAGCTGGCCACCGGCCGGCCGGTCATGCCGATCGGCGGCTTCAACGGCAGCGACCCGTCGCCGACGCTGGCCCAGTTCCAGCGGTACGTCGCCGACGGGCGGATCCACTACTTCCTCGGCGGCGGCGGGTTCCGCGCCAACGGCGGCAGCAACGCCTCGGCCGAGATCGCCGCGTGGGTCGCCGACAACTTCACCGCGACCACCGTCGACGGCGTGACCGTGTACGACCTGAGCAGCGGAAAGCAGGGCTGAGCGGTGGCGGAGACGTACGCGCCCCGGGCGGCTGTGCAGGCCCGGCCCGCCGCTGGCAGCGCGGTGCTCGACGTGGTGGTTCCGGTCTACAACGAGGAGGCCGACCTCGGGCCCTGTGTCCGGCGGTTGCACGCGCACCTGACCGCGCACTTCCCGTACCCGTTCCAGATCACGGTGGCCGACAACGCCAGCGTGGACGGCACCCCGGCGGTGGCGCGGGCGCTCGCCGACGAGCTGCCCGGGGTGGGGGTGCTGCGCCTGGACGAGAAGGGACGCGGACGGGCGCTGCGCGCCGCGTGGTCGGCGTCGCCCGCGCCGGTGCTCGCGTACATGGACGTGGACCTGTCCACCGACCTGGCCGCGTTGCTGCCGCTGGTGGCGCCGCTCATCTCGGGGCACTCGGACCTGGCCATCGGCACCCGGCTGGCGCGGACGAGCCGGGTGGTCCGGGGCGCGAAGCGGGAGGTGATCTCGCGGGGCTACAACCTGCTGCTGCGGGGTGCGCTCGCGGCGCGGTTCTCCGACGCGCAGTGCGGGTTCAAGGCGATCCGTGCCGACGTGGCCGCCGGGCTGCTGCCACTGGTACGGGACACCGGCTGGTTCTTCGACACCGAGCTGCTGGTGCTGGCGCAGCGGGCCGGGCTGCGCATCCACGAGGTGCCGGTGGACTGGGTGGACGACCCGGACAGCCGCGTCGACATCGTCGCCACCGCGCTGGCCGACCTGCGGGGCATCGGCCGGCTGGGCCGGGCGCTGGCCACCGGGGCGCTGCCGCTGGCGCAGCTACGCGCCCAGCTCGGCCGGGGACCGTTGTCGGCGCCGCCCGCGCGCGTGCCGGCCGGTCTGCCGCGCCAGCTCGTGCGGTTCGCCGCGGTGGGCGTGGCGAGCACGCTCGCGTACCTGCTGTTGTTCCTGCTGGCCCGCGGACCGCTCGGGGCGCAGCCGGCGAACCTGCTGGCGTTGCTGCTCACGGCGGTGGCGAACACGGCGGCCAACCGGCGACTCACGTTCGGGGTCAGCGGGCGGCGGCACGCCGGCCGCCACCACCTCCAGGGCCTGCTGGCGTTCGCGCTGGGCCTGGCCCTGACCAGCGGCTCCCTGGCCGCGCTGCACGCCGCCATCACCACCCCGAACCGCGCGCTGGAGCTGACCGTCCTGACAACGGCCAACCTGGCCGCGACAGCCCTGCGCTTCCTCCTGCTCCGCCTGGCCATGCACCACCGCCGGTAACCCCTTCCACCCGTCGATCATGAGGTTGACGGCGCGACACGCCGGGCGCCGACACGGTCAACTTCATGATCGACGGGCGGGTGGCAGGGTTGGGGCGTGTACCGGGAGTGGGCGGCAGTGGGGGTTCCGGGCGGGGTGCTGTGGAGCAGCGTGTCCGGCGGCAGCGAGACGCGGGTGCTGCCGGACGGGTGCGTCGACCTGCTCTGGTCCAGCCGGTCCGGGCTGCTGGTCGCCGGTCCGGACCGCACCGCGCACCTGTCGCGGTCGGCGCCGGGGGACCTGTGGATCGGGCTGCGCCTGCCGCCGGGCACCGGCCCGGCCGTGTTCGGGGTGCCGGCCGAGGAGCTGCGGGACCGCCGTGTACCGCTGGCCGACCTGTGGGGCCGTGCCGCCGCCGAGGTGACCGAGCGGGTCGAGGCGGCGCTGGCCGCGCCGGGCGGCGAGGCCGCCGGGGTGCTGACCCGGGTCGCCCGCGACCGGCTGCGCGCGGCCGGCGGCCCCGACCCGCTCGGCGCGCGGGTCGCCGCCCGCCTGGCCGCCGGGGCCACCGTGGCCGCGACCGCCGCCGAGGTCGGCCTCGGCCCGCGCGCCCTGCACCGGCGCAGCCGGGCCCTGTTCGGGTACGGCCCGAAGACGCTGGCCCGCATCCTGCGGATGCGCCGCGCGCTGGACCTGGCCCGCGCCGGTGCGCCGCTCGCCGAGGTGGCGGTGCGCATCGGGTACGCCGACCAGGCCCACCTGACCCGCGAGGTACGCGAGCTGGCCGGGGTGCCGCCCACCCGGCTGCTCGGCCGCGACTGAGCGCCGGTCAGCCGGCGGCGGGCAGCGGGGCGAACAGGTCCACCCCGTTGCCGTCCGGGTCGTGCAGGACCGCGTACCGCTGGCCCCAGAACGCGTCCCACGGCGGCAGCTCACCGTGATGCCCCGCGCCGGTCAGCTCGGCGTACCAGCGGTCCACCTCGGCCGGGTCGGCGCAGCGGAAGGCCAGGCTCATCCGGTTGTTGCCGCCGGACGGGTCGAAGTCGGGGTGGAAGCTGCGGATCACCTCGACCGTGTCCCAGGCCAGCCGTACGCCGTTCGGCAGGGTGACCTCGACGTGCCCTTCCGTCTCGGTGCCGGCCGGGATCGGCAGCCCCAGCCGCCGGTAGAAGTCGAGCGTGCGGGCCATGTCGGTGACCACGGCCCCGATCAGATCGAACTGCGGTGTCATGCCGGCCACGGTAGACACGACCGGCCCGGCCCGTCTTGAACGGATCGGACGGGGGACGAGTGGCCGGTGTGGCCGCGCGGCCGCTCGCCGAGACGTTACGGTGGGGGACAAGCCCGGCTTAGAGCAATAAAGCTCCCATTCCGGGCGTGCACATGATGACCGGCGACGGAAGGAAAGCAGCCGTGACGCATCTGGCCTACCTGGACGCGGGATCCGGCAGTCTCATCGTGCAGGCGGTGGTCGGCGGGGTGGCCGGGGTGGCCGTGGCCGCCAAGCTCTACTGGCGTCGCCTGACGTCCCGGTTCCGGCGTCAGCCCACCGACCAGGGCCCGGCGGCGTGACGATCCCCGACACCGGCGTCCGCGTCGAACCCGGATCCTTCCGCGACCCCGGCAACCGGGTGTTCCACCGGGGCGAAGAGGTGCTGCGCGGGCTCGACGAGCGCTCCACCCGCGACTGGCGGGCGCTGTCGGTCACCGACTTCTTCCGGCGGGCCACTGCCCGGGGACAGATCGTCGGCACCGAGGAGCTGACCCCGACCCCTGTCGACGCGCCCTGGACCACGATGCTGCGGCACGAGCGGATCCCGTTCGTCTCGCACCCGTACGAGTGGTCGTCAGCAATGCTGCGCGACGCCGCGCTGCTGCACCTGGACGTGCTGCGGGCCGCCCTGGAAGCCGGCTTCACCACGAAGGACGGCTCCGCCTACAACGTGCAGTGGCGCGGCGCGCGGCCGGTCTTCATCGACGTCGGCTCGTTCGAGGCGCTGCGTGACGGCGAACCCTGGGCCGGCTACCGGCAGTTCTGCCAGACGCTGCTCTACCCGCTGCTCATCCAGGCCCACCTCGGGCTGGACTTCCAGCCGTTCCTGCGCGCCCGCGTCGACGGCGTCGAACCGGACCAGATGCGCCGGCTGTTCGGCGGCACCCGGCGCTGGCGGGCCGGCGTGCCCACCCACGTGCACCTGCACGGGGCCATGCAGGCCCGCAACTCCGCCGCGAGCACCACCGACGTCCGCGCCCAGCTGCGCGCCGCCGGGTTCTCCCGCGAGCTGGCCCTGACCACGGTACGCGGACTGACGAAGCTGGTCCGCCGCCTCGACCACCGGCCCGGCGGCAGCCACTGGTCGGACTACCAGCGCACCTGCGCGTACTCGGTGCCGGACCGCCAGGCCAAGGAGGAGTTCGTCGACCGGGCGGTGGCCGCCGTCGGTGGCGGCTCGGCGCTGGATCTGGGCGCCAACGACGGCCGGTACGCCCGTATCGCCGCCCGGCACGCCGCGCACGTCGTCGCCGTCGAGCAGGACCCCGCGGTCGTCGACACGCTCTACCGCGCGCTGCGCGACGAGGGCGAGACACGGATCCTGCCGCTGGTGATGGACCTGGCCGACCCGTCGCCGGGCGGCGGCTGGCGCGGCGTCGAGCGGGCCGCGTTCGCCGACCGGGCCCGCGCGGACACCGTCCTGGCCCTGGCCGTCGTGCACCACCTCGCGATCGGGCGCAACGTGCCGCTGCCCGAGGTGCTCGACCAGCTCACCGCGCTCACCGCCACCGGCGGCAGCCTGGTGGTGGAGTTCGTCCACCCGGACGACCCGATGGCCCGTCGGCTGCTGGCCAACAAGCCCGACGGCCTGTTCCCGGACTACCGGCGCGACGCCTTCGAGACGCTGCTCGCCCGCCGGGGCCGGGTGGTCGCCCGCACCGAGCTGCCCTCCGGCACCCGCACGCTCTACCAGGTGGTGGTGGGTGGCTGAGGACACCCTCGCACCACCCCGGGACCACGCCGCCGTCCAGGTCCGGCGGGAACGCCGGCAGTGGTGGCGGGCCGAGGCGGCCCGGCTGGCCGAGGTGGTGGCGCTGGCCGGGCTGGTGGTCACCCAGCCGCTGCTCGACGTGCTCGGCCGCAGCCCCGACTTCTTCCTGTTCCACCGCGCCTCCCGGACCGACGTGCTGCTGCTTGTCGCCCTGATCACGCTCGCGCCGACGATGGTGCTCGCGCTGCTGGGCGCGCTGGCGCTGCTCGGCACGCTCGCGCTGCCCGCCGGGCGTCTCATCCGGGCCGCCGTGCACTCCGCGTTCGTGGGCCTGCTGCTCGCCGCGCTGGCGGTCCAGGTCGGCCGGCACGTCACGCCGCTTCGGGGCGTACCCCTGCTCGTCGTCGCCGGTGTGGCCGGTGCCGCCGGGGTGGCCGCGCACCGGCGGTGGCGGGCCCTCCGGCGGGTGCTGCGGGTGGCCGCCGCCGGGCCGCTGGTGTTCGTCGGGTTGTTCCTGTTCGCCTCGCCCGCCTCGGCGGTGGTGCTGCCGCGCGGCGAGGGCGGCGCGGCCGGTGTGGCCGGCGCGGGCGCGCACCCGCCGGTGGTCATGATCGTGCTGGACGAGCTGCCGCTGGTGTCCCTGCTCGGCCCGGACGGACGGATCGACGCCACCCGCTACCCGAACTTCGCGGCGCTGGCCGGCGGGTCGACGTGGTACCGCAACGCCACCGGCGTCAGCGGCTGGACGCCCTACGCGCTGCCCGCGATGCTCACCGGACGCTACCCGGAGCGGGGCGTGGCGCCGCACTACTCGCAGTACCCGGACAACCTGTTCACCGCGCTCGGCGGCCTCTACCGGATCAAGGCCGAGGAGAGCATCACCCGGCTCTGCCCGCCGAGCCGCTGCGAGCAGGCCACCACCCCGGAACAGGGGCTCGGCGTGCTGGTCCGGGAGAGCGGCAGGCTGCTGGGCCGGATCGCCGCGCCGGTGGACAGCCGGATCGACCCCGAGGACTCCTACCGCGAGCGGACCGCCGCCGAGGCCGGGCTGGACGCCGCCGAGCCGGTGCCTGACGACCCGAAGTTCCGCTGGGACACGCTCGACGACAACCAGCCGGCCCGGTTCACCTCGTTCCTGGCCGGGCTGCGCCCCGACAGCCGGCCCACGCTGCACTTCCTGCACCTGCTGATGCCGCACTCGCCGTGGGCGTACCTGCCGTCCGGGGCGCACTACACGGCGCCGGAGGACCTGCCGAACGACGGCGCCGGCTGGGTCGACCTGGCCCGTGCCCGGCACCTGGCCCAGCTCGGCTACACCGACCGGCTGATCGGCGAGACGCTGCGGACGCTGCGCGCCTCCGGCCTCTACGACAAGGCGCTGGTGGTGGTCACCGCCGACCACGGGGTGAGCTTCCGCCGCGACTGGCAGGGGCGGGGGATGGACGCCATCGACCACGCGGCGAACGAGGTGGCCTGGGTGCCGATGTTCGTCAAGGAGCCCGGCCAGCGCGCCGGACGCGTGGACGACCGCAACTGGGAGCACGTCGACCTGCTGCCCACCATCGCCGACGAGACGCACATGCGGGTGCCCTGGCGGATGGACGGCCGGTCGGCCAAGGCGGCCCCGCGCGAGCGGGCCGACAAACGCTTCTACGACCGCCCCGGCCAGCCGGTCACCGTCACCGGCGGTGTGCCCGCCCCGCTCCCGCCGCTTCCCGTCGACCCGCTCGTCGGCACCCGGGTCGGTGACGTACCGGTCGGCGGGACCGCCACGGTCGCGAACCGGGACGCATTCGACGCTGTCGACCCGGCCCGTGGCGGGCTGCCCGCGCTGGTCTGGGGCACCGTGCCGGACGGCGTACCCGACGGCACCCGGCTCGCCGTGGCGGTCAACGGGACGGTCGGCGCGGTGGTGCCCGTGGTGCCGCCGGACGCCGGTGGGCGGCGGTTCGCGGCACTGCTCGCCGACGACCGTCTCTTCGCCGCCGGAGCCAACCGGCTCGACCTCTACCGGGTCGGTGACGGCGGGACGCTGCGGCGGCTCACGCTGTCGTGACGGACCTCCCGAACGTGCCCATGGCCGCGCTCCCAACCGGTTTCCGAACCGGCTGGCCGGGAAACAGGTGACGCACACCTCACCCTCAAACCATGACGAGCGGTGTTCTCCGCGCCGTGATTACGGTAGAAGCGAAGGCAATTCAACGAAGATCTTGCCGGCGAAGCGAGGAACAGATGACGGAAGTCAAGCTCGACCACCCCGGTGGGCAGCTGTCGATGCCGGTGCAGTCCGCGGTTGAGGGCCCCGCCGGGATCGGGGTGAGCAAGCTGCTCAAGGAAACCGGGATGACCACGTACGACCCCGGTTTCGTGAACACCGCGTCCTGCTCGTCCGCCATCACCTACATCGACGGTGATGCCGGCATCCTGCGGTACCGGGGTTACCCGATCGACCAGCTGGCCGAGAAGTCCTCCTTCCTGGAGGTCTCCTACCTGCTGATCTACGGCGAGCTGCCGTCCCAGACGCAGCTCACCGACTTCAGCGAGCGGATCCGGCGGCACTCGCTGCTGCACGAGGAGATGCGCCGCTTCTTCGACGGCTTCCCCCGCGACGCGCACCCGATGGCCGTGCTCTCCTCGGCCGTCAGCGCCATCTCCACCTTCTACCAGGACAGCCTGGACCCGTTCGACTCCGAGCACGTGGAGATGTCCACGGTGCGCCTGATGGCGAAGGTTCCCACCATCGCCTCGTACGCGTACAAGAAGTCGATCGGGCAGCCGCTGCTGTACCCGGACAACTCGCTGGGCTACGTCGAGAACTTCCTGCGCATGACGTTCGGCGTACCGGCCGAGCCGTACGAGGTCGACCCGGTGGTCGCCCGGGTGCTGGACATGCTGTTCATCCTGCACGCCGACCACGAGCAGAACTGCTCCACCTCGACCGTGCGGCTGGTCGGCTCCAGCAACGCCAACCTGTTCGCCTCGGTCTCGGCCGGCGTGAACGCGCTGTTCGGGCCGCTGCACGGCGGCGCCAACCAGGCCGTGCTGGAGATGCTCCAGAAGATCCAGGCCGACGGCGGCGACGTCCGCTCCTTCGTGCAGAAGGTGAAGGACAAGCAGGACGGCGTGAAGCTGATGGGCTTCGGGCACCGGGTCTACAAGAACTACGACCCGCGCGCCGCCATCGTGAAGAAGGCCGCCCAGGACGTGCTCGGCCGGATGGCCAAGCCGGACCCACTGCTGGACCTCGCGGTGCAGCTGGAGGAGATCGCGCTCGCCGACGACTTCTTCGTGTCCCGGCGGCTCTACCCGAACGTGGACTTCTACACCGGCCTGATCTACAAGGCCATGGGCTTCCCGACGAAGATGTTCACGGTGCTGTTCGCGCTCGGCCGGCTGCCCGGCTGGATCGCGCAGTGGCGCGAGATGATCAACGACCCGGAGACGAAGATCGGCCGCCCGCGGCAGATCTACACCGGCGCCGCCGAGCGGGACTACGTCCCCGCCGCCCAGCGCTGAGGTGCAAGGAAGGGCCCCTTCTTAACGCCTCCGGTAGAGGAGGGGCCCTTTTTAACACGCGGACGACGAAGGCCGCCGACCCTGCTCGGGTCGGCGGCCTTCGTCCTGTGCACCGGGGTGCGGGGCGTTAACAAGGTGCCCTTCCTCTACCCGGGGCGTTAAGAGGGGGCCCTTCCTTACCGCAGGCCGGCGGCGGTGAGGAGGTTGCCCTCGGGGAGGGCCGGCACTGGGTGGCCGTGGGCCATGCGGTGCTGGGCGCGGGCGGCGGTGAACGCCGGGTCGCCGGCGATGGCGGCGGCGTACGCGGCGGCCGTGCGGGACGCGATGGCCGCCCAGCCGTACTGCTCGTGCACCATGGCGCGGGCCCGACGGGCGAGCGCGCGGGCGTGGTCCCGGTCGGACAGCAGCGTGTGTACCGCCTCGGCCAGCCCGTCCGGGTCGTGCGGGGCGAACGTCATCCCGGTGACGCCCGGCTCGACGATCTCGGCCAGCCCGCCGGTACGGGCGACGGCGAGCGGCGCGCCCGCGGCGGCCCCCTCCAGCGCGACCATGCCGAACGGCTCGTAGATGCTCGGCACCGCGAAGCAGTCCGAGGCGGCCATCACGGCGGGCAGCTCGGTGCCGCCGAGGAACCCGGGCATGCTCACAGTGCCGCCGAGCCCGAGGCGGTGCACCTCGCGCTCCAGGTCGGCCTTGTACGGCCCGTCGCCGACGATCACCGCGCGCAGGCCGGGGTGCCGGTCGCGCAGCCGGGGCAGCCCGGCCAGCAGGTGCTGCACGCCCTTCTCGTACACCAGGCGGCCGGCGAACGTCACAAGCGGGCCGTCGGCGGCGAACCGGGCCCGCGCGGCGGCGACCGCCGAGGCGGGCACCCGCCAGCGGTGCGGCTCGACGCCGTTGGGCACCACGTCCACCCGGGCCGCGTCCACCCCGAACAGCGCGCCCACCTCGTCGCGCATGTAGCCGGAGCAGACGATCACCCGGCCGGACTCGCCGGCCAGCCAGTGCTCGACACCGTGGATGGTGCGGTTCATCTCCTCCGGCAGCCACCCCTGGTGCCGGCCCGCCTCGGTGGCGTGGATGGTGCTGACCAGCGGCACGTCCAGGTGCTCGCGCAGCGTCATCGCGGTGTGTGCGACGAGCCAGTCGTGGGCGTGGATGACGTCGTACGAGCCGGACTCGGTGGCGCGCAGGGCGGCCCGGGTGAGCGTGTGGTTGAAGGCCATGGTCCAGGCCAGCAGCGACGAGGTGGCGAGCGGGAACCGGACCGGGTCCTCGGCGGCGCGGACGACGCGTACGCCGTCGGCGTACTCCTCCAGGGGAGCGCCCTCGGCGTGGCGGGTGACGACTGTGACCTCGTGCCCGGCGGCGGCCAGCGCCACTGACAGCGCGTGCACGTGGCGGCCGAGCCCGCCGACGAGCACCGGCGGGTACTCCCACGACAGCATCAGGATGCGCCGGGACCGGGGCGCGGACCCGACCGGCGACGGGGGCGCCGGGCGGGAGGTGAGGGTGGGCCGGTGGAGCCGGTCCGTCGCGGTGGCGGGCTGCGCGCCGACCCGCAGAGTGGTCACGTGGATCTCCGTCCATGCATGGTGAGGCACGCCGGCTTCGGTGGCGGCGTCGAGCGATGGTGAGGGGTGGCCGAACGGCCGGGCGGGCCCGCGGGCGCAGGTCCGGATCCAGGAAAGTCCATCCGCGGCCGGCGCGCATCTCGAAAGGGGCGATCGTGACGGATGACACCCGAACGTCTATCCGTTCTCAGGAGGGTGGATTCGGTTACGGTCCGAACGGATGGATTGGTCGTGGCGACGACTGGGCATCACCGGCGTGCGCATCGGCGGTCTCCCCTGTCCGGTGCGCTCACGATCATGGGCCGAAGGAGCGACATGCAGGTCTGGCCGGGCGAGAGCTACCCCCTCGGCGCCACGTACGACGGGATGGGCACCAACTTCGCGATCTTCTCCGAGGTGGCGGAGAAGATCGAGCTCTGCCTGTTCGACGAGTGGGACATCGGCACCGAGCGCCGGGTGGAGCTGCGCGAGGTCGACGCGTACGTCTGGCACGCCTACATCCCCGGCGTCGAGCCCGGCCAGCGCTACGGCTACCGCGTGCACGGGCCGTGGAACCCGGCCGAAGGGCTGCGCTGCAACCCGCACAAGCTGCTGCTCGACCCGTACGCGAAGGCGGTCGACGGGGAGGTCACCTGGCACCCGTCGGTCTACGACTACGAGGTCGGCGGCGACCCGGACCGGATGAACACCGTCGACTCGGCGCCGTACATGCCGAAGTCGGTGGTGGTGAACCCGTACTTCGACTGGGGCAACGACCGGCCGCCGCGCACCCCGTACCACCACTCGGTGATCTACGAGGCGCACGTGCGCGGGCTGACCATGCGCCACCCGGGCATCCCGGAGGAGCTGCGCGGCACGTACGCGGCGATCGCCTCACCGGTGATGATCGAGCACTTCAAGCGGCTCGGCGTGACGGCTGTGGAGCTGATGCCGGTGCACGAGTTCGTGCACGACCACCGCCTGGCCGACCTGGGGCTGCGCAACTACTGGGGCTACAACACCATCGGCTTCTTCGCCCCGCACCACGGCTACTCCGCGCTGGGCCGCCTCGGCCAGCAGGTGCAGGAGTTCCGGGGCATGGTCAAGGCGCTGCACGCCGCCGGCATCGAGGTCATCCTCGACGTGGTCTACAACCACACCGCCGAGGGCAACCACCTCGGGCCGTCGCTGAGCTTCAAGGGCATCGACACACCCAGCTACTACCGGCTCTCCGAGTCCGACCGGCGCTACTTCGTCGACTACACCGGCACCGGCAACAGCCTCAACGTGCGCAGCCCGCACTCGCTGCAACTGATCATGGATTCGCTGCGCTACTGGGTGACCGAGATGCACGTCGACGGCTTCCGGTTCGACCTGGCGGCCACGCTGGCCCGCGAGTTCTACGAGGTGGACCGGCTGTCCACGTTCTTCGAGGTGGTGCAGCAGGACCCGGTGGTCGGCCGGGTCAAGCTCATCGCCGAGCCGTGGGACGTCGGCCCCGGCGGCTACCAGGTCGGCAACTTCCCGCCGCAGTGGACCGAGTGGAACGGAAAATACCGCGACACGGTCCGTGACTTCTGGCGCGGCGAGCCGGCCACGCTCGCCGAGTTCGCCTCCCGCATCTCCGGCTCGGCCGACCTCTACCAGGACGACGGCCGACGCCCGTTCCACAGCATCAACTTCGTCACCTGCCACGACGGGTTCACGCTCACCGACCTGGTCTCCTACAACGACAAGCACAACGAGGCCAACGGCGAGGACAACCGGGACGGCGAGAGCCACAACCGGTCCTGGAACTGCGGCGTCGAGGGGGAGACCGACGACCCGGGCGTACGCGCGCTGCGTGCCCGGCAGCGGCGCAACTTCCTGGCCACGCTGATGCTGTCCCAGGGCGTGCCGATGCTCGGCCACGGCGACGAGCTGGGCCGCACCCAGCGCGGCAACAACAACGCCTACTGCCAGGACAGCGAGATCGCCTGGGTCGACTGGGACCGGGCCGACGACGAGCTGCTGGACTTCGTCCGCCGGCTCACCGACTTCCGCAACCGGCACCAGGTGTTCCGCCGCCGCCGGTTCTTCACCGGCCTGCCGGTGGGCGGCCGGGCCACCGGTTCCGGGCTGCCGGACCTGGCCTGGTACACCCCGGACGGCCGGGAGATGACCGGCGAGGACTGGGGCAACGACTTCGGGCGTTCGGTGGCCCTGTTCGTCAACGGCGACGGCATCGGCGAGCGCGGCCAGTACGGCCAGCGCCACCGGGACGACTCGTTCCTGCTGCTGTTCAACGCGCACGACGCGCCGCTGGACTTCACGCTGCCGGGCGAGGAGTTCGGCAGCGGGTGGGAACTGGTGATCAGCACCGCGGAACCCGACCCGGAGAAGACGACGCTCGTCGAGGCGGGCGGCACGGTCTGCGTGCCGGACCGCTCGCTGCTGGTCCTGGAGAGGACGGCCTGACCGATGCCCGACACCCCTCGCTCGACCTACCGGGTCCAGGTGCGGCCCGGCTTCGACCTGGACACCACCGCCGAGCTGACGGGCTACCTCGCCGCGCTCGGCGTCACCCACCTCTACACCGCGCCCCTGCTCACCGCCACCCCTGGCTCCACGCACGGCTACGACGTGGTCGACCACCGCGCGGTCAACCCGCAGCTGGGCGGCGAGGCCGCGCGGGCGCGGCTGGTCCGGGCGCTGCGCGCGGCCGGGCTGGGCCTGGTCGTGGACATCGTGCCCAACCACGCCGGGGTGGCCCGGCCGGAGGCCAACCCGGCCTGGTGGGACGTGCTGCGGCGGGGACGCGACTCGGCGTACGCGCGCTGGTTCGACATCGACTGGGAGCGCGGGCGGCTGCTGCTGCCGGTGCTCGCCGACACCGCCGACGCGCTCGACGACCTCAAACTCGTCGGCGGGGAGCTGCGCTACCACGAGCACCGCTTCCCGGTCGCCGACGGCACCGGCGACGGCACGCCCCGCCAGGTGCACGACCGGCAGCACTACGAGCTGGTGAACTGGCGGCGCGGCGACGCCGAACTGACGTACCGCCGGTTCTTCGCCGTGTCCGACCTGGCCGGCCTGCGGGTGGAGGACCCGGAGGTGTTCGACGCCACCCACGCGGAGATCCTGCGCTGGGTCGACGCCGGGGAGGTCGACGGCATCCGCGTCGACCACCCGGACGGGCTGCGCGACCCGGCCGGCTACCTCGCCCGGTTGCGCGCCGCCGCGCCCGGGAGCTGGCTGGTGGTGGAGAAGATCCTGGAGTACGGCGAGGACCTCCCGGACTGGCCGGTCGACGGCACCACCGGCTACGACGCGCTGGCCGCCGTGTCCGGGTTGTTCGTCGACCCGGACGCCGAGGCCGACTTCACCGCGCTGGACGGCCGCCTCACCGGGCGGCACACCTCGTGGGAGGACCTGACGCACGCCACCAAGCTGGAGGCCGCCACCCGGCTGCTCGCCGCCGAGCTGACCCGGCTGGCCGCGCTCGTGCCCGAGGTGCCCGGCGAGCAGGTCCGCGCCGCCCTGGCCGAACTGGCCGCGTGCTTCCCGGTCTACCGCGGCTACCCGCCCTCCGGCGCCCGGCACCTGGCCGCCGCCCGCAGCGAGGCAGGCCGCCGCCGTCCCGACCTGACCGGCGTGCTGGACGCGGTCACCGCCCGGCTACGCGACCCCGGACACGAGCTGGCCGCCCGGTTCCCGCAGCTCACCGGCGCGGTGATGGCCAAGGGCGTGGAGGACACCGCCTACTACAGGTGGAGCCGGTTCGTCGCCCTCAACGAGGTCGGCGGCAGCCCGGCCCACTTCGGCGTGCCAGCGGCCGAGCTGCACCGCTTCGCCGCCGCCCGGCACGTGCGCTGGCCGGCGAGCATGACCGCGCTCTCCACCCACGACACCAAACGCGGCGAGGACGTCCGCGCCCGCCTCGCGGTGCTGTCCGAGCTGCCCGGCCGCTGGGCCGAGCGGGTCGCCGACTGGATGTCCCGGGCGCCGCTGGCCGACCCCGCGCTGGCCCACCTGCTCTGGCAGACCGCCGTCGGGGCGTGGCCGATCGAACGGGACCGGCTGCACGGGTACGCCGAGAAGGCCGCCCGGGAGGCGTCGGTCGCCACGAGCTGGGCCGATCCGGACCCGACCTTCGAGCACGAGCTGCACGCCCTGGTCGACCGGATGTACGACGACCCGGAACTGCACGCGCAGATCACCGCGTTCGCCGCCGAGATCACCCCGCCCGGCTGGTCGAACGCGCTCGGGCAGAAGCTGGTGCAGCTCGCCATGCCCGGCGTGCCGGACGTCTACCAGGGCACCGAACTGTGGGAGAACTCGCTCGTCGATCCGGACAACAGGCGGCCGGTCGACTTCGCCGTACGCCGGGACCTGCTGGCCCGGCTCGACGCCGGCTGGCGGCCCGCGGTGGCCGCCGACGGCGCGGCCAAGCTGCTCGTGGTGTCCCGGACGCTGCGGTTGCGCCGAGACCGCCCGGACCTGTTCGGCGGCTACCGGCCGGTGCCGGCGCGCGGCCCGGCCGCCGCGCACGCGGTGGCCTTCGACAGGGGCGGCGCGGTGGCGGTGGCGACCCGGCTGCCGCTGCGGCTGGCCCGCTCCGGCGGCTGGCGGGACACGGCGGTGTCACTTCCCGTTCACGAGTGCACCGACTTGTTCACCGGACGGGTCTACAGTGGTTCTGAGCTGCTCCTGGATGATCTGCTGAGCACCTACCCCGTCGCCCTCCTCGCACCCACCGACTCTGTGGAGGCCGCCGCATGACCGAGTTCACGGTATGGGCGCCCGAGGCCACCCGGATGCGGCTGCGCCTGCCCGGCGTCGCCGACCACGAGATGCGTCAGGGGCCGGACGGCTGGTGGCGGGCCGAGGTGCCCGACGCCGGGCCGGGCACCGACTACGCGTTCCTGCTCGACGACGACGAGCAGGCCCTGCCCGACCCCCGCTCGGCCTGGCAGCCGGCCGGGGTGCACGGGCCCAGCCGGCTCTACGACCACGCCGCGTTCGCCTGGACCGACGCCGGCTGGACCGGCCGGCAACTGCCCGGCAGCGTGCTGTACGAGCTGCACATCGGCACGTTCACCCTCCAGGGCACGTTCGACGGGGCGATCGCGAAGCTCGACCACCTGGTCGACCTCGGCGTGGACATGGTCGAGCTGCTGCCCGTCAACGCGTTCAACGGCGAGTACAACTGGGGTTACGACGGCGTCTGCTGGTACGCCCCGCACGAGCCGTACGGCGGCCCGGACGGCCTGAAACGGTTCGTCGACGCCGCCCACGCCAAGGGCCTGGGGGTGATCCTCGACGTCGTCTACAACCATTTCGGGCCCTCCGGGGCCTACGCGCCGCGATTCGCGCCGTACCTCACCGAGCAGAGCAACACCTGGGGCCGCACCGTCAACCTGGACGGCCCGCACTCCGACGGGGTACGCCGCTACATCGCCGACAGCGTGCTGGGCTGGCTGCGCGACTACCACGTCGACGGGCTGCGGCTGGACGCCGTGCACGCCATGCCGGACGGCCGGGCCGTGCACTGGCTGGAGGAGGTCGCCGCCGAGGTCGAGGCGCTGTCGGCGCACCTGGGCCGGCCGCTGTCGCTGATCGCCGAGAGCGACCTCAACGACCCGCGCCTGATCACGCCCCGCGAGGCGGGCGGGTACGGCCTGCACGCCCAGTGGAACGACGACGCCCACCACGCGCTGCACACGCTGCTCACCGGCGAGCGGCAGGGCTACTACGGCGACTTCGGCTCCCTGGAATGCCTCACCGACGTGCTGACCGGCGGGTTCTTCCACGCCGGCACCTGGTCCAGCTTCCGGGGCCGCAGTCACGGCCGCCCGGTCGACAGGCAGCGCACGCCCGGCCACCGCTTCGTGGCGTACCTGCAGAACCACGACCAGATCGGCAACCGGGCCACCGGCGACCGGATCTCCGCCACGCTCTCGCCCGGCCTGCTGCGCGTCGGCGCGACGCTGCTGATGACCGCGCCGTTCACGCCGATGCTGTTCATGGGGGAGGAGTGGGCCGCCGCCACGCCGTGGCAGTTCTTCACCAGCCATCCCGAGCCGGAACTGGCCGCGGCGGTCGCCACCGGCCGCCGGCGGGAGTTCGCCGACCACGGCTGGGCCACCGACGACGTGCCCGACCCGCAGGACCCGCAGACGTTCCTGCGGTCCCGGCTGGACTGGGCCGAGCTGGACAAGCCCGAACACCGCGAGACGTACGACCTCTACCGGCGGCTGATCGCGCTGCGCCGCTCCCGGGCCGACCTGTCCGACCCCCGGCTGGACCGGGTCGACGTCCGTCACGGCGACCGGTTCCTGGTGATGCGGCGCGGCGACACGCTCGTGGTGGCGAACCTGGCCGACCGGGCGCAGCGGATCAACCTGCCCGGTGTGGTACGCCGCGTGCTGCTCACCACCTCCGAGGGCGTCACGGTGATGCGCGACGGCATCGAGCTGCCGCCCGAGTCGGCAGCCATCGCGGCGCTCTGACCGCTCACCGGTGAAGTTTGCGCCGTACCGCCTCGGCGTCGGCGTGACCGAGCTCCTCGTACAGCGCGAGTGACCGCCGCCAGGCGTCCCGGGCCGCGTCCGCCCGCCCGGCCGCGGCCCATGTGTCGCCGAGGTGGTCCAGCACGATGCCTTCGGCGTGCCGGTCACCGATCTCGGCGAACAGGGCGAGGGCCTGCTGGTAGCAGTCCACGGCGTGCTCGTACTCGCCCAGGTGGTGGTGGGCGAAGCCGATGCTGTCCCACGTGTTCGCCTGCCCGTACGCGCTCCCTGCCTGCTCGGACAGGGCGAGCGCGCGGCGGCAGAAGGTGATCGCGTCGTGGTGCTCGCCGAGCTGCGAGTGGTACCAGCCGATCGCGTTGAGCGCGACCGCCTGCTTGAGCGGGCTGCCGACCCGTTCGTAGAGGGCGAGACTTCGCCGCGCGTGCGGCAGGGCCTCCCGGGGCTGCCGCTGCCGGTCGTGCAGCATGCTGAGGTCGAAGTGGGTGTGCGCCCGCCCCTCGTCGTCGCCCAGCGCGGCGAACAGATCCAGCGCGGCGAGCAGGTTGCGCTGCGCCTCGGCGTACCGGCCGAGGTTGGAGCAGGCCCCGGCCAGGAGCCGGTGTGCCTGGGCCTGGGCCGGGCGGTCGCCGGACCGCCGGGTCGACTCGACCGCCCGGCGGGCCACCGCGGCCCAGTCGTGCCAGTGGCCCTGCCTGTCGAAGTAGGTCGCCAGGGTCCACGAGAGCTGACCGGTGGCGACGTCGAGGCCGGCGCCGGCGGCGTACTCGATGGTCGCGAGGAGCACCTGATGTTCGCCGGTGAACCAGGCCAGCGCCGCCGCCAGGTCGTCGAGCCGTTCGGCGGTCACCCCCGGCGCGGCGGGGGCCAGGGTCAGCGGATCGCGCTGCGGGGACAGCAACAGCGCGGCCGCGTGCGCGGTGTGCAGGTGGTGGTCGACCAGCCGGCGCAACGCGGACCGGGAACCGGCCGGGTCGCCTCTCGCCCGCTCGACCGCGAAGCTCCGGACCAGGTCGTGCATGCGGTACCGGCCGGCGACGTGTTCCTGCACCAGGTGCGCGTCGAGCAGTTCGCGCAGCGGCCGGCGCAGCTCGTCGGGCGTACGGGCGGTCAGGCTGGCCGCCGCGGCCCGGCCGATGTCCGGGCCCGGGGCGAGGCCGAGCAGCGCGAACACCTCGGCCGCAGCCGGGGTGAGCGCCGCCAGCGATCGGGACAGCACCACCCGCAGGTTCGTCGTCACCTCGTCGCCGGCCAGCACGTCCAGCGGGCTGACCGCTGTGGTCAGCTCGGCCGCGACGGACGACAGGGCCAGTTCGGGGTTGAGTGCGGCGCGGGCCGCCACGATCCCGAGCGCCAGGGGCAGACCCCCGCAGAACCGCAGGATGTCCGCGACGGCGTCCGGCTGTCCCGCCACCCGCGTGGCGCCCACCTGCCGGACGATCAGCTCGCGGGCCTCGTCGTCGGGCAGCACGTCCAGCGGCAGCGGTCGCGCGCCGTGGGTGGTGACGAGACCGGCCAGCTGCCGTCGGCTGGTCACCAGGACCGCGCTCGTGGGGGTGCCGGGCAGCAGCGGGATCACCGTGGCGGCGTCGCGGGCGTCGTCGAGGACCACCAGCAGCCGGCGGCCGGCGACGAGCGTGCGGTACAGCGACGCCTGGGCCTCCGGATCGGCCGGGACACGCGCCGACTCGACGCCGAGCGCCTCGAGGAAGCCGCGCACCGCGACCGGCCACCCCACCGGGTCCGAGGTCGGGTCGAAGCCGCGCAGGTTGACGTAGAGCTGCCCGTCGGGGAAGCGATCGGCGTTGGCGTGCGCCCACCGCAGGGCGAGCCAGGTCTTGCCGACACCACCGCCGCCACCGATGGACGAGATCACCACCGGGGACCCGGCGCCGTCCGGGCGTCCCGCGTCGCCGAGTTGTTCGTCGAGGCGCGCGAGCTGGGCGGTCCGGCCGGCGAAGACGCCTGGTGACGCGGGTAGCTGCCGGGGCACGGTGCCCCCACCCCGTGCCGTGCCGGTCGGGCCGGTGGCCGTCGCGCTCGGTTCTTCGCCGCCCGCCGGCTCCGGCGGTGCGACCGCCGTGTCGGCGGTGAGGATCTGCTGGTAGAGCTGTGCCAGCGGCGGGCTGGGGTCGGCGCCGATCTCGGCGGCCAGCCGGCGGCGCAGCCGGTGGAAGTGTTCGAGGGCGTCCGCCTGCCGCCCGCACCGGTACAACGCGAGCATCGCCTGCGCCGCGAGGCGCTCGTCCCACGGGTGCCGGCCGCTCAGATCCAGCAGGTCGGGGAGAAGGCGGGCGTGCGCGCCCCGGCGCAGCGCGATGTCGTTGCGGTCCAGCGCGGCCGCGAGCCGCTGCCGGTCGAGGGTCTGCCGGTAGGCCGTCAGCCACGGCGTGGTCAGCCCGTCGAACGCGTCGCCGCGCCAGAGCCCCAGCGCCCGCTCCAGGCAGCCGATCGCCGTCGCGTCGTCCGCGGCGCGCCGGGCCCGCTCGGTCAGCGCGCGGAAGCGGTGCAGATCGACGCGGTCCGGATCGACGGCGAGCAGGTAGCCGGGATGGCGCCGGACGATACGGACCTCGTCGGCGCCGGCCAGCGCCTGCCGCAGCCGGGACAGGTAACCACGCAGCGTGGTGGCGGCCCCGTCCGGCACCTCGTCGCCCCAGACCCGGTTGATGAGCTGTCCGGTCGGGACGACACGGTTGGGCTCGACCAGAAGAGCGGCGAGGACGCACTGCTGACGGGCGTGACCGATCCGGACCGTCCGGCCGTCGACCCGGACGTCCAGGTCGCCGAGCACCCGGAACTCCACCGCCACGGGCTGTCACGGTAGCCGCGTGCGGTCATGGTCGGACCGGGCTTGACGACGATCCGACAGGCGGGGGCGCGACGGTGCGCGGGGCCCGTTCTCCGAGCCCCGCGCACCGCCGTGCCGACGGGGTCACGGGCAGTTGACCACGATTTCCACACTGGGCCGGCAGTCGTCGAACACCACGTCCGGGCCGCCGTCACCGTCGTCCACGCCGGGACCGCCGACCAGGGTGTCCCCGCCCTTGTCGCCGAAGAGGTGGTCGTCGTTGCTGCCGCCGTCCACGCGGTCGTTGCCGTCCAGGGCGCTGGGCCCGATGAACCGGTCCCCGTGGATGGTGTCGGCGCCGCCGTCGCCGTGGAGGTTGTCGTCACCCAGGTCGCCCCAGATGTCGTCGCCGTTCAGCCCGCCGTAGACGATGTCGTCGCCGGTGTTGGCCTTGATGTCGTCGTTGCCGGCGAGGCCGCAGATGATGTCGTCGTAGACGCTTCCGACGATGACGTCGCGAAGGGTCGTGCCGATGATGAACTCCGGGCCGTTGGTGTTGGGGCTGACGTAGCGCCCTCCGGCGACGACGTACACCGTGGTGTACCCGGCCGGCACGGGCGCCCCGGAGTACGGGCCGCAGTCGGCGGGGACCACATAGGCCGCCGACGCCGGGGTGGCGCCGCCGGCCAGGCCCGCGGCGGCCAGGCCGAGCGCCCCGATCACCGAAGCGACGGTACGCGGGGTGAAGAGGTGATTGTGTGACATGACGCTTCTCCTTGCGGTTGTTGTGTACGAGAAGCGTCACCGGCGAGCGTTCAGCGGACGTGCAGCAAACGTGCAACCGGGGCGGGGAGCGGTGAGTTCGTCCGGGGGGCGTGGTTCCATCTCTGACGACCCGACCCTGGAGGCTTCATGTCCGACACGCTGACCCGCCGTGAGCTGTGGGCGCTCGCGCACGCCGAGCGCGCCGCACTCGCCGACGACCTCGCCGGACTCGACGCGGCTCAGTGGGCGCGGCGCTCGCTGTGCGGCCGGTGGACGGTGCAGGAGGTGGTCGCGCACCTGACCGCGGCGGCGAGCGTCGGCCGCGCCCGCTGGGTCGCCAGCGTGGTCGGCGCCCGGTTCGACTTCGACCTGCACAACGACCGCCGGCTGGCCGAGCACCGGGGCGCCGGCCCGGGGGAGACGCTCGACCGGTTCCGCCGGATCATCGGCAGCACCACGTCGACGTTCGGCCCGACCGAGGCGTGGCTCGGTGAGGTGGTCGTGCACGCCCAGGACATCCGGCGTCCGCTCGGCCTGGCAGGGACGCCCTCGGTCGAGGCGGTCACGCCGGTCGCCCGGTTCTACGCCGGGCGGGACTTCACAGTGAACGGTCGCAGCGCCATCGACGGCCTGCGGGTGGAGGCGACCGACGGGCCGTTCACCGCCGGCACCGGTCCGTTGGTCAGCGGCACCACCCTCGCGCTGACGATGGCGATGGCCGGGCGGGCCGCCTATTGCGACGACCTCACCGGGCCGGGCGTGCAGACGCTGCGGGAACGCTGCACGCCTGCTTGACGACGGCCGGCGGCGTCGGGAACGCGGGAGAGCCGCCGGTCGGGTGCTTGCGGCGGGTCCGGTCGGCGCGGCGGATCCCGATCACCGCGGGCGAGACCGATCGGCGCGGGCAGGGTGCCAGGGCGTCGGCGGCCCGGGTCACGACCTCGGCAGTGTCAGGATCTCCGCGCCGTCGTCGGTGATGGCGATGGTGTGCTCGCTGTGCGCGGTGCGGCAGCCGGTCGCGCTGCGCAGCGTCCACCCGTCGGCGTCGGTGACCAGCGTGGCGGTGTCCGCCATCACCCACGGTTCCAGCGCCAGCAGCAGCCCGGGGCGCAGCGGGTAGCCGCGCCCGGGCCGGCCGGTGTTCGACACGTGCGGGTCCTGGTGCATGGTCGAGCCGACACCGTGACCGCCGAACTCGGTGTTGACCGAGTAGCCGGCTTCGGTGAGGACCGAGCCGATGGCGTACGAGAGGTCGCCGACGCGCGCGCCGGGACGGGCCGCGGCGATCCCGGCGCGCAGCGCCCGCTCGGTGGCGTCGATCAGCGCGACGCTCTCCGCGGGCCGGGCCTCGCCGACGAGGAAGCTGATCGCGGAGTCGGCCACCACCCCGCCCAGCGAGATGGCCAGGTCGAGGCTGAGCAGGTCGCCGTCGGCGAGCGCGTAGTCGTGCGGCAGCCCGTGCAGCACCGCGTCGTTCACCGAGGTGCAGATGTAGTGGCCGAACGGTCCGCGCCCGAACGACGGCTCGTAGTCGACGTAGCAGGACTGCGCCCCGGCCTCGGTGATCATGCACTGTGCCTGCCTGTCGATGTCGAGCAGGTTCGTGCCGACGGTGGTGCGGCTGCGCAGCGTCCGCAGGATGTGGGCGACCAGGGCGCCGGTGTCCCGCGCCCGCCGTACGTCGGTGGGGCTCAGGATCTCGATCATGCGGGCGCCTTCCTCGCGCGACCAATAAGTATCCCGGTCATGTTATCCCGGTATTAGAATCCTGGCATGGTCCGGTTGCCCCTCACCCCCGCCGAGGTCGAGCGCGGGCAGCGTCTGGGCGCGCTCCTGCGCCGTGCCCGTGGGGAGCGCTCGATGCTGCTCACCGCGCTCGACGCCGGCGTGTCGCCGGAGACGCTCCGGAAGATCGAGTCCGGCCGGGTCGCCACGCCCGCGTTCCCCACCATCGCGGCCATCGCCGACGTCCTCGGTCTCTCCCTCGACGAGGTGTGGTCCGAGATCAACCGATCCGACGCCGCGGTGCGTCTTGCGCCGTCCGAGCGGCGGCTGGCCTCGTAGGGCCGCCCCGTCGACGGGGGAGCATACCGAGTATGTATGCTCCCGGCATGCCACCCTCGCGTCGCGCCGTCACCCTCGTCGTCCCCGTCGCCGGATTCCTGCTCGGCTTCCTGGACTTCGTCTGGATCAAGTGGGTGCCGTACCCGTTCGCCGAACTCGGCAACTCCACAGCCACCTGGGCCGTGGCCGCGTTCGCGCTGGGCTGGTGGATCCGGTCGGGCGCGGTACGCGCCGCCGTCGCCGCCAGCATCCTGCTGATCGTCGCGGTGCCCAGCTACTACCTGGCGGCGACGCTGCTCCAGGGCGACGACCTCGCGATGATCTGGGCGCTCACCTCGTTCGTCTGGATGGCTTTCGGCGTGGTGGCGGGCGTGGTGTTCGGTGTCGCCGGGATCTGGGCGCGGACCGACGGGTGGCGGCGCGTCGTGGGGGTCGCGCTGCCGGTGGCCGTGTTCGTCGAGGAGGCGCTGCGGTTCGCGCTGAAGTCCGGGTCCTATCCCGGAGCCTGGTGGAACGTGGCGATCGACCTCGGACTCGCCGCGTTGCTGGTGGTGCTGATCGGCCGGTCCGCCCGGGTGCGGCTGCTGGCCGCCGCCACGGCGCTCCCGCTGGCCGCGCTCGGCGCGCTCACGTTCACCGTCGTCGCCGGCTGACTAGACTCGCAGGCCATGGGATCGCTCGTCTTCAGCCTCAACCTCACACTGGACGGTTGCGTCGACCACCGGGAGGGGGTCGTCGACGACGAGTCGCACGCCTATTTCACCCGCCTCATGGACGAGTGCGGGGCGGTGCTGTGGGGTCGCGTCACCTACGAGTTGATGGAGGCCTACTGGCCGGCCGTCGCCCGCGGCGACCGGGAGGCGGCGCCGGCGATGCGTGAGTGGGCGGCCAAGCTGGAGGCCAAACCCAAAGTCGTGGTGTCGGCGACGCGCACGGACTTCCCGTGGGCCAACAGCCACCACATCGCCGGCGACCTGCGCGAAGGGGTGCGGAAGCTGAAGGACGCGACCCCGGCCGGCGTCCTTCTCGGAAGCGGCGGGCTCGCGGCCGAGCTCGACCGGCTGGACCTGATCGACGAGTACAGGCTGCTCATCCATCCCCGGATCGCCGGTCACGGCCCGACGCTGTACGAGGACGGGCTGCCCGGCACACGCCGGCTCGAACTGCTCTCGGCGCAGCCGTTCCGCAGCGGCGTGGTGGCCATGCACTACCGCCGCGCGTGCTGACCCACCGGAGTCCGTCGCCGTCAGCTCGCCATCGGCCGCGACCGGTGACGACGACGCCCGGCCGGGGGAGAGGCCGATGAGGCGACGGCAGGCGATCGCGGCGGTGCTCACGACGGCTCTGGCGGCCGGCTGCACGACGGACCGGCCCGCCTCCGCGCCCCGGACCACCGCGTCGGCCGCATCGACCACCTCGGCGACGCAGAGCCCCTCGCCGGTGCCCGCGCCGCCGGAACTGGCGGCCCTGGAACGGCGCTCCGGCGCCCGGATCGGCGTCTACGCCGTCGACACCGGCACCGGCCGCACCCTGGCGCACCGCGCCGACGAGCGGTTCGCGTACGCGTCGACCTGCAAGGCGCTCGCGGCGGGTGCGATGCTCGCCGCCACGTCCGACGCCGAGCGGGACCGGGTGGTCCGCTACCGGCGCGCCGACCTGGTGGCGCACTCGCCGGTGACCGAACGGCACGTGGACACCGGGATCACGCTGCGGGACGCCGCCGAGGCGGCGGTGCGGTACAGCGACAACACCGCCGGCAACCTGCTGTTCGACGCGCTCGGCGGTCCGGACGGCTTCGCGCGGGCGCTCCGCGACGTGGGCGACCGGGTCACCCGGCCCGCCCGCACCGAGCCGGAGCTGAACGCGGCCACACCGGGCGACGAGCGCGACACCAGCACGCCCCGCGCGCTGGCCGGTTCGCTGCGCGCGTACACGCTGGGTGACGCCCTGCGGCCCGCGGACCGCGACCTGCTGCTGGGCTGGATGCGGGCCAGCACCACCGGGAGTGGCCTGGTCCGGGCCGGCGTGCCGGACGGCTGGCAGGTGGCGGACAAGTCCGGCACCGGCGGGTACGGCACCCGCAACGACATCGCCGTGATCTGGCCGCCCGGCCGGGCGCCGATCGTGCTGGCCGTCCTGTCGAGCCGGGACGGCCGCGACGCGAAGCCCGACGACGCAGTGGTCGCCGAGGCCGCGAAGGCGGCAGTGACGGCGCTGCGCTGACCTCCCGCCCGGTCAGGGGATCGGCCACTCGTGCACCGGCCGGTTGCTGTGCATCAGGTCGACGTAGTGGCGGACCACCTCGCGCAGGGCCGCCGGCCGGTCCATGTGGTCGGCCGACTCCAGCCGGTGCAGCGTCTCCACCTGCCACGTCGCGCCGTTGCGGCCGGTCAGGCAGCGCTGCTCGACGATGCCGAGCAGCCGGTCCCGTTCCGCCGGGTCCAGGCCCCACCGGTCCAGTCCCAGATGGGCCAGCGGCAGCAGCCGGCGCAGCACCAGCTCGGTCACCGGCAGGTAGCCCAGCCCGGGCCAGAACACCTGCGCGTCGATGCCGTGCCGGGCGCAGGCGTGGAAGTTCTCCTCGGCCGCGCTGAAGGACATCTGCGACCACAGCGGACGGTCGGCCTCGGCGAGCGCCCGTACCAGGCCGAAGTAGAACGCGCCGTTGGCGACCGTGTCCAGCACGGTCGGCCCGGCCGGCAGCACGCGGTTCTCCACCCGCAGGTGCGGCCGGCCCTTGGGCGCGTCGTACACCGGGCGGTTCCACCGGTAGACGGTGCCGTTGTGCAGGCGCAGCTCGGCCAGCTTCGGCACCCCGCCGCTGTGCAGCGTGGCCGCCGGGTCCTCCGGGTCGCAGACCGGCAGCAGCGCCGGGAAGTAGCGCACGTTCTCCTCGAACAGGTCGAACACCGAGGTGATCCAGCGCTCGCCGAACCACACCCGCGGGCGTACGCCCTGGGCCTTGATCTCCTCCGCCCGGGTGTCGGTGGCCTGCTGGAACAACGGCACCCGGGTCTCGCGCCACAGCTCCCGGCCGAAGAACAGCGGAGAGTTCGCGCCGAGCGCCACCTGGATGCCGGCTATCGCCTGGGCCGAGTTCCAGTAGTCGGCGAACTGCGCCGGGCTGACCTGGAGGTGGAACTGGGTGCTGGTGCACGCCGCCTCCGGCGTGATCGTGTCGGCGGTGGTGGCCAGCCGCTCGACCCCGCTGATCGCGATCGGCAGGTCCTCCCCGCGGGCGGCGAAGATCTGCTCGTTGAGCAGCGCGTACCGGGGGTTCGCCGACAGCGTCTCGGCGGTCAGGTGCTCGGGACGCAACGTCGGCAGGATCCCGATCATCACCATGTGCGCGCCGACCGTGCGGGCCTTGGACTCGGCGGCGTTCAGGCTGGCCCGCACGTGCTCCTCGAACGCGGCGGTGCCGGTGCCGGCCAGCCGTCGCGGCTCGACGTTGATCTCCACGTTGAACTGGCCCAGCTCGGTCTGGAACGCCGGGTCGGCGATCGCCTCCAGCACGTCGGCGTTGCGCATGGCCGGGTCGAAGCCGTCGTCGACCAGATTCAGCTCGATCTCCACGCCGGTCATCGGCCGCTCCACGTCGAACCGGGACTCGCGCAACATCTCGGCGAACACGTCCAGGCACCGCCGGACCTTCTCGCGGTAGCGGGCCCGATCCTCCCGGCTGAAGGTCCGCACGCCGACGTCCTCGCCCATGGTCACCACCCTGTCACAGTTGGTTCTTCCCAACCTCGCACGGAGCGGCGGGTCAGGAAAGGCCCGGGGGCCTTTCTGTACCCCGTGTCGGCCCCGGTGACCCCCGTCGCGGCGGTCCGGGTTGCGTCCGGACGGACCGGTCCGGGCGGCTAGCATGGGCGGCCGACGGCGAAGGGGAGTGGCTGATGCGCGACGGGTGGACCCGGGCGTTCGTGGTGGTGGCGTTCGCCGAGGCGTGCTCCTGGGCGGCGCTGCTGGCCGGCATGGCGGTCAAGTACGGCCCGCCCGGAAACGAGATCGGCGTCAAGATCTTCGGGCCGATCCACGGCGGGCTGTTCGTGCTCTACGGGCTGCTGACGCTCCTGGTGGCCCGCCGGCGCCGCTGGACCCTCGTGCAGACCGGGCTGGCCCTGGCCGCCGCCGTGCCGCCGTTCGCCACAGTGCTGTTCGAGCGCTGGGCGCAGCGCCGGGGTCTGCTCGACACGCCCGCCGCGGCCGAGCGGCCGCTCACTCCCGCCGGTCGCTGAGCGCGGCCGCTCACCCCCGCCGGTCGCAGCGCGCGACAGGCTCCTCGGTGAGGGAGACGGCGAGCTCCGGGCGGATCACCGTGTGCCGCGACACGCCCTACGTGAGCGCCGAGCAGGCGGCCACGCCGAACAGCAGCACGGCACCCAGCGTCGCCTGCAGCAGCAGCGCCGGCCCCAGGTGCGACCAGAGCGTGGCCGTACGCGGGGTCAGCAGTTGCCCGGTGGTCAGGTTGACGATCCGCTCGATCCGCGGCGGCAGGTCCTCGTCGCGCTGCCCCCGCAGCGTGAGCTGGACGTGGTCGCCCGGGTGCAGCGCGCTCTGCGGCAGGTGGCCGTGCAGCTCGACCTCGACGAGCCGGCCGGTGGTGTCGCGTACCCGGACCGGGGTGACCAGGAACTCCGGCCCCTTCTTCAGGTCCTTGAAGCTGCGCCGGGCCCCGCCGCCGCCACTGCTGAGCAACGCGCGCACCACCTTCAGCAGCAGCCCCACCACTCCCGCGGCGGTGAGTACCGCGACCAGCACGGGCTGCCCGACCCGGACCTCCCGGGCATAGCCCTCCAGCAACCGGACCAGACGCCCGGTGACGACGCGTTCCGTCGGGTGGACGACGCGTCGGTCGTACAGCTCCGTGCCCATGTTCACCACCGAGAGTCCCGTTGCGTGCACAGATGGTATCGATCCTTCGGGTTGAACGACGTGAATGAACAGCGGTCACGCCCGGGCCGCCGGCAGGTGAACTCCGCCGGGGCGCGGGTATGCGTGCGGCCGAGCCGGAAAGGGGTCGAGCATGCAGCTGTCCTTCCTGCGCCCGCTCTACGACCGTCCCGGGCCGTGGTGCTCGGTCTACATGGACGCCTCCCGCGACACCCAGGACGCGCGAGCGCAGGTCGACCTGCGCTGGCGGGCCCTCAAGGGCGACCTGCTGGGGCAGGGCGCCGACCCGCTCACCGTCGAGGCGGTGGAGGAGGTCGTCCGCCGGCACCAGCCGATGCCCGGCGACTACGGCATAGCCGTGTTCGCCAGCCGGGGTCGCGTGGTGCTCACCGAGTACCTGTCCGCGCCACCGCTGCGCGACCTGGCCAGCTGGTCGGCGCTGCCGCACACCATGCCGCTGGTGGCCCAGCGCGGCGAGCAGGTGGCCTGGGTGCGGGTGCTGGCCGACCGTACCGGCGCGGACGCGATGGCGGTCAGCGCCGGCGGGGTGCCCCGGCGGGCCCAGGTGCGGGGCGGGCAGAGCCGCCAGCTGCGCCGGGTGCAGCCGGGCGGCTGGTCGCAGTCCCGCTACCAGCGTGCCGCCATGGAGGCGTGGCACCAGAACGCCGGTGACGCCGCCGCGGCCACCGCCGACCTGGCCGAGCGGGTCGGTGCCGACGTCGTCGTGGTGGCCGGGGACGTCCGGGCCACCGGCATGATCGCCGCCCAGCTGCCCGCGCGGTGGCAGGACGTGCTGGTCCGCACCGACGCCGGCGCCCGCGACGTGGGCGCTGACGACACGCTGATGGACGACATCACGGTGCAGACCGTCGCCGAGGTCGCCGACCGGCGCGTCACCGCCGCGCTGGACCGTTTCGGCGTTCAGGAGGACGTCGGCGCCGGCCTGGACGCCGTGGTCTCCGCGCTGCAACGCAACCAGGTCGACACCATGCTCATCGTGGACGACGCGTCGGCCGACGGCGAGCTGTGGGTGGGCCCCGAGCCGACCGAGATCGCCACCGACCGGGCGCAGCTGGCCGACATGTCGGTGGCCGACCCCCAGCGGGTACGCGCCGACGCGGCGCTGCTGCGCGCGCTGATCGGCACCGACGCGGACCTGACAGTGCTCGCGCCGGAGGAGGCGCCGGAGCTGACCGACGGGGTCGGCGCGGTGCTGCGCTACGTCGACGCGGGCACGCCGGGGCGCGGCAATGGCTGAGCGGATCGTCGCCGACCTGGTGGTCGAACGCCTGCGGGCCTGGCGGGTACCGCGGGTGTTCGGCTGTCCGGGCGCGGCGGTCGCCCCGCTCGTGGGCGCGCTCGACGACGCGGGCGGGGATCCGGCGTTCGTCCCCGCCCGGCACGAGGAGACCGCCTCGTACATGGCCACCGGGCACGCGAAGTTCACCGGCGGCGTCGGGGTCTGCCTGGCCACCCAGGGGCCCAGCGCGGTGCACCTGCTCAACGGCCTCTACGACGCGAAGCTCGACAGCAAGCCGGTGGTCGCGATCGTCGGCGAGGACGTCACCGGTCCGCTCGGCGGCGCGCACGAGGAGATCGGGCTGAGCCGGCTCTTCGGCGACGTGTGCAACCAGTTCGTCCGCTACGGCCGCCGGCCCGAACAGGTGCCGGCGCTGCTGGACCAGGCGTTCCGTACCGCAGTGGCGACCCGCAGCCCGACCTGCGTGGTGCTGCCGCGGGCGTTGCAGGTCACCGCCGTGCCGGACCTGCTGCCGCAGGCCGCCGGGGTGGTCACCGCGACGCCCGGCGAGCCGCTGGCCCGGGTCATGCCGCACGACGCCGACCTGGACGCCGCCGCCTCGCTGCTCGGCAACGGGCAGCGGGTGGCGATGCTGGTCGGGCAGGGCGCGCACGGCGCGGCCGGGGAGATCGTCGCGCTCGCCGACCGGCTCGGCGCGGGCGTGGCCACGTCGCTGCTGGGCAAGCCGGTGCTCGACGAGCGGCTGCCGTTCCACACCGGCGTGCTGGGCGAGGTCGGCACCACCGCCGCCGCGCAGCTCATGGGCGCCTGCGACACACTGCTGATGATCGGCACCAACGATCCGTGGACCGACTGGTTCCCGATGCCCGGCCAGGTACGCACCATCCAGATCGACATCGACGGCCGGCGCATCGGCACCCGCTACCCGGTGGACGTGCCGCTGGTCGGCGACGCCGCCGAGACGCTGCGGGCGCTGCTGGCCCGGGTGCCGGAGCATCCCGGCCGCGAGTGGCGCGGCACGGTGGAGAAGATGGTGGACCGGTGGCGGGGAGCCGCCGCCGAACGCGCCGCCTCGCCCGCCGACCCGGTCGACCCGCGGCTCGTGCTCCGCGAGCTGTCCGCCCGGCTGCCCCGGCGCGCCGGTGTCGCGGTCGACGTCGGCTCGGTCGTCTACTGGTACGCCCGGCACCTGGAACTGCCACCGGGGGTGCAGGCCCGGCTGTGCGGCACGCTCGGCTCGATGGGCTGCGCGCTGCCGTACGCGGTAGCGGCCAAGCTGGCCCGCCCGGACGAGCCGGTGTTCGCCCTGCTCGGCGACGGCGCGATGCAGCTCAACGGCCTGGCCGAGCTGATCACGGTGGCGCACCACTGGCCGCAGTGGCGCGACCCCCGGCTGATCGTGCTGGTGCTGAACAACAGGGACCGGTCCGGCGTCGGTGGCGGCCGGTCAACGGGAGAGCGGCGACCCGAGGTGCCGTACGCCGGGTGGGCCCGCCTGCTCGGGCTGCACGGCGTACGGGTGGACCGGCCCGACCTGGTCGGCGCCGCCTGGGACGAGGTGCTGGCGGCCGACCGGCCCGCCGTCCTGGAGGCGGTGGTGGATCCGGCCGTGCCGCTGGACGCGCCCGAACCGGCGCTGGCCGACCTGCGCGGCCTGGTGGCCGACGGGGACGCCGCCCGCCGGGTACGGGAGCGGGTGATCCAGACCGAGGCCATCGCGGCCGACGAAGTCGTTTAGCGGCATCGGGGCGGGGCACTGCGACCGGGCGCAACCGTCCCGGGAGGTCACATGTCAGTCGCCGCCGTCAGCCGATACGGCCCCGCGCCGCTGCCCGCGGCGCGCGGGCCGGTCTCCGCCGCGCTGCTGACCGCGCTGCGCGGGGCGCCGGGGGAGCTGCCGGCCGGGCTGGGTGCCGGGTTCGAGGCGGTGGCCGCGCCGCTGACCGACGAGGATCTCCAGCTCACCCTGTTCCTCTGCTACGAACTGCACTACCGGGGCCTCTGCGGCGTCGACGAGGAGTGGGAGTGGGAGCCGTCGCTGCTGGCGCTGCGCGCCCGCGCCGAGCGGCCGTTCGAGGCGGCGCTTCGCGAGCTGGCCGGCCCGCTGCCCGCGGTGCTGCCGGCCGCCGTGCCCGGCGCGCTGGCCGGCCTGGTGGCCGCCGACGACGGGCCTCCGCTGGCCGCGACGCTGCAACGGCGGGCCGACCTCGGCCGGTTCCGCGAGTTCGTCGTCCACCGCTCGATCTACCACCTGCGCGAGGCCGACCCGCACAGCTGGGCGCTGCCCCGGCTCGGCGGGCCGGCGAAGGCGGCGCTGGTGGAGATCCAGACCGACGAGTACGGCAACGGCCGGCTGGACCTGATGCACGCCGAGCTGTTCCGCACCACGATGGACCGGCTCGGCCTGGACACCGGCTACGCCGCCCACCTGGACCGGGTACCGGCGGTGACACTGGCGACGAACAACATGATGTCGCTGTTCGGCCTGCACCGGCGGCTGCGCGGGGCGCTGCTCGGGCACCTGGCCGCGTACGAGATGACCTCGTCGTTGCCGAACCGCCGGTACGGCAACGGACTGCGCCGGCTCGGCTTCGACGCGGTCGCCACGCGCTTCTACGACGAGCACGTCGAGGCCGACGCCGTGCACGAGCAGATCGCCGCGTACGACATGTGCGGCGGGCTGGTCCGGGCCGAGCCGGCGCTCGCGTCCGACGTGCTGTTCGGCGCCGCCGCCGCGCTGGCGCTGGACGGCCTGTTCGCGGCACACCTGCTGACCGCCTGGTCGGCCGGCGGGTCGTCCCTGCGCCCGCCCCAGCGCACTCTGGCCGCCGCCTGACGCGATCTTGCACTTCGGGCCCTCTGAGTGCCCGGTTCGGGAGGTTTGCCGGGGCCCGAAGCGCAAGATCGGCGAGGGTGGGGGTCAGGGCTCGCGGTCGCTGCCCGCCCGGAAACCGGTCACCTTGTGCGTGCCGTCGCAGAACGGCTTGATCGCGCTCTTGCCGCATCGGCACAGCGCCACGGTGCCCTGGCGCGTCTCGATCGGCGTGCCCTCGGGCGTGACCAGCGCGAAGTCGCCGCGTACCAGCAGCGGTCCGTCCCGGTACGGGGTGATGGTCGCCGCCGGGGTGCTCTCGTCGTCGGGCATGCGCGGTGCAGTGCCCGTCCCCGTCCGGCCCAAACCCGCACCCGAGCGCCGTTGCGCCCGCGACGGCGGGCACGCGGCGCGACGGCGTACCTGGGTGTGGCGGGCGCTGCCGTTACCGGGCGGGCCTTGGTCCTGACCCGTGGGGAGATGCCCCGTTTAGACCCCAGAGGGACGGGAAGCCGGGCCGCGTGGTGAGCGAACGAGTCGAACGGGTCAGCGGCGCCGGCCTGCCCGCGGAGCGGGTGGTGGCCGCCGGTAGCGCCGCCCGGATCCTGGTCGCCGCGACCGTCCGGGCGCTGCGTGGCGACGACTGCGCCGACCTCGGCCACCCGGGCGCGCTGTCCCGCCTCACCGGCGCGCCCGAGCCGGTACGCCGCGCCGCCGCCGTCCGGTCCGCCGGGCGGGCGGCGCTCACCGCCGGTCAGATCGCCGCCGTGGACGCCGAACGGGTGGCCGGGTGGTTCACCGGTCAGTACCCGGACCGGCGCTGGCCCGGCGTGGTCCTCGGCTCGCCGCACGGCGCCGCCGCCCACCTCGCGGTGGCGCTCGGCGTGCCCTGGCTGCCGGCCGGATTCGAACTGGCCGGGCAGTGGACCAGGGGGGCGGTGGACCGCCCGGACGCCGCGCTCGCGCACGGGGCCACGCTCGCCGCCCGGCTGCTCGACGGCAACCCGCGCGTGCACGTCCGCCAGGTGCACTGCCCGGCCAGCCGGGGCGCGGCGGCCGGCGCGGCGGTCACGTTCGCGGTGCGCTGGCGCACGCTGCCGAAGGCGTACGCGCGCTTCCTGGCCGACCGGCTGGAACCGGCCGCTCCGGTGCTGCTGCTGCACGACGCCCGGACCTGGCCGGTCCGTGACGGCGGCGACGGGCACAGCTTCCAGTCCGGCTGCCCGGCCGGCGGCCTGGACCCGGTCGACTTCCACCCGGACGCCCACGCCCTCGGCGCGGTGCTGCGCGCGGCCGGCGGGGACGAGAAGCGCTGGACCGCGCCGGAGGTCACGGTGGCGGGCGCGTTCGCCGAACACGGCGTGGAGCCCGGTTTCGAGCACGACGCCCGCTCCTTCGGCGACCGGCACGGGCATCCGCTGCACCGGGTGGTCGTGCCCCAGCCCGACGCGCTCAGCGCGGTGACCGCCGACCTGTACCGGCGCTGGCTGCGCCGGGCCGGCAAGACCGGGGACCGGCTGGTGGTGGAGTGCGGCCGGCTGCTCGACCCGGGGCAGGTGCTGCGGGCCGGGCTGGTGCCCTACTGGTGCGAGAACGCCACCGCGCGCCGGGTCGCCGGCGTCGAGTGGTGGCTGGCCGGCAGCGAGCCGTTCAGCTCGGTGGACGTGCTGCCCGAGCCGCCCGGTCTGCGCTCGCCCGCGTACGCGGGACTGCCCCAGTGGCTGGCCGTGGCCGGCTTCGGGCGGCGCCGGCGGGCAGTGGACCGGGGCGCCGCCCGGGGCTACCCGGTCGCCTCGGTACCCACCCGACGTGCCACGGAGGTGTTGCGCAACCAGCCCTGCGACCTGCCCGTGCCGCCGCCGCTGCGGATGGCCGAGGCGCTCACCGCGCTGCGTGACGCGGGCGCCCACCAGGGCCTGCTGGTCTGCTGACCGCCGCCGGGCACGGCTGCCCGGCCAACCTGGCGAAACATCCTCGCGATCCTGCGGTCCGTGATTGAGTACCTACGGAGCGGGAAGACCGCTCGCCGCGAAACGGCCCACGACGCCGTGCGGCGGGTAGCCGCCGCTCTCGACGTAATCCGTCACGTAACCCAACTTCCTCACCCGGAGCGTGGTGCGACCACGCGCACGACCGGTTCCGACCGGGCGGGGGCTCTTTGGCGAGGGGGCGCGGATGTTCGGACAGACCACCACACCCACACCACCGACCACCGACCGGGGTCTGGAGGACCTGGACGCCGCGGCGCTCGCGTACGCGGCCCGGATCGAAGGGCTGCCACCGGAGCGGCGGCAGGAGGCGCGGGACGACCTGGTCCGGTTCGCGTTGCCGTTCGCCGGCCGGCTCGCCCGCCGCTACCGGGGACGCGGCGAGCCGCTGGAGGACCTGGAGCAGGTGGCGCGTCTCGGCCTCGTCAACGCCGTCGACAGGTACGACCCGGAACGCGGCTCGTTCACCGCGTACGCGGCCATCACGATCGTCGGCGAGATCAAACGGCACTTCCGCGACCGCACCTGGGGCGTGCACGTGCCGCGCCGGCTGCGGGACCTGATCCTCGAGGTGGGACAGGCGACGGCGACGCTGACCAGCGAGCTTTCCCGCGCTCCCACGGTGGCCGAGCTGTCCGCCCGGCTGGAGACGCCGGAGGAGGAGATCCTGGCCGCGCTGGAGTCGGCCGCCGGCTACAGCCCGGCGTCGCTGAACGCGCCGGTGGGCGGGGAGAGCTCGGCCGAGTTCGGCGACCTGGTCGGCGAGTCCGACCACGCGCTGGAGTCGGTGGACGACCGGGTCACCGTCAGCGGCCTGCTGCACCGGCTGCCCTGGCGGGAGCGCCGCATCCTGGCGATGCGCTTCTACGGCAACCAGACCCAGGCGGAGATCGCCGCCCGGTTCGGCATCTCGCAGATGCACGTGTCCCGGCTGCTGTCGCGGGCGCTGACCTGGCTGCGCCAGGCGATGCTCGCCGACGCGCCGCCGCCCTGGCAGAACGGCACGGCCGAGGCCGAACCGGCGAAGGCCCGGATCTCGGTGAGGCAGAACGGCGACCGGGTGGTCGTCGAGGTCGGCGGCGAGGTGGACCGGGCCGGCGCGGACCAGTTGCGCCGGGCCGTGCTCCAGGCGGTCACCGGGCAGCCGCGCGAGGTGGTGGTCGACCTGGTCGGGGCCGGTGGCTTCGACGCCGGTGGAATCGCCGCGCTGATGGCCGGCCGGGACGCCGCCGCGCGTACCGGTGTGCCGCTGCGGCTGACCCGGGTGCAGCCGGCGGTGCGCCGCTCCCTGGTCGCGGCCGGACTGCCGCCCGCCGACTGACCCGCCGCACGCACGTACCGCGCCGGCTTCCCGCCTTGGGGAGCCGGCGCGAGGCGTACGACCAGAGGGCCGGCGCCGTGCGGCGCCGGCCCTCTGGCGGTGTCCTCAGTTGTCCGGCGTGTCCCCGTGCCCGCGCGGGTGCCGCCACCTGTCGTCCGGCTGGTCGCCGCGTTCGGCGTTGAGCGCGCTGCCCTCCGGTTCGTCGGTCTCCTCGAAGCTGGGCCGGCGCACCTCCTCCGGCTCCGGCACCTCCACCGGCCGGGCCCCGGACTGCGGCGCCGGCTGGTAGTCCACCGCCTCGGGCGCCCCGTACGCGCCGCCGAGCGACGGCGCCTGCGGCACGTCCCGCTCGTGGTGCAGCTCCTCGCGGAACGTCTGCGGCGGCTTGGTGGTGCGCTGCGGCAGGTCCCGGCCCAGGTCGGAGACGAGCGGGCCGTACTTGAGGTCGAACGCCGGCCGCTCGGAGCGGATGCGCGGCATCCGGTCGAAGTTGCGCAACGGCGGCGGGCAGCTGGTGGCCCACTCCAGCGAGTTGCCGAAGCCCCACGGGTCGTCAACGGTGACCACCGCGCCGTACCGCCACGACTTCCAGATGTTCCAGATCACGAACAGGGTGGACGCGCCGAGGACGAACGAGCCGATGCTGGAGATCGTGTTCAGCGTGGTGAAGCCGTCGCCGGGCAGGTAGTCGGCGTAGCGGCGGGGCATGCCCTCGTTGCCCAGCCAGTGCTGCACCAGGAAGGTGGCGTGGAAGCCGATGAACATGGTCCAGAAGTGCATCTTGCCCAGCCGCTCGTCGAGCAGCCGCCCGGTCATCTTCGGGAACCAGAAATAGAGGCCACCGAACGCGGCGAAGACGATGGTCCCGAACATCACGTAGTGGAAGTGCGCCACCACGAAGTAGCTGTCGGTGACCTGCCAGTCCACCGGCGGGCTGGCCAGCAGCACCCCGGTCAGGCCGCCGAGCAGGAACGTCACCAGGAAGCCGACGGCGAACAGCATCGGTGTCTCGAAGGTGATCTGGCCCTTCCACATGGTGCCGATCCAGTTGAAGAACTTCACCCCCGTGGGCACCGCGATCAGGAAGCTCAGGATGCTGAAGAACGGCAGCAGCACCTGCCCGGTGGCGAACATGTGGTGCGCCCAGACCGTCATCGACAGCACGGTGATGGCGACGGTCGCCAGCACCAGGCCGGTGTAGCCGAAGATCGGCTTGCGGGAGAACACCGGGATGATCTCGGTGATGATGCCGAAGAACGGCAGCGCGATGATGTAGACCTCGGGGTGGCCGAAGAACCAGAACAGGTGCTGCCAGAGCATCGGCCCGCCGGTCGTCGAGTCGAACACGTGCGAGTGCAGCAGCCGGTCCGAGGCCAGCGCCATCAGCGCGGCGGCCAGCAGCGGGAAGACGAAGATCACCAGGACGCTGGTGAGCAGCGCGTTCCAGGTGAAGATCGGCATCCGGAACATGGTCATGCCGGGGGCGCGCAGCGTCACGATCGTGGTGATCAGGTTGACCGCGCCGAGGATCGTGCCCAGACCGGACACGGCCAGGCCGACCACCCACAGGTTGGCGCCGACGCCGGGGGAGTGCTGCGCGGTGCTCAGCGGCGTGTACGCGGTCCAGCCGAAGTCCGCCGCGCCGGCCGGGGTGGCGAACCCGCCCACGACCATCAGCGCGCCGAGGAAGTAGAGCCAGTACGCGAACGCGTTCAGCCGGGGGAACGCCACGTCGGCGGCGCCGATCTGCAGCGGCACCAGGTAGTTGGCGAACCCGAAGAACAGCGGGGTGGCGAACAGCAGCAGCATCACCGTGCCGTGCATGGTGAACATCTGGTTGTACTGCTCGGGGGAGACGATCTGCATCCCCGGCCGGGCCAGCTCCGCCCGGATGATCAACGCCAGGACGCCGCCGACGATGAAGTAGGCGAACGACGTCATCAGGTAGAGCATGCCGATCTGCTTGGCGTCGGTGGTACGCAGCAGACGCCACAGCGCGTTGCCCTTCACCGCCTCCCGCGTCGGTCCGGGGAACCCCCCGAACCGGGCCGGCGCCAGGATCGCGGGCCCTCGGTCTCGTGCCGGTTCCGTGACTACCCGCTTGGGCATGGCATCTCACCCCGTGGTGACGACAGACAGGACGGGCGGGCGTACCCGGCCCTTTGCCCATGTAACCAGGCGAGAGCGGAGAATTCGGTCAATTAGCCGGGAGCATGGCCCAGACGACCTTGCCGGCACCGACCGGAGTGCTGCCCCAGCGCTGGGTCAGCTCCCGCACCAGCATCAGCCCGCGGCCCCCCTCGGCGCGCGGGTCACGGCTGGTCGCCGCGCGGGCGTCGGCGGGGTTGCCGTCCATCACCGCGACCCGCAGGTACGGCCGGCGCAGCGTCAGCGTCACCTGCATCGGCGTGCCGGCGTGTCGCACCACGTTGCCGACCAGCTCGCTGAGCACCAGCGAGGCCGGACCGGCCAGCTCGGGCACGTTCCACCTGCCGCACGCCTCGGTGACCAGTTCCCGGGCCCGCCGGCAGGCGCCGGTGACCGGCTCCAGCCGGACCCGCAGCCGGGGCGCCGCCGCCGCGCCGGCCAGCGCCGTCGCCTCGGCGCAGTCCCGGCGGACCGGCACGACCCGGCAGGCGGTGGTCTCAGCCAGCCAGGCCGCCGTCTCGGCGCAGGGAGCGGCGAGCACCATCGGCACCGCCGGCCAGTCCGCGGCCCGCCGCGCCGCGGCGGCGAAGACGGACAGCGCCAGCGGTTCGCCGACCTCGATCTCCTCCAGGTCGACCACGAGGGCGTCCGGCTGCGCCGCGAGGCAGCGGTCCAGCACCTCGTGGACCGCGCGCATCGTGGTCAGGTCGAGCGCTCCGGCCAGCCGTACGACAGTGACCGGCGACTCGTCGCGGACCTCGCACCTGATCCGGGTCACCATCGCCGCCTCGTTTCCATCTCGTCGGGGAGGGTCGCCCTCGCCGGGGAGGGCCGCCCGGTCGGGGTCGGTCGCCGCCGTCCCGCAGCCGGAGGACTACCGACGTACCCGGGCCCCGGACCGGCGAAACCGGGCGTCCGGGGCCGCCGGTGGGCAGGTCAGTGACGGTCCCCACGGCGTGCCGCGAACAGCCCCAGCGCCAGCATGGCGGCGCCCAGCAGCAGGTGCAGCCACGAGTCGGCGCGGTTGACCGCGAGCGCGTTCGCCGCGTCGCGGCGGTCGACGGCCAGCCCGTAGAGCCACAGCGCCAGATAGACCGCCCCGGCGCCGACCAGGAACGCGCGGGCCCCGGCCACCGTGCGGGCCAGCACCAGCCCGGCCGCGCCGAGCACCAGGTGCACCAGGTTGTGCACGGCCGAGACCTGGAACACCCCGAACAGCCGGGCGCCGGAACCCGGCCCGGCGAAGCGCAGATCCGCGAAGTCGCCGGTGATGCCCGGCACGAAGCCCAGCGCGCCGAGCAGCAGCAGGAGCACGGCGAACCCGGAGGCGATCCGGCGTACCGGCGCCCGCCCGTCGGCCGGGTTGCGCCGCGCCCGGGAGTGCGCCATCGAGTTCGTCACGCCGGCCTCCTCGCCACCGCGGGATGCGCCGGTTTCCCGCGCCCGGCGGGGGCAAACGCCGGCCCGGCCACGCGGGGCGGGCCGGTGGACGTGGTCGACCGGGTCAGGCGGGCTGCAACGGCAGCGCCACGCCCGCCCGGACCCGGTCGTACAGCTCCACGTACCGCTGCGCCATCCGGGCCGGGGTGAACCGCCGGGCCGCCTCTCGCCGGCACTCGGCCGGATCCAGCCCGGCGGCGGCGAGCACCAGGTCACCCAGCTCCTGCTCGTCGCCGGTGAGCAGGCCGGTACGGCTGTGCTCGATCAGCTCGGGCAGGCAGCCGCGGGCGGTGGCGACCACCGGCGTGCCGAGCGACAGCGACTCGACCACGGCGGTGCCGCCCGGTTCCTCCCAGCGCAGCGGGAACAGCGACGCGCGCGCGGAGGCGACCAGGTCGTCGCGCTCCCGCCCGGCCACCGTGCCGACCCAGCGCACCCGGTCGCCGTCGACGTGCGGCGCGACGTGGTCGTAGAAGAAGCGCACGTCCGGGTTCTGCCGCGCCTCGTCGCCGGCCGCGGCCAGATCCTCCGGCCGGTGGTACGGGCCGACCGGCCCGGCCAGCACCAGCCGGAAGCCCGCCTCGTGGGCCAGCCGGGCGCCCAGGTCCTGCCCCTTGCCGGGGTTGATCCGGCCGAGGATGACCACGTGGTCGCCCTTGGGCGCCGGCGGCTGCCGGTCCGCGTCCACGGCGAGGGGGGTGGACAGGTGCACGTGCCCCACCGAGTGCGCGCGCAGGGCCTCGGGGGCGCGCGCCAGCTGCGACGCGGAGACGCCGTTCACCCGTACCCGGTCGCCGCCGTCGAGGTTGCCGTACAGCTCGGGGTGCTTGGCGAGGTCCCAGTGCAGCGTGTGCAGCACCGGCGGGGCGTCCGGGCCCATCGCGGCGAGGGTGGCCAGCCCGACCGCCTCCACGTGGTCGTGCACCAGGTCGATGTCGTCGCGGGCGTGCAGCGTGCGCACCACGCCGGACAGGTGCGCCTGGGAGACGCCGCAGACCTGGTTGTACGGCCGCTGCAAGGCGTGGAACTGGCCGTCCGGGAAGACGGCGATCTTCTCGTCGACCGGCAGCGTGCTGCTCTCCACCGAGGCCAGCACCACCCGTACGCCCAGCCTGCGCAACTCCGGCACCAGGGTGGCGATCACGTTCTCGATGCCGCCGTAGCCGGGTGGCGGCACGGACAGCCACGGCCCGGCGTTCATCAGCACGGTGAGCGTCATGTGCTTTCCTCTCCCGGGCTCGTCCCGCTCACGCGGCGACCCGGCGACGGGGGAGACGGTGCCGCAACTGCGCCAGCGGCGGGCGTTCCTGCACTGACACGTCGTTCACCACGATCTCGCGGTCCAGGTTGGGCAGCGCCTCCGAGCCGCCCCGGCGGAACTGGGTCAGCAGCGCGGTCGGCGCCGTCCCGGGCGCGGCCCACCCGCGTCGTTGCAGCCGGGACCAGGCGGTCAGCATGATCTGCGCCGACATCCGGCCCAGCGCGGCGGTGTCCTGGTGCCGGTGCTTGCGCTCACCCAGGTCGACCTGGGCCAGCGCGTCGAGCCCGACCAGTTCCAGCAGGTCGATCAGCATGGCCGTCTCGACGCCGTAGCCGGTGACGAACGGCACCCGCTCCAGCACCTCCCGGCGGCCGGCGTACTCACCCGCCAGCGGCTGCACGAAACCGGCCAGCTCCGGCCAGAACAGGTTCAGCAGCGGCCGGGCCATCAGCTCCGTCACCCGCCCGCCGCCGTCGGGCTCCACGCTCGTCGCGCCGACCAGCGGCCGGTGGTAGAAGCCCTTCACGAACTCCACGCTCGGGTCGGTGAGCAGCGGGCCGAGCAGCCCGGTCACGAAGTGCGGCCGGAACTCGCGCAGGTCGGCGTCGACGAACGCGACCACGTCCCCCTCGGCCGCGGCCAGGCCGGCCCAGAGCGCGTCGCCCTTGCCGGTCAGCCGGGGCAGCCCGCTGGTCATCGCGTCCTGGCTGACCACCTCGGCGCCGGCCGCGCGCGCGACCCGGGCGGTCCGGTCCGTGGACCGGGAGTCGACCACGATCAGCTCGTCGACAAGCGGTACGCGGTCCATCAGGTGTTCCCGGACCGTCGACACGATCGCGCCGACCGTCGCCTCCTCGTTGCGTGCGGGCAGCACGACGCTGACCCGGCTGTTCCCCTTGGCCCGCACCAGTAGTTGCGCCGGCCAGTCGGCGGCGGTGCTGGTGCGGTACGTGGCCCACGCCTCCACCACTGGTGAGACGGTCGAATCTGACTCCCGCACGGGCACCCCCATCGATGGTGGAATCGCTGACCTGGTTTTCCCAATCCCGCATCCGCGCTAACCGGATCTTGCCCAACAACCTGATCACCTGGCGCGTACCGGGAGGTTCCGGGCGGATGAACGTTACGTTGCGCCCCCGGCGGCGTTTGGCGCGACGCCGTCGGGGGGAGTGGTGACCCCAGTCTCTGGAGTCGTGGCGAGAGGTTGTGGTCGATGCGTGCCTGCCGGGTGGGACTTGTCGGAGCCGGCGGGGTGGCGCAACGCCACGCCCGGGTGCTCACCGGCTTCGAGGACGTGGAACTGCTCGGCGTGACCGACGTCGCGCCGGACGCGGCGCGGTCGCTCGCCGGCACGTACGGCGGCCGGGTGTTCCGCGACGTGGACGAGCTGCTCGCGGCCGGCCCGGACGCGGTGTACGTGTGCGTGCCGCCGTTCGCGCACGGACCGGCCGAGGAGGCGGTGGTCGCCGCCGGGGTGCCGATGTTCGTGGAGAAGCCGGTGGCGCTCGACCTGGACACCGCCGAGCGGATCGCGGCCCTGGTGGAGCAGCGGGGACTGCTCACCGGCGTCGGGCACCACTGGCGCTACCTGCACGTGGTCGAGGAGGCCCGGCGGCTGCTCGCCGGCCGTCCGGTCCGGATGGTGAACGGCGCCTGGCTGGACAAGGTGCCTCCGGTGGCCTGGTGGGCGCGGCGGGACCGCTCCGGCGGCCCGGTGGTCGAGCAGGCCGCGCACGTGCTGGACCTGATCCGGCTGCTGGCCGGCGAGGCGGTCGAGGTGAGCGCGTACGGCGACGGCGCCCCGCCGCCGGTCGACGGCGCCGACATCGACTCGGTGACCGCTGCCACGCTGCGCCTCGGTTCCGGCGCGGTCGGCACGCTCGCCGCGTCCTGCGTGCTCGGCTGGAAGCACCGGGCCGGCGTGGAGGTCCTCGCCGACGGGCTGGCGCTGTGGCTGTCCGAGGACGGCCTGACAGTGCGCGACGGCGACGGCGAACGGCACCTGCCCGCCGATCCGGACGCCGCGCGGGTGGCAGTCGACCGGGCGTTCGTCGACGCCGTGTGCGGCCTCGGCGACGACGTCCGGGTGCCGTACGCCGAGGCGCTGCGCACCCACCGGCTCGCGCTCGCGGTGGCCGAGTCGGCGCGTACCGGGCGGCCGGTGGCGCTGCCGACCGGCCCGGCGGCCCGGCTCACCGCGGCGGTCGCGGACGCGGGGGTGAGCGTCGATGCGTGACCGGGTGGTGGTGGTCCCCGGCCCCGGCCGGGTCGAGCTGGCCGAACTGGACGCCCCGGAGCTGCGCGACGGCACGTTCCGGGTGGAGACGCTCTACAGCGGCGTGTCCGCCGGCACCGAACTGAGCTTCGTCAAGGGCACCAACCCCTACCTGCACGTCACCTGGGACGCCGCGCTCGGGCTGTTCCGGCCCGGGGAGGCGGCCACGCCGTACCCGGTGACCCGGCTCGGCTACATGCAGGTGGGGCGCGTGGTGGAGAGCCGGACCCCGGCCGTCGCGGTGGGCGAGGTCGGCGCCATGACGTACGGGCACCGCAGCGGCTGGGTCGCCGACCCGCTCGCCGAGCGGTTCGTGCCGCTGCCCGACGACCTGGACCCGCTGCTCGGCGTGTACGTGGCGCACATGGGCCCGATCTGCGCCAACGGGCTGCTGCACGCCGCCGCCGACCTGTGCGGCACGGACGTGCGCACGCTCGGCGACGGCGTACGCGGCCGCCGGGTCGCTGTGGTCGGGGGCGGCGTGGTCGCGCTGCTGACCGCGCTGTTCGCCCGCCGGCACGGCGCAGCCTCGGTGGTGGTGGTCGACCCGACGCCGGCCCGGCGGCAGGTCGCCGAGGCGCTCGGCCTGGACACGCTCGACCCGGACGCCGACGACCCGGCAGTGGTGCTCAAGACACGGTGGAACCACGCCGCCGGGGACCGGGGCGCCGACGTGGTCTTCCAGTGCCGTGGCCAGGACTGGGCGTTGCAGCTCGCGCTGCGCCTGCTGCGCCCGCAGGGCACGGTGATCGACCTGGCGTTCTACCAGGCGGGCGCGGACGCGGTGCGGCTCGGCGAGGAGTTCCACCACAACGGGCTGTCGCTGCGCTGCGCGCAGATCGGCCGGGTGCCGCGCGGGCTGGCCCCCACCTGGGACCGGGAGCGGCTGTCCGCGGAGACGGTGGAGCTGCTGCGCCAGTACGGCGACGTGATCCGCAAGCACCTGATCTCGGCCGTGGTCCCGCTGGACGAGGCCCCGGCCCTGCTGACCGACCTGGCCGAACGCCGCCGCACCGAACTCCAGGTGATCCTCACCCCCTGACGGGCCCTCGCCCGAGCGCGTCGATCATGAGGTTGGCGGCGACAAAACGGACACGAAACGCCGTCAACCTCATGATCGACGGAAGCGGACCGGAAGGGGTGGACCCGGCGCGCGGCGGGCGGGGGTCACAATCGGCTCCGGTTCGCGTACCGTTGCGGCTCATGGGTGTGTCGCAACGGTTGAAGACCAGGTTCCGTCGATTCCTCCAGCGCCCGGGGACGACAGTCGACCTGGCTCCGCTGGAGAAGCTGCTGCCGGCGATCGAGGCGCGCGAGGCGGACCTGGAGCAGCTGTCCGACGCCGAGCTGACCGAGGCCGCCGGCCAGGCGTCGGGTTACGAGGAGATCTGCGCGATCGGCCGCGAGGCGGCCCGGCGCGGGCTCGACCAGCGCCCCTACGACGTGCAGCTGCTCGGCGCGATGGCGCTGCTGTCCGGCAAGGTCGCCGAGATGGCCACCGGTGAGGGCAAGACGCTAACCGCCACCGTCGCCGCGTACGGGCACGTGCGGCTGGGCAACGGCCCGGTGCACGTGCTCACCGTCAACGACTACCTGGCCCGCCGGGACGCCGAGTGGATGACTCCCGTCTACGACCTGCTCGGGCTCACCGTCGGCTGGGTGAACGAGGCGTCCACGCCCGACGAGCGGCGTGCCGCGTACGCCTGCGACGTCACCTACGTCTCGGTCAGCGAGGCCGGCTTCGACTTCCTGCGCGACCAGCTCGTCACCGACCTGGCCGACCGGGTGCAGCCGCCGCTGAAGACCGCGATCGTGGACGAGGCCGACTCGATCCTGATCGACGAGGCCCGGGTGCCGATGGTGCTCGCGGGCGCCGTCGGCGGCGAGCAGGACCCGGTGCACGCCGCCGCCGCGCTGGTGCGCGGGCTGCGCAAGGGCAAGCACTACACGGTCGCCGACGACGGCCGCAGCGTCGCCTTCACCTCGGTCGGCCTCGCCACCGTCGAGGCCAAGCTCGGCGGCATCGACCTGTACGACGAGGAGCACGTCGGGCAGCTCTCCGCGGTGAACGTGGCGCTGCACGCGCACGCCCTGCTGCACCGCGACGTGGACTACATCGTCCGGGACGACTCGGTCGAGCTGATCGACGAGATGCGCGGCCGGGTCGCCCAGCGCCGCCGCTGGCCGGACGGGCTCCAGGCCGCGGTCGAGGCGAAGGAGGGCCTGGACGCCACCGCCGAGGGCGAGGTGCTGGGCACGATCACCGTGCAGGCGTACATCGCGCTCTACCCCACTGTCTGCGGCATGACCGCCACCGCTGTGCTCGTCGGTGACCAGCTCCGCGAGTTCTTCGGCCTCGAGGTCGCGGTGATCCCGCCGAACACCCCCTGCGTCCGCGAGGACGAGCCGGACCGGATCTACGCCACCCGCGCCGAGAAGGAGGAGGCGCTGGTCGACGAGATCACGCGCTGCCACCAGGCGGGGCGGCCGGTGCTGGTCGGCACGCTCGACGTCAAGGAGTCCGAGGGGCTGGCCGCCGCGCTCGAGGCCGCGGGGGTGTCCTGCGTGGTGCTGAACGCGAAGAACGACGACGAGGAGGCCGGCATCATCGCCGAGGCCGGCGCGTACGGCGCGGTGACGGTCTCCACCCAGATGGCCGGCCGGGGCGTGGACATCCGGCTGGGCGGCAGCGACCAGGCCGACCGGGACCGGGTGGCGGAGCTGGGCGGCCTCTACGTGATCGGCAGCGGCCGGCACGACAGCCGCCGGGTCGACGACCAGCTCCGCGGCCGGGCCGGCCGGCAGGGCGACCCGGGCGGGTCGGTGTTCTTCGTCAGCCTGGAGGACGACCTGGTGGTCCGGCACGCCGGCGACACCGTGCCGCCCTCACCCCGGATGAACGCCGACGGCCTGGTCACCGACCCGCAGGTCGACTACGCGGTCGAGCACGCCCAGCGGGTCGCCGAGGGTGTCAACCACGAGATCCACCGCAACACGTGGCGCTACAGCCAGGTGATCGAGCAGCAGCGCAAGGCGCTCGCCGAGCGCCGCGAGCGGCTCCTGACCAGCGACATCGCCGCGCTGATGCTGCTGGAGCGGGTGCCGGAGAAGGCCGGCGAGATGGACGAGGACCTGCTCGCCGACGTGGCCCGCAAGATCGCCCTCTACCACCTGGACCGGCTCTGGGCCGACCACCTGGCCGAGCTGTCCGAGGTACGCGAGGGCGTGCACCTGCGGGCGCTGGGCCGGCTCGACCCGCTCGACGAGTTCCACCGCAGCGCGGTGCCGGCGTTCAACGCGCTGGTGCCCGAGATCGAGACGCGGACCGTGGCCACGTTCGAGGAGACCGAGTTCGACGAGGGCTGGGAGCCGGACTCGTCGAAGCTGGTACGGCCGAGCGCCACCTGGACGTACCTCGTGCACGACAACCCGTTCGGCTCGGAGCTGGACCGGCTGATCGCCTCGGTGGGCCGCCGGCTCATCTCCGGGTCGCGCTGACCGTCGCGAAGGGCCCCTTCCCGGTCCCGGGAAGGGGCCCTTTTTGCGCGGTTTCGCGCGCGGTCTGCGAGGGTAGTAGGCCGGGGCCCGGCCACAGGAGGGACGGACATGGGACAGGCAACGGTGCCGAACGGGGAGACCGCGTGGACGGTGGGTGCCACACCCCGATGAACCTCGACACGCGCCAACCCATGATCGACAACCTCAACGTGCTGGAGACGGCCGCGCTGCTGCGTGAGCTGACGGCCGGCCTGATCGGTGCGGCCGGGTTCGACGAGGCGCTGGACCGCCTGGTCCGGATCGCCCGCGACGCCGTGCCGGGCGTGGACTGCTGTGGCTTCACCGTGCTGCGCGCCGGTGAGCCGGCCGGGGTGGCCGCCTCCGACCCGGACCGCGCCGAGCTGGACGACCTGCGGCACGGTCCGGACACGCCGGCGATGGCCGCGATCCGCCGCCGGGAGATGATCATCTCGGCCGGGCCGCCCGGCGAGACGCGCTGGCCGGCCTGGAGCGAGCGGGCCCGGGCGCTCGGGGTGCACGGGGTGATCTCCGCCCCGGTCGACGTGGACGAGCAGGTGATCGGCGCGATCAACCTGTACGCCGAGTCGCCCGGCGCGCTCACCCCCCGGCATCAGCTCACCGCCATGCTGCTCGCCGAGCACGCCGGGCTGCTGCTCGCCGCCGCGCGGGACCGCGAGCGGGCCGCCACCCGGGCCGGCCAGCTCGACGACGCGCTGCTGGCCGAGGGGGTGGTCGGGCAGGCCGTGGGCGTGATCATGACGCAGCGGGGCTGTCCGGCACCGGAGGCCCTTCAGGTGCTGCGCAGCGCCGCGTCCTCGCTGGACATCCCGCTACGCGAGGTGGCCGAGCGGCTCGTGCTCACCGTCTCCCGGCCCCGGGACAACTGAGCGACAGTCGTTTCACCTCGCGGCGCCTCGGGTAGCACTCTGGACTGGTGAGCTGCGCCGACCTGGGGAGGAAGCGATGCAGAGCCGGCTGCGGGTGCAGGGGCATCCCATCCAACCGATGCTTGTCACGTTCCCGTTCGGCCTGTTCGTCTGCGCCGTGGTCTTCGACCTGGCGGATGTGGCCGGTGGTCCGGCGTTCCTCGGTGAGGTGGGCTACTGGACCGCCGTGGCCGCGCTCGTCGCCGCCGGCTTCGCCACCGTCGCCGGCCTGGTCGACCTGTGGGACGTCCGCGCCGGGCGGACCAGCCGGAACGTGCTGACGTTCAACCTGGTGAACGCCGTCATGGCGGCGCTGTTCCTGCTCTCCTGCCTGATCCGGGCGAACGCGCCGCAGCGGGGCGCGAACGGCGCCCTGCTCGCCGCCGAACTCGTCGCGCTCGCCGTCGGCGCGGTCGGCGTGGCCCTGGGCGCGCGGTTGATGCAGCAGTTCGAGCGGGTCACCGAGCCGAGCGGCTTCGAGACGTTCGGCGACGTGCCGGCCGGGTCCACCGTCGAGATCGCCCGCCCGCGCCCGTTCTGACCCGGCCGGCACCGACGAGCTGCGTCGCCCGGACGGGCGGATCAGCGCCGGGGGAGCGTTCGTCGCGTCTCCCTCATCGAGGCCCGCCGGGCCGGTGGGCCACGGCGTGGTGCGCGGCCAGCACGTCGGCGCCGAAGTCACCGGCCGGGCGGCGCAGGACGGTGTGCGCGTGGTTGCCGTCGTCTGTGGTGTTGTCGTACTCGATCAGCAGGTCCTCGCCCTGCACCCGGTAGTAGTGCCGCCGGCCCGGCTCGACCGGGCCGGCCCAGGCGAAGTGCAGCTCGCCGCCGCCGAGCCGGTCGGCCTCCCGGGCCGCCAGCTCGGGCGGCAGCCGGTCCAGGTAGAGCGCGACCAGCCGGTCGAGCAGCGCCCGGCCGGTCGGCCGCAGCCGCCCCCGGGGTACGCCGAGCGGGTCGAGCCGGTCCGGTGCGGTGGCCCGGGTGGCGCTGATGATGTCGGCGGGCGCCTCCGCGGCGATGATCGCGGCGGACCGGCCGCCGGGACCGAGCGCGTCGAGCAGCTCGCGGGCCAGGTCCTCCTCCGGGCCCAGCGGCCGGGTGACCGGGCGGCCGGCGTGCCGGACGGTGGCCGGGTTGGCGCCCAGGAAGATCGGCGCGGGGGAGACGCGGTCGTCGGCGACCGTCATGCTCACCGACAGGTGGTGTCCCTCGAACCGCCAGCCCCAGCTGTCGTCGCGGGCCGGGTCGCCGAAGACGGACACCCAGTAGTCGCCGCTGTGCCGGCCGCGCCGCCAGTCCTCCGCCCGGTCCAGCACCTCTTCGAGGGCCATCACGCTCATGGCCTGCGCGTACGCGGCCGGGCTGAGCGCGGTGGCGAGCAGCCGGTGCGCCGCCTTGCGGGCGGTGACGTCCAGGCCGGCGAGCGTGACGCCGGGCCGTGGCCGGGGCCGGTACTCCAGCCACCGGCGGGCCGGCTCGTCGTCGAGGGCGTGCCGGGCGGCGTGGCGGGCCGGTTCGTCCAGCGCGGCCAGGAACGCCGTCGCGGCGGTGCGCATCTGCTCGGGTACGGGATCGTCCACGGTCCCTGTATACCGCTCGCCGGTCACGCGCGGCCGAGCAGCGCCAGCATGTCGGGCAGTTCGAAGAACCGCGCGGTCTCGACAGCGGACGGGCCGCCGTGGTCCGGGTCGGCGCCGGCGTCGAGCAGCGCGCGGACCGCCGCCTCCTGGCGCCGGAACACGGCCGCGGCGAGCGCGGTCTGTCCCCTGTCGTTGACCCGGGCCGGGTCGGCGCCCCGGGCCAGCAGCGCGGCCACCGTCTCCGGGTGGGCGTGGTACGCGGCGAGGATCAGCAGCGTGTCGCCCTTGGCGTTGGTGAGGTTGACCGGCAGCCCGGCGTCCACGTTGGCGGCCAGCTCCTCGGTGGCGCCGGCCCGGGCCAGGTCGAACATCCGGTGGGCGAAGGCGATGGTCTCGTCGTCGAGTTCGTCGGGCATCCGCCCAGGCTATGGCGTCGCGGCCGGACGCGCCTGGTAGCTTCGCCAGCCGGGCACGGGAGGCGCGCGCATGGACGATCGGGTGTACGTGGGCAACGCGGCGGTGGACGGCGCGACCGACGCGGGCTGGCTGCTGGGCCACTTCAAGCCGGCCGGGGACGTGCGGCACAGCACCGACGTCGAGGTGAAGTGGGGCGTGCACCCGGCGGGGGAGACCCGGTCCCGGTGGGCCACCGGTGAGCGGCGTACCGCCCTGCTGGTGCTGATCAGCGGCGCGTTCCGGATCGAGTTGCCGGACCGGACGGTGGTGCTGCGCGCGCCCGGTGACTACGTGGTGTGGGGGCGGGGCGTGGACCACTCCTGGTACGCCGAGCGGGAGTCCACGGTGCTCACCGTCCGCTGGCCGTCGGTGCCGGGCTACAAGGTGGATCCGCCGGTCCTCCGCTGAGCGCGACCGGCGTCCCAGCATCTGGTATTACCTACTAAACCGATAGGCTTTACCGTCTAAGCTGTGCGGGTACATCCGCTCCGCACCGTGAGGACGCACCGCCGATGACCAGCACCGCTCCCGCCGACCTGCTCGCCGTCGCCGCCCGCTGGGCCGACCCGCACGCCTGGCCGGTGCCGCTGCGGTTCGAGGCTTCCGACCGCTGGTATGCCCGGCTGGACGCCGACGACGAGCACGAGGTGTGGGCGTTGAGCTGGCTGCCCGGGCAGGGCACCGACCTGCACGACCACGGCGGCTGCGCGGGCGCGTTCCTGGTCGTGGCCGGCGTGCTCACCGAGGAGACGGTCAGCGGCGGCCGGCTGCGCCCGCACCGGCTCGCCGCCGGAGCCGGCCGGCGCTTCGGCGTACGGCACGTGCACCAGGTCACCAATCACGGCGACGCGCCCGCCGTCAGCGTGCACGTGTACCGGCCGGCGCTGACCCGGATGACCCGCTACCACCTCGTCGCCGGCCGGCTCCGGGTCGCCGAGGTGGCCCACGCCGGCGTGGCCTGGTGACACCCCGCAACCCGACGAACGGAAGGACGCCCCGATGGCGCAGACCCCCACCCGCACCGAGCGCTGTCCGGTCCCACCGCCCGGCTCGCGCGGCATCGACGAGATCCTCGCCGCCGCCCGTGCCCGCCTGCGCCGCCTCGACCCGGAGCGGGCCCACCTGGCGTGCCGGGGCGGCGCGCTGCTGGTGGACATCCGCCCCGCCGCCCAGCGTGCCGCGCAGGGCACCGTGCCCGGCGCGCTCGTCGTCGAACGCAACGTGCTGGAGTGGCGCTTCGACCCGCGCTGCGCGGCCCGGCTGCCGCAGGCGACCGGCTACGACGTCCCGGTGATCGTGCTCTGCCAGGAGGGCTACACCTCGTCGCTGGCCGCCGCCGCGCTCCAGGACATCGGCCTGTGCCGGGCCACCGACGTCGTCGGCGGCTTCGCCGCCTGGCAGATCGCCGGCCTGCCCACCCTCGGTCCCACCCCGCCGACCCGACCCTCGTCCGCCGCGCCCCCGGTCACCGCCGGCGGGGCGCTCCGCTGACCGTCCCGCCACGACCGGCGGGGCGGGGCGACCGCCCGCACAGGAGGCTCCCATGTCCGTCGTCGCCCTCACCACCCGTCCGGCCCGCTCGGGCCGCCCCGACCGGGCCGGGCCGCCCCGGCCGCGTACCGCACCGACGCTCACCATCACGCTCGACCTCGGCGCCGGGCCGCTGACGCCGGGCCTCGCGCGCCTGGTCGACCTGCTCGACGAACTCGCCGCCACCGGCGAGGGACTGGCCCAGCCCGACGGCCCGGCCGGCCGTACCGTGCTCGACCTGCGCCGCGGCGAGGCGCCGGCGCTCGCCCCCGGCGGCGTGCGCATCCTCACCGGCACCCGGCGGGTCCGGCACGGTGGCACCGAGGTCATGCTCACCCGCATCGAGTACGACCTGTTGCTGTTCCTCGCCGAACACCCGCGCCGGGTGTTCACCCGCCTGCAACTCCTCGCCAACGTCTGGGGCTACGAGCACGCGGTGGCGCGCACGGTGGACGTGCACGTCCGCCGGCTGCGGGCCAAGTTCGGGCCGGACACGCCGTTGGTGACCACCGTGTACGGCGTGGGCTACCGCCTCGCCGACGACGCCGCGATCACGGTGGACCGCGACGCCTGAGCCCGGCCCGGCCGGCACGCGGCGCACCCGGATCCCGGGTGCGCCGCGTTGACCTCGCCGACGCATCCGGCATTGTGAACCCTGGGGCAGACCCCCCTACCAGAGGCGATCCGGCGCTCTGCTGTAATCAACGGGCCTCGCACGCAGAGCGAGCACGCGGCTCCGATGTGTTCGTCAAATGTCACATTCACGCAACGCAACCGCCCCTTGACCCTCGCGGAGACGCCGGGAAGCATCGATGCAGCGGCGTCCCGGGCCGTGGGGAGATACCCGGACCAGCCCAAGGAGGACCATGTCGGTCAGCCCCGCCTCGTCGCGCGCCGGATGGCATACGTCCCAACCCGCGGTCCCCGGTCGGCCCCCCGGCGGCCAGCGTCGTCCCGCGAACACCGCCGCGCCCATGCTCACTGTCACCCTCTCCATCCCCCTGGCGTGCGAGGAGTCGCTGACCCCGGCCGCCCGCCGGCTGCTCGACGCCGCCCGCGAGATGCTCGAACACGGTGACGCGGTGGTCAGCGCGGCCACGGTTCCGGCCGAGCGCCGGCCCGACGGCGTCCCGGCCGGCCGTGCCCCGGCGCGTCCGCTCGCCCCGACCATCCCGGCCCTGCACATCCTCGCGTCGTCCCGGTCGGTGCTGCGCGACGGCGAGCCGCTGCCGCTGACCCGCCTGGAGTTCGACCTGCTGCTGCACCTGGTCGCCCACCCGCGCCGGGTGTTCACCCGGCTGCAACTCCTCAACGCGGTCTGGGGGTACGAGCACGCCGGCGTCCGCACCGTCGACGTGCACGTGCGCCGGCTGCGCGGCAAGGTCGGTGTGGACGTCCCGCTCGTCACCACCGTCTACGGCGTCGGCTACCGGCTCGCCGACGACGCCCGCGTCACCATCGACCGCACCGGCTGACACCGGGGACACCACCCGCCGATCGCCGCCGGACGGAGCCCCGACCGCCCGGAGCAGATCATGTGGTGACCCGCCCGCCCGCGCGGCACGATGGTCCGATGCGCGTCCGCCCGATCAGCCCCGACCGGCTCGTCACCGAGCTGGCCGAGCGTCTCGCCCGCACCGGGACGCCCGGTCGGCTGCGGGTCGCCGTGGACGGCCCGCCCGCCGCCGGCCCGGACGCGCTCGCCAGGGCGCTCGTCGACCCGCTGCGCGCCGCCGGCCGGCCGGTGCTGCACGTCCGCGCCGGCGACTTCCTGCGCCCGGCCTCGGTACGCCTGGAACACGGCCGCACCAACCCGGACGCGTACTACGAGAGCTGGCTCGACGAACCGGGACTGCGCCGCGAGGTGCTCGACCCGGCCGGCCCGGACGGCTCGGGCCGGCTGCTGCCGTCGCTGTGGGACACCGCCGCCGACCGGGCCAGCCGGGCCGCGTACGTCGAACTGCCGCCCGGCGGGGTGGTCCTGGTCAGCGGCGCGCTGCTGCTCGGCGGCACGCTGCCGTTCGACCTCACCGTCCACCTCGTGCTCTCCCCGGCGGCGCTGGAACGGCGTACCGACGCCGCGCTGCGCTGGACCCTGCCCGCGTTCGCCCGCTACGCCGGCGAGGTCGACCCGGCGTCCTTCGCCGACGTGGTGGTCCGGGCCGACGACCCGCGCCGCCCGGCCCTGGTCGAACCCGCCTGACCAGCCCCTACCGACTCGCGGGAAACACTCAGGAAACAGGCGGTTTGGTGCGCTGAGGGGACGGGTAATCGCCCGGCTCACAGAGCACGGGTGATCTCGTCGCCCGCGCATCCACAGTCGGACCGGATCCGGGGCGCTGGCCGCCCCGGTCCGGTATGAGGACGTAGGAAAGGCAGGCAGCGATGCTCGTCCACGACACGACAGCCACCGGCCGCTCCCAGGCGGAGGTCGACCAGATCCGGCAGTCCCTGCGGTCGCGGTACGACGAGCTGACCGCCGAGTACGAGCACACCATGGCGCAGAGCCAGGTGCTGCGGCTGGTGGAGGTCGGCGACACCGCCGGCGACGACCAGGCCGACAGCGGCACCAAGACCGCCGAGCGGGACACCGCGCAGTCGCTGCTGCGCACCATCCTGGACCGGCGGGCCCAGTTCGAGCACGCGCTGACCCGCCTGGACGAGGGCACCTACGGCTTCTGCGAGGGCTGCACCGCCCCGATCCCGGTGGAACGGCTGGAGATCTTCCCGTCCGCCACCTCCTGCGTGGCCTGCAAGCAGACCCGGGAGCGGCGGGCGGCCTGAACGCCGTTCCGGTTGCCGGTCGGTCCTGCTGGGCGGTGAGCTCCTGCCATGGGTGAGATCAGGGTGGGCACCGCCTCGTGGACCGACCGGACACTGCTCGACTCCGGCTGGTACCCGGCGAGCGCCGACACGCCGGAGAAACGACTGGCCTACTACGCCCGGCAGTTCCCGCTGGTCGAGGTGGACGCGACCTACTACTCGCCGCCCGCCGAGCGGACCGCCCGGCTGTGGGCCGAACGCACACCGGCCGGGTTCACCTTCAACGTCAAGGCGTTCAGCCTGCTGACCGGCCACCCCACCCGCGTCTCCGCGCTCTACAAGGACCTGCGCCCGGAGACCGGCAAGCGCAACGTCTACCCCGGCGACCTGCCCGCGCAGGCGTACGAGGAGGTCTGGACCCGGTTCCTGTCCGCCCTCGACCCGCTGGTCGACGCGGGCAAGCTGGGCGCGCTGCTGTTCCAGTTCCCGCCCTGGTTCACCATCAAGCGGGACAACAAGCAGTACCTGCTGGAGGTGGCCCGGCGGTGCGCGCCGCTGCGCCCGGTCTTCGAGTTCCGCCACGCCTCCTGGTTCGACGGCGACAACGCCGAGGAGACGCTCGGTTTCCTGCGCGAGCACGACCTGCCGTTCGTCTGCGTGGACATGCCGCAGGGACACAAGTCGTCCGTCCCGCCGGTGCTCGCGGCCACCGCCGACCTCGCGGTGGTCCGCTTCCACGGCCACAGCGACAAGTGGACCAGCAAGGACATCCACGAGAAGTTCGGCTACGACTACTCGAAGCGGGAACTGCGCGACTGGGCGCCGAAACTGCGCGAGCTGGCCGGTGACGCCGAGCAGACGCACGTCCTGATGAACAACTGCTACCGGGACTACGCGCAGCGCAACGCCGCCACGCTCGCCGGCCTGCTGGACGCCTGAGCGTCTCACCCGATCCGGGTGAGGCCCGCTCACCCGCCCCCGCCGCAGCATGGACAGTGGCGCCGCCAAAGGCGCCGCGACGAGGAGGTGGGTCATGACGGTACGGGTGGTGGCGGACCGGCGCCGCGGTGGCGTACTGCACGTGATCGGCGGCTCCGAGGCACCCCGGCGGGGCGAGCGGCCCGGCCGGTTCAGTCCGACCCGGCTGTGGCGGGGCCCCAGCGGCCCGCCGCGCCGCGCCGACGACCGACGCTGGGAGACCGACGCACGGGGGTGAGCCCGATGGCCGAGCAGTTGTTGTCCGCGTTCGAGTCCTCGCTGGACAAGACGAACGTGATCCTCAAGGAGATCGAGTCCGCGTACGGCTGGCCGAAGGAACGGCGCAACCAGTCCTACGCCGCGTTGCGTACCGTGCTGCACCTGCTGCGCGACCGGCTGCCGGTGCGGGAGAGCGCCGAGTTCGCCCAGCAGTTGCCGGTGCTGGTGCGCGGGATCTACTTCGACGGCTGGCAGCCGGAGAACGTGCCGATCAAGCTCAACCGCGACGACTTCCTGTACGAGGTGCGCCAGGGCTTCCCGTACGACGTCGAGGGCGGCGCGCAGCGGGTGGCGCAGGTCGTGCTGGACACGTTGCGCCGGCACGTCACGCAGGGGGAGTGGCAGGACGTGAAGGCCACCCTGCCGCAGGACCTGCGTCAGCTCATTCCCTGACCGGCACCCGGACCGGCCCGTCCCGCCCCCTCGGCGGGGCGGGCCGCCGGCGTGCCGGCCAGGAACATCGCCGTGCCCTACTGAAGGTTGATCGGGAAGACCTCGAACGTGGCGCCGAACCGCGCGCCGAGCCGGCTGCCGGCCGGCCGGGCCATGCCCTCCAGGAACTCCTCGGCGTCGAAGCCGCCGTCGCCGAGCCCGCTCAGGTACGCCCCGTGCGCCCGCAGCGAGGCGACACCCTTGTCGAACGTGTCGGTCACGTCCACCCCGTGCCGGGCCACCGGCGACCCGGCCGCCCACACCTCGCGGACCCGCGACCACGGCTGGACGCCGTCGGTGAGCTGCTCCGGGAAGATCCACCGGTTGCCGGCGTCGCGGACCGCGTCCAGCGTGGCCCGGCCGCAGGCGATGTGGTCGGCCTGGTTCAGCGCGTACGCCCCGTCCCAGGTCTCCCGGAAGTTGTTCGTCAGCACCACGTCCGGCCGGTGCCGGCGCACCACGGCGGCGATGGCCCGGCGCAGCGGCACGCCGTACTCCAGCAGCCCGTCGGGCAGGCCGAGGAACTCGACGACGGACACCCCGACCACCGCGGCGGAGGCGCGCTGCTCCTCCTCGCGCACCACCCGGGCGCGCTCCGGCGTCATCCCGTCGATGCCCGCCTCACCGCTGGTGAGCAGGCAGTACACGACCTCCTTGCCCTGCCCGGTCCAGCGCGCCACAGCGGCTGCGGCGCCGAACTCCAGGTCGTCGGGGTGGGCCACCACTGCCAGCGCCCGCTGCCAGTCCTCGGTCAGCGGGGTGAGCGGTTCCGGCTGCGTCACGTGCGTCTCCTCGCCTGTCGTCCTCCCGCCATCCTGGCATCCGGCCCTCCCGGCCGCTTGCCCCGCGAACCGTCCGTACGACGGCGTCCGGGCGTCTACGGTGGTTAGAGAAGATCGGGCGTGGGGTACCACCCGCTGCACACGGACCCCGGCACGACGCGGGGCGGCACACCGAGGGAGCACCCATGGCATTGAACGACGACGACATCCAGAGCAGCGGCGGCAGCGGCCTGGAGGGCCCGGCCGACGGCGGTGCGACCCCGGGTCAGCACGACGGTGGCGCGGACGGTGGCGCCGAGGGCCCCGCTGACGGTGGCGCGACGCCGGGTCAGCACGACGGTGGCGCGGACGGTGGCGCCGAGGGCCCCGCTGACGGTGGCGCGACGCCGGGTCAGCACGACGGTGGCGCGGACGGCAGCGCCGAGGGCCCGGCCGACGGTGGAGCGACCCCCGGTCAGCACGACGGCGGCGCCGACGGCAGCGCCTGACACATGAGCACCACGCACGCCGACCCGCCGGGTGGCCACGGCCGCCCGGCGGTTGCGTTCTCCGCGTCCGAGGCGCTGGCCCGGTGCGTGGCGGTGGATCCGGCGAAGTTCGCCGCCGACCACTGGGGGTGCAGCCCGCTGCTGTCCCGCGCCGCCGACCTGCCCAACCCGCACGGCTTCGCCGACCTGCTCAGCCCCGCCGACGCCGACGAGCTGCTCAGCCGCCGCGGCCTGCGTACCCCGTTCCTGCGGGTCGCCAAGGACGGCCAGCTCGTGCCGGCGGCGCGGTTCACCGGCGGCGGTGGCGCGGGCGCCGAGATCGGCGACCAGGTCCTCGACGAGAAGGTGCTGGCGCTGTACGCCGACGGCGCGACGCTGGTGCTGCAGGGCCTGCACCGCACCTGGCCGGCGATCGTCGACTTCACCCGCGACCTGGGCACCGCGCTGGCCCAGCCGTTGCAGGTGAACGCCTACCTGACCCCGGCCGGCAGTCAGGGCTTCGCCACCCACTACGACACCCACGACGTGTTCGTGCTCCAGGTGGACGGGCGCAAGCACTGGCGGATCCACCCCCCGGTGCTGGCCGACCCGCTGGAGCGTCAGCCCTGGGGCGGCCGGGCCGACGAGGTCTCCGCCACCGCCGAAGGACGCCCCGAGCTGGACGTGGTGCTCGAGCCGGGCGACGCGCTCTACCTGCCGCGCGGCTGGCTGCACAGCGCCCAGGCGCAGGAGTCCAGCTCGCTGCACCTGACAGTGGGCATCAGGGCGCTGACCCGGTACGCGGTGGTCGAGGAACTGCTCGCGCTCGCCGCCGAGGACGCGCGGCTGCGCGCGAGCCTGCCGTTCGGGCTCGACCTGGCCGACCCGGACGCGGTCGAGCCGGAGCTGACCGAGACCGTCGAGGCGCTGCGCGACTGGCTGCTGCGGGCCGACCCGGCGGCGGTGGCCGGCCGGCTGCGGGCCCGGGTCTGGCCGGCGTCCCGACCGGCGCCGATCCGGCCGCTGGCGCAGGCGCGGGCGCTGGCCCGGCTGACGCCGGACAGCGAGGTCACGGCGCGCGGCGGCCTGCGCTGGCAGCTCGCCCCGGCCGCCGACGGCCGGATCACGCTGCGGGTGCCGGACCGGACGCTCACCCTGCCCGGCACCTGCGAGGCGGCGCTGCGCGCGCTGCTCACCGGCGAGGTGACGCGGGTCGGCGACCTGCCCGGCCTGGACGACGACGCCGATCGCCTGGTGCTGGCCCGCCGCCTGCTCAAGGAAGCGGTCCTGGTCCCCGCCTGACGGGCGCGATCATGAGGTTGACCGGCGGCGCGACGGCGTGTCGCGCCGCCAACCTCATGATCGACGCGGCGGAGCCGGCCGGGGGTCAGCGGGCGTATGTCGCCGTCAGCAGGAGCAGGGTCGTCACCAGACCCGAGGCGGCCACCAGGATCATCGGGCGCGGGGTCAGCACCGCGTGCCGCCGGTCGGCCAGCAGCCGGGCCGGCGCCAGCCCGATCACCGGGCCGAGCAGCGTCACCACCAGCGCCAGCACCGGCAGGCCCACCGCCAGGTCGCCGCTGGACCCGGCGCCCAGCGCCCGCGCACCCACCCCCAGCGCGTACGCCACCAGCGCGCCGCCGATCCCGCACGCGATCAGCAGCGGGTTCACCGATCCGGGCAGTTCGCCCGGCGCCCCGGTGCGCTCCAGCAACTCCCGGACCGCGCGCAGCAGCGGCACCGGATCACCGGCGGCGCCGCGGACCGGGCCGGGCGGGTCACCCAGCCGCCGGGCGCTCACGCCCAGCCGGGCCCGCAGCTGCGTCCACAGGTGAGCGACCTCGCCGTCGACGCGCTCCACCAGCCGGGCCGCCTCGGCCACCTCCTCCTCGGCCTGCCGGACCTGCTCGTCGGCCCGCGCCACCGCCAGGTCGGCGGCGGCCACCTGCTGGGCGTACCAGGTGTGCGCCTCGGCCCGCTGTGCGGTCACCCGGGCGGTCAGCTCGGCGAGCCGGCGGATCTGCGCGCTGTACGTCTCACTGGCAACCGGTTCGTTCATCGGGAGGGACCATAAGGGATGATCACCTGTCCGGTGCGGTGCACCGCCCGGTCGAAGTAGAGACCGCGCCACGGCCGGGGATACCAGTCCGGGCCGCCGCTGCCCGGATAGAGCGAGGAGCCCAGCTCGCCGCCCTGCACGTCCAGCGCCACCCAGGCGCCGATCTGGTCCGTGCGCGCGCCCGCGCCGCCCAGGTCGACGCGCATCCGGGCCACGCCACGCCACCACGCCAGCACGTGCGTACGCCGTTCCGGCCCGTCGTGCAGGATCCGGCGCAGCTGCTCCAGCCCGGTGCGCGTACCGGCCTTGCCGGCCAGCGCCGCGGCCGCCGCGTCCACCGCGTACAGCAGCAGGAAGTGCGGGGTACGCGCCGCACCCGGCGCGCCCAGCCCGTCGCCCACCTCGGCCATCAGCTCCGGCACGGTCTCCTCGTCGTACCAGGAGGCGTCGCCTTCCAGGTCCTCGTACAGGGCACGGGCGGCCGGGTCGGCGTCCGGGTCCAGGCAGGCGATGGAGAACCGGGCGGTGCCGGGCCGGTACTGCCGGGCCAGCGAGCGGGCGGCGGCGTCGAGCACCGCGCACGCCTCGTCCACCCGGGTGCCCAGCACGGCCAGGTTGCGGCCCGGCGCGCGGGGCAGGCGCAGCGCCGCCGAGCGGGACTGCACGTCGATGATCTCGCCGAGCAGCGCCACCGGGCTGCGCGACACGCCCTGCTCCGGCGCGGTCAGCGCGCGGAAGTCCGGCGCGTCGGCGAGCTTCGGGATCGCGTCGCCGTCGAACAGCCGGGCCGGCGCCGCGTCCTGCGGGCGCATCCGCCACAGCCGGTGCTGAAGCTCGCTCCACGTCTCCCAGTCGCTGGCCGACGGGATCCGGGCCACCTCGTTCCCCTCGGCCAGGCCCGACTCGGCGTTGATCACCGCGTGGTGGCGGGGCAGCGACTGCGCGGCGTCGTTGCGCTCGGCCAGGATGCGCAGCGCCTTGGGCAGCGCGATCCGCAGCGTGAACTGGGCGACGAGCGCGGGCCGTCCCCACAGCGCCTCGATGCCGCGCACGTCCTGCGACGCGAGCACCAGGTGGATGCCCTGCGACCGGCCTCGCCGGGCCAGGTCCTCCAGCAGGTCGGCGGCCTCCCGGGCGACCACGTCCCGGCCGGCCAGCAGCGCCTGGAACTCGTCGACCACCGCCACGATGCGCGGCCAGTGCCCGTCCGGGTCCACCGCGCGCAACTCGGCCAGCTTGGTGACCTCGTGCTTCTTCGCCGCGTCGGCGCGGCGGCGCAGCTCCTCGGCGAGGAAGCGCAGCAGCGCCAGGCCGAACTCCCGGTCGGTGTTGACGTTGATGCCGACCAGCCGCATGTGCGGCAGCCAGCTCGGATCCCGCCGGCCCTGCGCGAACCGGGCGAAGGACACGCCCTCCTTGAAGTCCAGCAGATAGAACTCCAGCTCGGCGGGGGAGTAGCGGACGGCGAGCGCGCCGATCCAGGCGAAGAGCAGGTTGGTCTTGCCGGTGCCCGACGGGCCGCCGATCAACGCGTGCGGCGGGTAGTCGCCGAGGGTGAGCAGCACCTGCCGCCCGTGCGGGCCCTCGCCGACCGGCGCGGTGAGCCCGTGCGCCGAGTCCTCCCGCCAGTACTCCTCCGGCGGCGGGAGCAGGTCGGTGAACGGTGTCGGCGGCGGGCCGGCGGCCACCCGGGACGCCACGGTGCGGCACGTCTCGGTGACCAGGGCGGGCGGCGGCGGCGCGTCGAGCACCACCGGCAGCCCGCCGATACGGGCGTCGTCCGGCTCCACCGTGATCCGGGTGACCGTCGGGTCGCCGGGCAGTTCGATGCCGCGGACCACCAGGTGCACGCCGCACGCCGCGCCGGTGCGTACCACCCGGTCGAGCTGGCCGCGCTCGTGCCGGGACAGCTCGTCGCCGCCGAGCAGCACCGCCACCCGCCACGGCTCCGGGCGGCGTCCGGTGGCGGCGGCCAGCTCACGCAGCGAGCCGTACTCACCGGCGAGCACCGTGGCGTTGATCCGGCGGATCTGCTCCACCAGGTCGTCAAGCAGCCGGCCCAGCCCGCCCGGCCCGACGAACGTGAGCAGCCCGGCAGTGCCCAGCGGCGCGAACCCGGCCAGGCCGCCGCCCAGGTGTTCCGGGTCGTATCCGTACAGCCGTACCGCGCCCGGGTCGGCCCGCCCGACCGAGCGCAGCAGCAGCGCCGGCACCACCGCCGCGAGGCCGTCCCGATCGCCGCCGGCCAGGTGCGCGTGCCCGGCGTCCAGCAGCGGAACCAGCGCCGGCACCGGTTCGGCGCCGTCGAGGCGTACCGTGCCGATGCGCGACGCGCCCGGCGGCTCGGACCGTCCGGCGGGCGTGGCCTGCCAGCGGTCCCAGGGCGCGGAGGCCGCGCCGGGCGCCTCCCGCTGCGCCGCGGCGGCGGCCCGCCGGGCCAGCTCGGCCAAGCGGGCGGTGTGCCGGGCGTCGATCTCGGCCAGGCGCCGGTCGCGCGCGGCGCCCACCCGGTCGGGCACCGCCGCCGCGGCCCGGCGGGTACGGGCCAGCCGCTCCCGCCCGGCGGCCAGCTCGGCCTCGGCGGCGGTGAGGCGGGTACGGGTGGCGCCCAGGGCCTCGGAGAGCATCCCCCGGACCCGCGTCACCAGTTGAGCGCGGACGTCAGGCACGGGGCGGCTCCGGTTCGTCGGTGTCCTTGGGCAGGTCCCGGCCGAGCCGGTCGAGCAGCACGCCGGTGAGCACGCCGGCGGTGACCGCCGGGTCGGCCGCGTGCGGCTGCTCCGCGTCGTCGGCGCGGCGCGGCGGGGGCATCCGGCAGACCCGGGTCAGCAGCGTGTCCAGCACCGGCGGCGGCAGCCCGGGCAGCAGGTCACGGACCCGCGAGTCCAGCGCGCCGCGCAGCCGGGGCAGGTCGTCCGCGCGAGGCGGATGGCCGAGCAGCTCACCGGCCAGCTCGCGCAGCAGCGGCGGGGTGATCGCGGCCAGCCCCAGCCCCACGTCGGCGTGTGCCCGGCGCAGCTCGCGGTGCAGCCGGTCCCGGTCGCCGGAGCGGACCCCGGCGGCCACCCGGCGCAGCAGCTCGTGGGCGTCCCCGACGCGCTCGTCCGGCTCGTCCGCCGCCGGATCCCGGCCGCCGGTCAGCTCCGCCACCCGCACCGCCCACCAGCGCCGTACCGCCGGTTGCTCACCCGGCTCGGCGGCCGGGCCGGGCGCGGGCGGTTCCTGGCCGCGCGGCGTGTCGTGCTTCGGCCGCGCCTCGCCCGGCGGCGCCGGGCGCGCGCCGTCGGGGGCCAGCCCGATCGCGGCCAGGTACGCGGTGAGCTGCTCCTGTGCCACGCGCAGCGCGTAACCGGCGGTCTCGGCGTGCTCGGTGGCCGAGGACAGCTCCGGCACCCCCATCGGGTCGGACGACTCCTGGCGCACCCAGCGCAGCCGCTCCTGCGCCTGACCGAGCTTCTCCAGCGCGACGGCGAGCTGCGCCAGCGGCAGTTCCTCGGCGGCGGCACGGACCTGCGCGCCGATGTCCTCGACGATGGACACGGCCGGGCCTCAGAGCGTCGCGACGTAGAGCTGTGCCTGCTCCACCGCGACGAGTGTCGCGGCCAGGCACTCCTCCAGCTCCTGACCGGCCTGTGTCAGCGAGGCCTGCGCCGCCTCGACCGTCTCGTGCCCGCTGCCCTCCAGCGCGCCGGCCAGCGTCTGCTGCGCCTCGGCCAGCTTCTCGCCGGCTGCCTGCACCGCTGTCTGGCCGTCACCGATCTGCTGGAGAGCGACATCGATGGCTGCCTTCAGCTCGGCAACGCTCGCCACGGGGACCTCCTGGGGGCGAAAGAGATCTCCATTACAACCCATCGGAACGGGTGGACGAACATCCACCCTCGCGGCGTGACGACCCGCGTGTCCGGTTGCCGCCCTGACGTGCGTGAAGATCCCGCCGGGCGGCATCCCGCGGTCCCGTCGCCGGTCCCATCGGCGGGACTAACGGCCCAGCCAGCGCGGGCCGCGCACCTCCGCGCCGAGCGCGGTGACCCGCTCGCGCAGTTCGCGGTCGGCCGTGACCACCACCCGCCGCCGGTCCGGCGCGGCGGCGACCAGCTCGACCACCGTGTCGTCGCCGGAGCCGGGCGCGGACACCACCTCCACGCCGGGCGCGGGCGGTGTGCGCCGGGCCGCGCCCTCCACCACCAGCACCACCTGCACCGGCGGCGGCAGCTCCGGCGGCACGCCCGCCTCGCCGACCGGCGCCAGCGCGTCGCGCAGCCGGGCCGCCGCGCCGGCCCGGTCCCGCCACCAGCCGTCCGGGCGCGAACCCACCACGTTCGCGCCGTCCACCACCAGCAGCGCTCTGCTCTCCATGCCCCCCAGCCTGCCATCCGGTCGCGTTTGTCGCGCCGACCGCCGGGTAGCCACCGCCGACCGTGCCGCGCGTGCCGGGCGCCGGTCGTGCCGACTGACTGCGGAGGACGATGATGATGGGACCGGGCGACTTCGGCAACGACCCCTGGGACGAGTTCCTGGCCCGATACTTCGGCCGGGGCGAGGGGGGACGCCGGCCGGCGCACCGGGTCGACATCACCCGCCTGATGACCGCCGACGCCCGGGAGATGCTCGCCGACGCGGCCCGCCGCGCCGCCCAGAAGCACAGCAACGACCTGGACACCGACCACCTGCTCTGGGCGGCGTTGCAGCGGGAGCCGCTGCGCGACCTGGTCCGCCGGGCCGGCGCCGACCCGGACGCGCTGCTCGGCGCGCTGGGCGGCCGCGGCGAGGGCGCGCCGCGCGGCGAGGTGCCGCCGAACCTGTCGCTGACCCCGGCGGCGAAGCGGGCACTGCTCGACGCCCACCAGCTGTCCCGCGCGATGGGCGCCAACTACATCGGACCCGAGCACATCCTGATGGCGCTGCCGCTGAACCCCGAGTCGCCGGCCGGCCGGATGCTCGCCGCGGGCCGGATCCAGCCCGAGTCGTTGCAGGCGGCCAGCGCCGAGCGCGGCGCGGCGACCGCCCCGCGCCCCGATCACGGCACCCCCACCCTCGACCAGTACGGCCAGGACCTCACCGAGCTGGCCCGGATGGACCAGATCGACCCGGTGATCGGCCGGGCCGACGAGATCGAGCAGGCCGTGGAGATCCTGTCCCGGCGGACCAAGAACAACCCGGTGCTGATCGGTGAGGCCGGCGTCGGCAAGACCGCGATCGTGGAGGGCCTGGCGGAGCGGATCTGCGACGGCGACGTGCCGCAGACGCTGATCGGCAAGCGGGTGATCCAGCTCGACCTGGCCGGCCTGGTCGCCGGCACCCGCTACCGGGGTGACTTCGAGGAGCGGCTGAAGAAGGTGATCGACGAGATCCGCGCCCACCGTGAGGAGCTGATCATCTTCCTGGACGAGATCCACACGCTGGTCGGCGCGGGCGGCGCCGGCAGCGAGGGCGGCATGGACGCCTCGAACATGCTCAAGCCGGCCCTGGCGCGCGGCGAGCTGCGGGTGATCGGCGCGACCACGCTCGACGAGTACCGGCGCAGCATCGAGAAGGACGCCGCGCTGGCCCGCCGGTTCCAGCCGGTGCTGGTGCCCGAGCCGGGCGTGGAGGACACCGTCGCGATCCTGCGCGGCCTGCGCGACAGGTACGAGGCGTACCACCAGGTCCGGTTCACCGACGAGGCGCTGGTCGCCGCCGGTGAGCTGTCCGACCGGTACATCACCGACCGGTTCCTGCCGGACAAGGCGATCGACCTGATCGACCAGGCCGGCGCACGGGTGCGGCTGCGCACGCGTACGCCCGCCGAGGACGTGCGTGAGCTGGAGCAGCAGCTCGACGAGACCCGCCGGGACAAGGAGCAGGCGGTCTCCGACGAGCAGTACGAGCGCGCCTCCGCGCTGCGCGACCGGCTCGCCGAGTTGGAGGACCAGGTCCGCCGGGCCCGCGGCGACGAGGGACCCAACCACGTGCCCGAGGTCGGTCCGACGGAGATCGCCGAGGTGGTCTCCCGCGCCACCGGCATCCCGGTCACCCAGCTCACCGAGGAGGAACGCGATCGGCTGCTGCGCCTGGAGGGCCACCTGCACGAGAAGGTGATCGGTCAGGACGACGCGGTCAGCGCCGTCGCCGAGGCGGTACGCCGGTCCCGTACCGGGCTGGCCGACCCGGACCGGCCGATGGGCAGCTTCCTGTTCCTCGGCCCGACCGGCGTCGGGAAGACCGAGCTGGCCCGCGCGCTGGCCGAGGCGCTGTTCGGCGAGGCGGACCGGATGGTCCGGGTCGACATGAGCGAGTTCCAGGAGCGGCACACGGTCAGCCGGCTGGTCGGCGCCCCGCCCGGCTACGTCGGCTACGAGGAGGCCGGCCAGCTCACCGAGGCGGTACGGCGCCGCCCGTACGCGGTGGTGCTGCTGGACGAGATCGAGAAGGCGCACCCGGACGTGTTCAACATCCTGCTCCAGGTGCTCGACGACGGCCGGCTCACCGACAGCCAGGGCCGTACGGTGAACTTCAAGAACACCGTGCTGATCATGACCAGCAACCTCGGCTCGGAGCTGATCACCGGCACCCAGCGCACTGTCGGCTTCGCCACCGGCGCGCCCGGCGAGCGGGAGGGCGACGAGCTGCGGGAGCGGCTGATGCGCCGGCTCCAGGAGAACTTCCGCCCGGAGTTCCTCAACCGCATCGACGAGGTGATCGTCTTCCAGCGGCTGGAGGCCGAGCAGCTGCGCCAGATCACCGGGCTGCTGCTGGAGGAGACCCGCCGCCGCATGCACGCCCAGGACATCCAGGTCGACTTCAGCACCGCCGGCGTCGACTGGCTCGCCGAGCACGGCTACCAGCCCGAGTTCGGCGCCCGCCCGCTGCGCCGGGTGATCCAGCGCGAGGTCGACAACCGGCTGTCCCGGATGCTGCTGGAGAACGAGGTCTCCCCGGGGCAGAAGGTCACCGTGGACACCCGCGACGACCAGCTGGTCTTCGACGTCACCGCAGGTGAGCGGGGCTACAGGCCGGCCACCACGTCCCATCCCCGATGACCGGGCGGGGCCCGTCCCGGCCGGGCCGGGACGGGCCGTCACCGAAGGACCGGAGGGCGGACATGACCGAACCCGAGGAAGTCACCGACGACGACACCGGGGCCGGCGAACCGATCGAGGCGACCCCGACGGCGAACCCGTCCCGGGTGCGGGTGCCGCCGGAGGGCCTGAGGCAGCACACACCGGACGAGGGCGAGACGGCACCCGGGCCGCCGCCGGCAGAGGAGGCGTGATGGTACGCGAGGCGCGACTCGACCCCGAGGCCGAGGTGATCTGGGACGACTTCCACGCCGAGGTGAACGTGTCCTCCGAGACGCTGCGGCAGTGGCTGCTCACCCGGGGCTCGGGGGAGGAGGCGTTCGGCCCGAACCCTGACCTCGACCTGCCCGAGCCCGGCCGGCAGATCCTCGCCGTGCTGCGCAAGCGCAAGGTGGACCTCACGCCGGAGGACATCGAGGTGATGCGGGAGGCGATCACCCGGATCCGGGAGCTGACCGCGCAGCGGCCCCGCCGGGGCAACGCCGACGACGAGTGGCGCCACGCCCTGCTCGACCTCGGACACGACGTGCTCGCCGAACGCTGAGCCGGTACGGCGGCGCCCGGGCGGACCACCCGCCCGGGCGTCACCGGCTACTCCGACTCCAGGCTGGGCAGCCGCAGCCCGGCCGCGTCCGCCGCGGCCTGCCGGTCGGCGCGGGCGCGTTCCTCGCGGCTGAGCAGGTCGGCGTACTCGGTCACGTCGGCCGGGCCCGGCACCTCCGGCAACCGGCGCAGGAACGCCTCCACCTCGGCGGAGGCGGTGGTGTGCGCGGTGGCCGCCTGGCGCAGCAACTCCCGCTGGTCGGCGGCCGGATACAGATCAGTCATGTCGCCGGTGATACCCGGGTTCAGGCGATTCGCACCCCGCCCGAGCCGTTGGGCTGCACGCCGAACTCCGGGTGCGCCAGCAACCAGCCCAGGTACTCCGGATGGTTCGCCAGCGCGTCGGTGTACGCCGCGACCGCCGCCACCAGCACCGGCTCGGCCACCGCGGCGGCCGGCACGTCCGGGTGCCAGCCCAGCAGCAGCCGCCAGCGCAGCGGCGTGCCGGCGAGCCGGCGGGTGACCAGCCCGGCCACCGGACGGAACGTGGCCTGGCACAACGCCACCGCCTCACCGGCGTCCACCAGGTCCAGCGCGGCCCGCACGTCCGCCTCGTACACCTTCTTCGGGGTGAAGCCGGAACGGGCGCAGGCGGCGGCGAAGCAGTCGCCGAAGCAGCCGTCGCCCGGCGCGGCCACCCACCGCTCCCGCCGCAGGTCGACCAGGTCGACCTCGTCGCGGCCGGCCAGCGGGTGGGTCTGCGGCAGCAGCACGCAGACCGGCTCGACCGCCACCTCCCGCCAGCTCAGCCCGAACCCCGCCGACGGCGTCGAGTCGCCGCACACGCCGGTCAGGGCGAAGTCGAGCCGCCCACCGGCCACCATCTGCGCCAGCTCGTCCACCGACCAGGAGCCGTACGTGGTGATCTGCGCGTCCGGCCGGTCGGCGGCGAGCCGGTGCACCAGCCGCCCGAGGATCGGGCTGTTCACCCCGCCGAAGCGGTAGCGGCGCAGCGGATCACCGGCACCGGCCATCCGGGCCGCCTCGTCCCGCAGGCCCTTCATCGCCGGCAGCAGCACCCGTGCCCGGTCCAGCACCAGCTCACCCAGGGCGGTGGGACGGGCACCGCGGCGGTCCCGCTCGAACAGCGGCCCGCCCAGCGCCCGTTCGATCCGCTGAAGCTGGGCGGTCAGCGCCGGCTGGGCCAGGCCGAGCGCCGAGGCGGCCTTGGTGACGCTTCCCGTCTCCGCGATCGCGCAGACCACACGCAGGTGTCGCAGCTCCAGATCCATACCGTGACGGTAGGACCACGAACCGATGCGCGGAAGGGGCGATCGGCTCACGCCTGGCGGCGGTGCTCCAGGTCACTCAGCCGGGTACGCCGTCCGGTGACCGCGTCGCGCACCTTGTCGAGCACCCCGACGGCCGGTTCGACGATCTTGTTCCAGGGTGGGGTGGCGGGCGTGCCGGGGTGCGGGCGGGTCGGTGCCGCCTCCTCGGCGATCTCCCACCGGTTGCCCAGCCGGATCAGCTCGGCGTCGCTCGCCACCTCGCGCAGCGGCGTGACCAGCGCGGCGACGCGGCTGACGTGCCGGCGTACCCGCTCGGCCACGTCGTCGACCGCCGGGTCGTCGGCGCCGGACAGCTGCTTGAGGGCGGTCAGCAGTCCCGCGTCGGCCTCGATCTCCCGCTCGACCAGCTCGGTGGCGTCCGGCATGGCGGCCCGGGCCGCCGGGAACAGGTACTGCTCCTCGGCGGACAGGTGCCGGGACACCGCGGCGGTCAGCACGTCGAGCACCTCGCGCCGGGCGGCGGCGTCCAGTGCCGGGTCGGTCACCCGGTCGGCCAGCCCCAGCAGCGCCCGGTGCTCGGTGTCCACGAGGTCGGCGACGCTGCGCCCACCCGGCCGGTACGCGTCGTCGGCGGCGGGCGGCAGCGGCGGCAGGGGGACGGTCATGGTGCCCTCCTCGTGACGGCCGGAGTCGATGTCCGGGCGGTCCGGCAGTACCCGGCCGGGCGGTCCGCGAAACCGTCGCCGGAGCACCGGCGGCCCGCGCCCACCCCACCTGCTGGTATAAGGAAGCGATGACGAGCGACGCCCTCCCCGCCCGGCCCGACGCCACCGACGAGGTCGTGGACCTCTGCCGTGACCTGCTGCGCATCGACACCACGAACACCGGCGACAACGACACCAGCGCGGGAGAGCGGCGTGCCGCCGAGTACGTCGCGGAGAAGCTCGCCGAGGTCGGCGTCGACGCCGAGATCCACGAGTCCGCGCCCGGCCGGGCCAACCTGGTCGCCCGGATCCCCGGCACCGAGCCCGGCCGCGACGCGCTGCTGGTGCACGGCCACCTCGACGTGGTGCCCGCCGACCCGGACGAGTGGTCGGTGCACCCGTTCTCCGGCGAGATCCGCGACGGCTACCTGTGGGGCCGCGGCGCGATCGACATGAAGGACTTCGACGCGATGGTGCTGGCGGTGGTCCGCGACTGGCAGCGCACCGGCGTACGCCCGCGGCGCGACGTCGTGCTCGCGTTCACCGCCGACGAGGAGGCCGGCAGCGACTACGGCGCGCACTTCCTCACCCAGCGCCACCGCGACCTGTTCGACGGCTGCACCGAGGCGATCGGCGAGGTCGGCGGCTTCTCCTACTCGGTCGACGAGCAGCGCCGCCTCTACCTGATCGAGACCGCCGAGAAGGGCATCGACTGGCTGCGCCTGCACGCCAAGGGGCGGCCCGGCCACGGCTCGATGGTGCACGACGACAACGCCGTCACCGCCCTGGCCGAGGCGGTCGCCCGGATCGGCCGGCACCGCTTCCCGGTGGTGATGACCGACACCGTACGGGCGTTCCTGGCCGAGGTCTCCGACGTGCTCGGCATCGAGATCGACCCGGACGACCCGGAGACCGCGATCGCCAAGCTGGGCCCGATCGCCAACATCATCGGCGCGACCATCCGCAACACCGCCAACCCGACCCGGCTGGCCGCCGGCTACAAGGACAACGTCATCCCCGGCCGGGCCACCGCCACCATCGACTGCCGCAGCCTGCCCGGGCAGAGCGAGGAACTGGAACGGCAGCTGCGCGAGCTGGTCGGGCCGGACATCGCCATCGAGTACGTCCAGCGCCAGCCGGCCCTGGAGACCACGTTCGACGGTGACCTGGTGGCACGGATGTCGGAGGCGCTGCGCGCCGAGGACCCGGGCGCGCACCCGGTGCCGTACATGCTCTCCGGCGGCACCGACGCCAAGGCGTTCTCCCAGCTCGGCATCCGCTGCTTCGGTTTCGCGCCGCTGCGGCTGCCCGCCGACCTCAATTTCTCCGGCCTGTTCCACGGCATCGACGAGCGGGTTCCGCTGGACGGACTACAGTTCGGCGTGCGGGTTCTGGACCGCTTCCTCCGTACCTGCTGACCGCGCCCGCCGCGGCGCCGCCGGCGCGGAACCTCCCCCCATCGCGAAGGGACTGCCACACATGACCGACCAGCACGGTGAGCTGGACGCCGCCCTCGAGCGGGTGATCGACGCGGCCCGCGCCCACCTGGCCGCCGTCCGGGCCGCCCAGGGCCGGATCGACGACGACGCCGTCTGGCAGGCGTACGTCGCGTTGAACAACGCCTCGTTCGCCTACGACGAGCAGCTGCTCGACGCGTTCGGCGAGGTGACGCCCTGGGACGTGGAGTCGATCGACCCGGACGAGGCCGACGAGCGCTTCGGCTCCGTGGAGGGCGGCGAGCCCACCGACCCGCACCCGCGGGTGATCTCGGTGCGGCAGCGGCGCGACTACCGGGTGCCGAGCGTCGCCGCGCTGCTGCGCGCGGCCGAGGCGGCCCGCCGCGAGGGCACCCCGGAGGACGACGAGCCGGCGCCGGTCGAGGGGGTCGGCGAGGCGGTGCTGGAGCTGCTGCAGAGCGGCGACGGTTCGCTGTCCGCGCTCGACGTGCCGGAGCTGGAACCGCTGGACGGGGTGGTGATGGTCAGCGAGGTCGGCACCCCCGTCGACCTGGAGTCGTTCGACGACGACGACCCGGTCGGCCCGTTCCAGCCTGCTGCCGACGACCGGCTGGTCGGCCGGCTCGACGAGCACCCGTTCATGGAGCTCGACGAGGAGCACGACCACGCCCACTAGGCCGTGCGCGTCCCCGGGGCCGCGCCACGCGTGCCCCGGGGACGGGCCTGCTCAGTACGACAGGCCCGGCTGCGACTGGTTGACCAGGCGGCGCCGCAGCACCACCTGCCGCGTGCCGTCCCGGTAGAGCCGCACCCGGGCCAGCTCCCAGCCGGAGAACTCGGCCTGGATCGCCAGCTGCGCCGCGGCGGTCAGCCGATCGACGTTCGAGGGCAACCGCAGCGGCGCGTATTCGTAGTCCATGCCCCTATGCTGCCCAGCTCGCGGACCCTCCGCCACCCCTTGCGGGTGACCCCGGTCGCCCCCGCGGCTCAGCCGTCGCGCTCCGGGTAGCCCACCGGCACCGCCGACACGTCGTCCAGCGCCGTGACGATCTCCTCCGGCAGCGTCATCCGCTCCACCTGCAACGCGCCGAGCAGCTGCCCGACGGTCCGGGCGCCAAGGATCGGCGCGGTCACGCCCGGCCGGTCCCGCACCCAGGCCAGCGCCACCTCCAGCGGCGACACGCCGAGCCCACCGGCCGCGATGGCGACCGCCTCCACGATGCTGGAGCAGCGCGGTTCCAGGTACGTCGCGACGAACCGCTCGAAGTGCGGCGACACCGCCCGTGAGTCGGCCGGGCGGCCGTTGCGGTACTTGCCGGTGAGCACGCCCCGGCCCAGCGGCGACCAGGGCAGCACGCCCAGCCCCATCCCGGCGCAGGCGGGCAGCACCTCCCGTTCCACACCGCGCTCCAGCAGCGAGTACTCCACCTGCGCGGCGACCACCGGGGCACGCCCCGGCCAGGCGGCCTGCCAGGCGGCGGCCCGGGCCGTCTGCCAGCCGGAGAAGTTCGACACGCCCACGTAGCGGGCCTTGCCGCTGGACACGGCGTGGTCCAGAGCCGAGAGCGTCTCCTCCAGCGGGGTGTCCGGGTCGTAGCCGTGCACCTGCCACAGGTCGACGTGGTCGGTGCCGAGCCGGCGCAGCGAGGCGTCGAGCGTACGCAGCAGGTGCCCCCGCGAGCCGTCCCGCCGGCGGGCGCCCGGCCGCAGGCCCGCCTTGGTGGCGATCAGCAGCTCGTCGCGGTCCACCAGGCTGCCCAGCAGTGAGCCGATCACCGACTCGGCGTCGCCGTCGGCGTACACGTCGGCGGTGTCGACGAGGTTGCCGCCCGCGTCGAGGAAACTCTTCAGCTGGGCGGCCGCGTCGTCGGCATCGGTGTCCCGTCCCCAGGTCATGGTGCCGAGCGCGAGCCGCGATACCGCCAGCCCGCTTCGGCCGAGCGGTCGCTGTTGCATGGGTGAACCTTATTTCGAACCCGGCGTCACGGATATCCTCGCCGCAGTCAACTTCCCGCGCGACCTCCACCCGGTGTGACATGTTCGGGGCGAGCCGGACGTCGAGGGCGCCACGCTCATTGCGTAACCTGATGCGACCTGTGGTGCGGACGGTGGGAGGATCAGTGCGACTCGGGCTCAACCTCGGATACCAGACGGCGTGGAGCACACCGTTTGATCACCTGGCGCTGGCCCAGGAGGCGGACCGGCTCGGCTACTCGGTGGTCTGGGCCGCGGAGGCGTACGGCTCGGACTCGCCGAGCATGCTGGCCTGGATCGCCGGGCAGACGGAGCGCATCGACGTGGGCTCCGCGGTGATGCAGATCCCGGCCCGTACCCCGGCCATGACCGCGATGACCGCCGCGACCATCGACACGCTCTCCGGCGGCCGGTTCCGGCTCGGCCTGGGCGTGTCCGGCCCGCAGGTCTCCGAGGGCTGGCACGGCGTGCGGTTCGCCAAGCCGCTGGCCCGCACCCGGGAGTACGTCGACATCGTCAAGCTCGCGATGGCCCGCAAGGAGGTCGCGTACGACGGCGAGCACTACACGCTGCCGCTGCCCGACGGCCCCGGCAAGGCGCTGCGGCTGGGCTTCCACCCGCCGCGCGAGCACATCCCGATCTACCTGGCCGCCGTCGGTCCGAAGAACCTGGAGCTGGCCGGCGAGATCGCCGACGGCTGGCTGGCCGTGTTCTACTCCCCGGAGTTCGCGGATGAGCACCTCGCCTCGGTGCGGACCGGCCGTGCGGCGGCGGGCAAGGAGCTGGCCGGCTTCGACGTGGTGCCGTCCGTGCCGGTCGTGGTCGGCGACGACATCGCCACCTGCGCCGAGCTGGTGCGCTGGTACGCCGCGCTGTACGTCGGCGGCATGGGCAGCCGCAAGCAGAACTTCTACAACCAGCTCGCCACCCGGATGGGCTACGGCGACGCGGCCCGCGAGGTGCAGGACCTCTACCTGGCCAAGCGGCAGCGCGACGCGGCCGCCGCCGTACCGATGGAGTTCATCGACCGCACCTCCCTGCTCGGCCCGAAGGAGCGTATCGCCGAGCGGATGCGGGAGTACGCCGCCGCGGGCGTGACCACGCTGTCGGTGTCGCTGTTCGTGGCCGACCGGGAGAGCGGGGTGCAGACCCTGCGTACCGTCGCCGAGGCGCTGGAGCTGTCCGGAGTCGGCGAGTGACCTGGATCGAGGCCGTCGTCCTGGGCCTGGTCCAGGGACTGACCGAGTTCCTTCCGGTGTCCTCCTCGGGGCACCTGCGGATCACCTCGGCGCTGTTCTTCGGCCGGGACGCGGGCGCGTCGTTCACCGCGGTGACCCAGCTCGGCACCGAGGCCGCCGTCCTGATCTACTTCGCCAAGGACATCTGGCGGATCGTCCGGACCTGGTTCGTCGGCCTTGTCGACCGCTCGGTGCGGTCCAGCCTCGACTACCGGATGGGCTGGTACGTCATCGTCGGCACCATCCCGATCGGCATCTTCGGGCTGATCTTCAAGGACCAGATCCGCACCGCCGGCCGGAACCTCTGGCTGATCTCCTGCACCCTGATCATCGGCGCGATGCTGCTGGCCTTCGCGGAGTACTGGGGCCGGCAGACCCGTACGCTGGAGAACTTCCGGATGCGCGACGGCGTCGTGATGGGCTTCGCCCAGGCGGCGGCGCTCGTGCCCGGCGTCTCCCGCTCGGGCGGCACCCTGACCGCGGGCCTGCTGCTCAACCTCACCCGGGAGACCGCGGCCCGCTACTCGTTCCTGCTGGCCATCCCCGCAGTCGTGATCTCCGGCGTGTTCAGCCTGCCGGACGTCTTCGAGCCGTCCGCGCCGGGCACCGCCGCGCCGAGCGTGGCGCAGATGGTGATCGCGACGCTCATCGCGTTCGCCGTCGGGTACGCGGCCATCGCCTGGCTGCTGCGCTACGTCGCCCACCACACGCTGTACGTCTTCGTGCTCTACCGGGTGGCGCTGGGCAGCCTGGTGATCTGCCTGCTGGCCACCGGCACGATCAGCGCCACCTGACGCTGTTTCCCGGTACGCGAAGAGGCCGGCACCCCGTTGGTTCGGGGCGCCGGCCTTTCGCTGTTTGTTCGTCTTAGCTGTTCCAGTGCTGGGCGACGAGGTCGGCGGCCTGCTGTTCCCACTGGGCGTAGTGGTCCGGGTAGGCCGACACCTGCACGGTCTGGGCGGCCTTGGTCAGCGGCATGTCGCGCCAGCCGTCGACCTGCTTGAGACCCTTCAGGAACGCGGTCGTGGAGTACTCGGGGTCGGTGATCTGCTCCACCGTGCCCCACCCGCTGGAGGGACGCTGCTGGAACAGGCCCTGCGAGTCGTGGTCGTTACGGTCACCGAGGTGGCCGAGGTTCTCCAGCTTCGACTCCTGCAGGGCGGTGGCGATCGACACGACGGCGGCGCGTTCGTCCATACCGGCCTTCTTCGTCGCCGCGATGATCGCCTTGACGTTGGCGGTCTGCTCGTCGGTCAGGTCGATGTGGGACTGGGTGCCCTGGACGCCGTGCGGGATGAGCGTGGCGGTGTCGAGCGTGGCCGCCTGCGTCGTGGTGACGGCGGTGTCCCGGGTGGTGGGGGTGCTGTCGGTGTGGTTGAGGGGGCCGGCGGCGAGGCCACCGGCGACGGTCAGACCGGCGATACCGAGGACGCTCTTACGCAGGATGCTGTTCATGGGGGGCTCCATTCGGGGGTCGACGCCCGCGCCGTGAAGGGGGGGATGCGGTGCGGGTGCGAGCACCGTCAGGCGCTCTTCAAAAAAGGGGGGTCGGTCCGGTTCACGCCGCGCCCGCTCACGCCGGACGGCGCGGGGCTGAGGTCGTGGCCGGAGGTATGTGCAACGACCACCGGCCCACCCGTCATTCCCAGGGCCGTGCCGCCCACCCCGGCTGGGGTGCGGGAGGCGCGCTGCTGCGGTCGTGCACCAGGTATAACGCCCCGGCCCGGTCCCCGATTCCGCCACCGGGGTGTCCCCGACCACCCCCAAACCCGACACCCCGCCCACCCCACTCACCTCACCTACCCGCCGCCCGTCCTCCACGCGTCGATCATGAAGTTGGCGGCGTCCGGTGTCCGGTTTGTCACCACCAACCTCATGGTCAACAACACGGGTGGGACCGGTATGGCGCAACCAGTCCGTCGAGCCTGCCCGCACGAAGAGCGCGGCGCATCCCGCCCCGATCCGGCCCGGCGGGAGATCTTGGAAGGAAACGGCCCTTATGGGGGCCGAAATCTTCCAAGATCTCCCGCATTGGACCGCCGCAGCGCTCAAGAGGAGCCGACGGCGGGCTCAGCCACCGCGCAGGCCTCGACTCTCCCGACCCGCCCGCCGGCTCCCGCCAAACCCGACTGCCCTCGGCAGGGCTCACGCCGATCATGAACCTAGCGGCATCCATTGTCCGGTTTGTGGCCGGCAACTTCATGATCGACCCACGCCGGGTGGCGGCGACCGATGCGAGGCGCGGATCCCGCCGGCCATCCGTTCCGGCGCGGCCCCGCCTGGCGCGCGATCTTGGTACGGGACGGCCGCCATGAGGGCGGTTTCGTACCAAGATCGCGAGTGCGGCGCCAAGCGGCTGTTACGTCCCGGCCGACTTCGTGACCGGCGGGCGGCGGCGGACGGGGCGGGCTGCCGTGGCGGGACGATCATCGCGGGACGTACCGCCTAGGGTGGTCAGCGTGGCGACCCTTCTGCTTCTGCGACACGGCCGTACCACCGCGAACGCCGACGGCGGCCTCGCCGGACGGCAACCGGTCGAGCTGGACGACACCGGCCGGGCGCAGGCGACGGCGGTCGGCGCGCGCCTCGCCGGACTGCCGCTGGCGGCGGTGGTGACCAGCCCACTCATCCGCTGCCGGCAGACCCTGGAGCTGGCCCTGCCGGGCGCCGAGCCGGTGGCCGACGAGGGGTTGATCGAGTGCGGGTACGGCGACTGGGAGGGCCAGTCGCTGAAGAAGCTGGCTAAGGAGCCGCTCTGGCCGGTGGTGCAGCAGCACCCGAGCGCCGCCGCGTTTCCGCAGGGGGAGTCGATGGCGGCCATGTCCGCGCGCGCAGTCGCGACGGTACGGGCGTGGGACGCGCGCGTCACCGCCGAGCACGGGCCGGAGGCGGTCTGGCTGGCGTGCAGCCACGGCGATGTGATCAAGGCGATCGTGGCGGACGCGCTCGGCGTACACCTTGATCTTTTTCAGCGGATCGTGGCCGACCCGGCGTCGGTGACGGCGATCCGCTACACCCCGTTGCGGCCGTTCCTGGTCCGGCTCAACGACACCGGCGGCGACCTGTCGGCGCTGGTCCCGCCGCCGCGCAAGCGGCGCCGGCGCGCGGCGCGGGCGGCGGAGTCCGACGCGGCGGTCGGCGGGGGCGCGGGCGCGGCCGGGTGAGACCGGCGGACACGGCGCGTTCGCTCTGGGCGGATTCGGCATCGGTGGGCTGCACGGTGCTTCCACACGCCGGATAGGGTCGTGGGTATGACGCACCAGGTGCACGCCTTCGAGCCGCCGGAGCGGTTCGTCGCCGGTACGGTCGGCCCGCCGGGGGAGCGCACGTTCTTCCTCCAGGCGCGCGGCGGCGGCCGGCTGGTCAGCGTGTCGCTGGAGAAGGTCCAGATGTCGTTGCTCGCCGAGAAGCTCGAGGAGCTGCTCGCCGAGGCGCAGCGCCGCTTCGGCGTGAAGCTGCCGGAGCCGGTCACCACGGTGACCGGTGACAACGAGCCGCTCGACACGCCTGTCGACGAGGAGTTCCGGGTCGGCACGCTGGGCCTGGCCTTCGACGTGGACACCGCGACCGTGGTGATCGAGGCGATCGCCGTCGGTGAGGCGGAGGTCGAGGTCGAGCTGGGCGACGCGGACGACGACGCCGACGAGGACCCGGACGAGCCGGACGACGACCTCGACCGCCTGCGGGTGCGGCTGACCCCGGAGGCGACCCGCGAGTTCATCGAGCGGGCCAAGCGCGTCGTGAACGCCGGCCGGCCCCCCTGCCCGCTCTGCGGCCAGCCGCTCGACCCGGCCGGTCACCTCTGCCCCCGGCACAACGGCTATCACCGGTGACCTCGTCGGAACTGCAGCCCCGACAGGACGGCGCCGAGGCGCTGCGGCTGCTCGCCGACGGTGAGCTGACCCTGGAGGGGCGGCTCGTCGACGCTTCAAACGCCACGCTGCGCGGCGTCATCGCCCTCGGCGAGGTGACCGCGCACTGTGTCTACAAGCCGGTACGAGGTGAGCGCCCGCTCTGGGACTTCCCGGACGGCACGCTCGCCGGCCGGGAGGTGTCCGCCTACCTGGTGTCCCGGGCCACCGGCTGGGATCTGGTGCCGCCGACGGTGCTGCGGGACGGCCCGTTCGGGCCCGGCTCGTGCCAGCTCTGGATCGACGAGCCGGACGACGCCGAACCGCTCGTCGGTTTCGTGCCGGCCCGGGAGATCCCGCCGCGCTGGTTCCCGGTGGCCGCGGCCCGCGACGACGACGGGGCGGCGTACGCGCTGGCGCACGCCGACGACCCCCGCCTGGCCCGGCTCGCCGTGCTCGACGCGGTCATCAACAACGCCGACCGCAAGGGCGGGCACGTCCTCGTCGGCCAGGACGACCGGATCTACGGCGTCGACCACGGCGTGAGCTTCCACGTCGAGGAGAAGCTGCGTACGGTGCTGTGGGGCTGGGCCGGCCGTGAGCTGCCGCCGGACGCGGTGGAGATGCTCGACGGCCTGACCGCGCAGCTGCGCGGGCCACTGGGCGACGACTTGGCCGAGCACCTGACCATCGGTGAGCTGGCCGCGCTGGCGGCACGGGTCGAGCGGCTGCGCGAGTCCGGCCGGTTCCCGCTGCCGCCGCAGGAGTGGCCGGCGATGCCATGGCCGCCGATGTGAGCCGTTGTCGTGTTGATCACCCGTAGGGCGGCACCCGAGCGTCTGACGGATCGTTAGGCTGGCGGTCATGGAGTCTTGGGCGGGACACGAGGTGCCACGGCTGCCCGGCGAGGGCGTGCCGCTGGGGTTGTACGACTCGGCGCGGCAGGGCGCCCATCCCAGCCGGCCCGAGGGCAGCGCTTCGATGTACGTCTGCGGCATCACCCCGTACGACGCGACGCACCTCGGGCACGCCGCCACCATGATCGCCTTCGATCTGGTGCAGCGGATGTGGCGTGACGCCGGCCTCGACGTGCGGTACGTGCAGAACGTCACGGACATCGACGACCCGCTGCTGGAGCGCGCCGAGCGCGACGGTGAGGACTGGAAGGTCCTGGCCATGCGGGAGACCGCGCTGTTCCGTGAGGACATGGAATCGCTGCGGATGATCCCGCCGGCGCACTACGTCGGCGCCGTCGAGTCGATCCCGGACATCGCCGAGAAGGTGCTGGTGCTGCTCAAGGACGGCGCGGCGTACCGCCTCGACGACGGCACCGGCGACGTCTACTTCGACGTCTCCGCCGCGCCCCGGTTCGGCTACGAGTCCAACCTGTCCCGCGAGCAGATGATCGAGCTGTTCGCCGAGCGCGGCGGCGACCCGGAGCGCGCCGGCAAGCGTGACCCGCTCGACCCGCTGCTGTGGCGCGGCGCCCGCGAGGGCGAGCCGTCGTGGCCCGGCGGCGACCTGGGCGCGGGCCGTCCCGGCTGGCACATCGAGTGCACGGTCATCGCGTTGAACCTGCTCGGCGACCGGATCGACGTGCAGGGCGGCGGCAACGACCTGATCTTCCCGCACCACGAGTGCTCCGCCGCGCACGCCGAGCGGCTCACCGGCGAGGCGCCGTTCGCCGACCACTACGTGCACGCCGGCATGATCGGCCTGGACGGCGAGAAGATGTCGAAGTCCCAGGGCAACCTGGTCTTCGTGTCCCGGCTCCGGGCCGACAAGGTCGACCCGATGGCGGTCCGGCTGGCGCTGATGAGCGGCCACTACCGCAGCGACCGCTCCTGGACCGACGAACTGCTCACCGAGGCGCGGGAGCGGCTGGGCCGCTGGCGGCGGGCCGCCGCCGCGCCCGCGGGCCCGTCGGGGGCGGCGTTGCTGGCCGAGGTACGCGAGCGCCTGGCCGACGACCTTGACACGCCGGGTGCCCTGACGGCGGCCGACCGTTGGGCCGACGGCGCGTTGAACGGCGTCACGGAGGACGCGGCCGCCCCGGCACTGTTCCGCGACACGGTGGACGCCCTCCTCGGCATCGCCCTCTAGCCCACCCACCGCGCCCGCGCCCTCTTCGCCCTCCCGCCTCCCTCCCGCCGCGCCGATCTTGCACTTGCGGCTCCCGTTCCCGCCCTTTTGTGCCGGTTCGCGGGGTCCGCAACCGCAAGATCACGCTCTTCGAAGGGCGGGTGGAACGTGGTGGGTGTGTCGAGGGCGGTTTGGCGCCGGGCGCCAGGAGCCGGGAGCGTCAGCCCAGGACCAGGCCGGGGTCGGGGTCCTGGTCGGGAGCGGGGGCGGGGATCTTGTACTCCTCGGTGAGCGTGGTCATCGGGCCCGGCCAGGTCGCCTGGGCGACCTCGATCGGCTTGTGCCGCTCGTCGTAGGCGACGTGCAGCAGGTGCAGCACCGGGGTGTCCGGGCGGATCTGGAGGATCTCCGCCTCCTCCCGGCTGGGCTGGCGTGCGCTGATCGTGTCGGTGGCGGTGACGTACCGCCGGCCGGTGACCTCCTCCGCCTCCTGGTAGAGCGGCCGGCCGAACGCCTCGGCCCGCTCCAGTGACGTGCCGGCGGTGTCGGCGGGCAGGAACCACGATGCGCCGACCTCGACCGGGGAGTCGTCGGTGCGTACCAGGTGCCGCCGGCAGAGCAGTTCGGTGCCGTCGGTGACGCCGAACGCGTCGGCCACCTCGGCCGGGGCGGGGGAGCGGCCGACGGAGACGAGCTGCTGGCGGTACCGGGCGGCCAGGTCGGTGTGGTAGCCGCGGAAGCCGCCGTACCGGCCCCGGGACAGGCGGTTGAGGCGGCGCCGGGTGCCCCGGACGTACGTACCGGAGCCGGGTTTGGTGATCAGGATGCCCTCGACCCGCAGCTGGTCGACGGCGCGCTGCACGGTCTGCTTCGCCACGCCGAACATCTCGGCGATGGCCGGGATGGACGGCAGCCGCTCGCCCGGCCCCCAGTCGCCGCGGCGCACCTGGGCCTTGAGCTGCGCGGCGATCTGCCGGTGCGGGAACTCGGCCGCGCCCGGGTTGATCTGCATGCAGGCCTCCTCAGAACAGCTAGGTTCCTAGGATGCCCTAGAGGGTGTGACGGCACCACCCCGGACACGAAGAAGCCGGGCCCCGACAAGGGAAGCCCGGCTTCGACGGAAAGAGCTACCAGGAACCCGCTGTCGGCCCGGCGGAACCGCCGCGGCGGCGCAGGTACTTCTCGAACTCCTGGGCGATCTCGTCCCCGGTCAGCGGGGTGATGCCGGCGTCGCCGACCCGTTCCTCCAGCTCACGCACGTACTCACCGAGTTCGGCGTCCTGCTCGGCGGCGCTGCGCACCCGCTGTTCCCACTCGGCGGCCTCCTCGGCCAGGTCGGCCATCGGCACCGGCAGGTCGAGCACCTCCTCGACCCGGTGGAGCAGCGCGAGGGTGGCCTTCGGGCAGGGCGGGTTGTTGGCGTAGTGCGGCACGTGCACCCAGAACGACACCGCGTCGACCTCGGCCCGGGTGCAGGCGTCGTGCAGCACGCCGACGATGCCGGTCGGTCCGTCGTACCGGGTGGGGGTGAGCTGGTAGCGCTTGGCCGCGTCGGCGTCCGACGCGCTGCCGCTGATCGGCAGCGGCCGGGTGTACGGCACGTCGGCCAGCAACGCGCCGAGCAGCACCACCCGCTCGACCTCCAGGCTGTGGCAGATCTCCAGCACCTGCTCGCAGAACGTCCGCCAGCGCATGCTCGGCTCGATGCCCCGGATCAGCACCACGTCCCGCTCGGTGCCCTCCGGGCTGGCCACCATGAAGCGCGTGGTGGGCCACTCGACGCGCCGGGTCTCGCCGTCGGCCATGGTGATCGTCGGGCGGCTCACCTGGAAGTCGTAGAAGTCCTCCGGGTCCAGCTCGGTCACCTGCCGGGCCTGCCAGACCTGCTCCAGGTGTTCCACGGCGGCGGTGGAGGCGTCGGCGGCGTCGTTCCAGCCCTCGAAGGCCGCGATGGCGACCGGCGAGCGCAGTACCGGCAGCCCGTCGAACTCGGTCACGCCGTCACCTCACCCTGCTCGTCGGGCGCGGCGTCGCCCCGTCGCACTGTCGCACCCCTGTTGTCCTTCACGTCCGTCAGCCTACGTGCCGCCGCCGGGGCCGGCCCGTCGGCCGCGCCGGTCGCCGGGCCGGACCACCCGGGCGAACCGGCGGAAAGGGGTACGCGGGCCCGATGGGCAGTATGTGGGAAGGGCCGGTTCGGATAACTGTGCCGCAGTCGGGAGCACTACCCTGGAGCATGTGTCTATCTCGTTGCGTGACCTGCTGGCCGATCGGATCCTGATCGCGGACGGCGCGATGGGGACAATGCTCCAGGCCGCCGATCTGACCCTCGACGACTTCGACGGCCTCGAAGGCTGCAACGAGATCCTCAACGTGACCCGGCCGGACGTGGTCCGCGGCGTGCACGACGCCTACCTGGCGGCGGGCGCGGACTGCGTGGAGACCAACACGTTCGGCGCCAACCTGCCCAACCTCGCCGAGTACGGCATCTCCGGCCGGATCCGGGAGCTGTCCGAGGCGGGCGCGCGGATCGCGCGGGAGGCGGCCGACGCGTACGCGACGGAGGAACACCCCCGGTTCGTGCTCGGCTCGATGGGCCCGGGCACCAAGCTGCCCACGCTGGGCCACGCGACCTACGCCTCGCTGCGCGACGCGTACCAGGAGAACGCGGCCGGCCTGATCGCCGGCGGGGCGGACGCGCTGATCATCGAGACCTGCCAGGACCTGCTCCAGGTCAAGGCGGCGGTGGTCGGGTCGAAGCGGGCCCGCGCCGAGGCCGGCCGGGACGTGCCGATCATCTGCCAGGTCGCGGTGGAGACCACCGGCACCATGCTGCTGGGCAGTGAGATCGGCGCCGCGCTGACCGCGATCGAGCCGCTCGGCGTCGACCTGATCGGGCTGAACTGCTCCACCGGCCCGGCGGAGATGGGCGAGCACCTGCGTTACCTGGCGCAGCACTCGCGTATCCCGATCTCGGTGATGCCGAACGCGGGCCTGCCGGTGCTGACCGCCGACGGGGCGTACTTCCCGCTCAGCCCGGACGAGCTGGCCGACGCGCTGGAACAGTTCGTCACCGACTACGGCGTGGGCCTGATCGGCGGCTGCTGCGGCACCACCCCGGAGCACATCCGGGTGCTGGTGGATCGGCTGGGCGGGCGGGCGCCGGTGGCGCGCGAGCCGGAGCCGGAGGCCGGGGTCTCCTCGATCTACCACCACGTGTCGTTCGCCCAGGACGCCAGCGTCCTGATGGTGGGGGAGCGGACGAACGCCAACGGCTCGAAGGCGTTCCGCGAGTCGATGCTCGCCGGGGACTGGCAGGCCTGCGTGGAGGTCGCCCGCAGCCAGGCACGCGACGGCTCGCACCTGCTCGACCTCTGCGTCGACTACGTCGGCCGCGACGGCACGCAGGACATGCGGGAGCTGGCCGGCCGGTTCGCCACCGCCTCGACCCTGCCGATCGTGCTGGACTCCACCGAGCCGGCGGTCATCGAGGCCGGGCTGGAGATGCTCGGCGGCCGGTGCGTGGTCAACTCGGTCAACTTCGAGGACGGCGACGGCCCCGACTCCCGCTACGCGCGGGTCATGCCGGTGGTCAAGGAGCACGGCGCCGCCGTCGTGGCGCTGCTCATCGACGAGGAGGGCCAGGCCCGCACCCGCGAGTGGAAGGTACGGGTGGCCAGCCGGCTGATCGACGACCTGACCGGCCGGTGGGGGATGCGCCGGGAGGACATCCTCATCGACGCGCTGACGTTCCCGATCGCCACCGGGCAGGAGGAGACCCGCCGCGACGGCATCGAGACGATCGAGGCGATCCGGGAGATCGCCGCGCGTTACCCGGGCGTCAACTTCACCGCCGGCATCTCCAACGTGTCGTTCGGTCTCAACCCGGCGGCGCGGCAGGTGCTCAACTCGGTGTTCCTGCACGAGTGCGCCCAGGCCGGGCTGACCTCGGCGATCGTGCACGCCAGCAAGATCCTGCCGATGGCGCGGATCCCGGACGAGCAGCGTGAGGTGGCGCTCGACCTGGTGTACGACCGCCGTCGCGAAGGCTACGACCCGGTGCAGCGGTTCATCGAGGCGTTCGAGGGCGTGGACGCGGCGTCGGCGCGCGCCACCCGGGCCGAGGAGCTGGCCGCGCTGCCGCTGGACGAGCGGCTCAAGCGGCGGATCATCGACGGCGAGCGCAACGGCCTGGAGGCCGACCTGGACACCGCGATGGCGCAGGGGCGTACGCCGCTGTCCATCATCAACGACCTGCTGCTGGACGGCATGAAGGTGGTCGGCGAGCTGTTCGGCTCGGGCCAGATGCAGTTGCCGTTCGTGCTCCAGTCCGCCGAGGTGATGAAGACCGCGGTGGCCTATCTGGAGCCGCACATGGAGAAGACCGATGACGACGGCAAGGGCCGCATCGTGCTCGCCACCGTCAAGGGCGACGTGCACGACATCGGCAAGAACCTGGTCGACATCATCCTGTCCAACAACGGCTACGACGTGGTGAACATCGGCATCAAGCAGCCGATCAACGCGATCATCGACGCCGCCGAGGAGCACCGGGCCGACGCGATCGGCATGTCCGGCCTGCTCGTGAAGAGCACCGTGATCATGAAGGAGAACCTGGCCGAGATGGCCTCCCGCGGCGTGGCCGAGCGGTGGCCGGTGCTGCTCGGCGGCGCGGCGCTGACCCGCGCGTACGTCGAGGACGACCTCCGGTCGATCTACCCGGGCCAGGTGCACTACGCCCGCGACGCCTTCGAGGGGCTGTCCCTGATGGACCGCGTGATGGCGGCCAAGCGCGGCGGCGCGCCGGTGATCGACCCGGAGCGCGAGGCGGCACTGGCGGCCCGCCGGGAGCGCCGCGAGCGGCAGCGGGCGCAGGTCCGCGAGGCGCTGCCCGAACTGGACGACTCCTCGGTCCGCTCGGACGTGGCGACGGACGTGGCCGTGCCGAAGCCGCCGTTCTTCGGCACCCGTGTCGTCAAGGGCGTGCCGCTGGCCGACTACGCGGCGCTGCTCGACGAGCGCGCCACGTTCCTGGGCCAGTGGGGGTTGCGCGGCGCCCGCGGCGGCAAGGGACCGTCGTACGAGGAACTGGTGGAGACCGAGGGCCGGCCCCGGCTGCGGTACTGGCTGGACCGCCTGATCTCCGACCAGGTGCTGGAGGCGGCAGTGGTGTACGGCTACTTCCCCGCGTACTCCGAGGGCAACGACCTGGTGGTGCTGGACGAGAACGGCCACAGCGAGCGGGCCCGGTTCGCCTTCCCCCGGCAGCGGCAGGAGCGGCGGCTGTGCCTGGCCGACTTCTTTCGGCCCAAGGGCGACCAGCTCGACGTGGTGGCGTTGCAGCTGGTCACCGTCGGGCAGCCGATCAGCGAATACACCGCGAAGATGTTCGCCGGCAACGAGTACCGCGACTACCTGGAGGTGCACGGCCTGTCCGTGCAGCTCACCGAGGCCCTGGCCGAGTACTGGCACCGGCGGATCCGGGCCGAGCTGGTGCTGCCCGGTGGCGGCACCCTGGCCGACGACGACCCGGCCGACCTGGCCGGTCTGCTGCGCACCGACTACCGGGGCTGCCGGTACGCGTTCGGCTACCCGGCCTGCCCGGACCTGGAGGACCGGGCGAAGATCGTGGAGCTGCTGGGCGCGGAGCGGATCGGCGTGCAGTTGTCGGAGGAGTTCCAGCTCGTGCCGGAGCAGGCCACCGACGCGATCGTGGTGCACCACCCGGAGGCGAACTACTTCAACGCCAAGTGACGCCGTCACCCTGCCTGAGCTGGGCAAACAGGGTGGCGGCACCCGGCTAGGCCGTCGCCAGGCCGTCGGGGTCGGTCGGGCCGTGCCCGAAGGCGGCGTCGATCGCTCGGCGGGTGCGGTCCTCGCTGGTCGGCAGCAGGTGGGTGTAGACCCGCAGCGTGAAGCCCGGGTCGGCGTGGCCGAGGTACAGCGACAGTGCCTTGATGTTCTCGCCCGCGTCGAGCAGGACCGAGGCGTACGTGTGGCGCAGGACGTGCATGCCGTTCTGCCGGGTGTCCTCGACGCCGGCTGCCCGGATGGCCGGCTTCCACACGTTGGCGTTGAAGGACGGCCGGCTGATCGCGTCGCCGTTGGCGGTACTCAGATAGACGGTGACGGTCCGAGGTTCGCCGTCTGGGGTGCCCCACGGCAGGGTCACCGGCACGGGGTTGACCTGCTTGGCGTGCTCACGAAGGCGTGTCGCGACCGCGTCGGGTAGCGGGACCTCGCGCAGTTTGCCGCCCTTGGGCGGGGCGAACACCAGCGTTCCTCGCACGATCTTGATCTGGCGGACGACGTGGAGCAGCCGGCGCGTGGTGTCGACGTCGTCCGGGCTGACGGCGAAGATCTCGCCCTGCCGGAGCCCACAGCCGGCACCCAGGTCGACGGCTACCCGGTAGCGCTCCCGCATCACCGAACGGAAGGCGGTGAGGCGTTCCGTCGACCAGGGGACGACCTTGACCGGGACGTACCGGGGAGCCCGGACCGTCTTGAGCGCGCAGGGGTTGCTGATGACCTTCCGATCGTCGACGGCCGCGTTCAGGATCATCGACACGTCGTTGAACAGGTTGCGGCGGTAGCTGGCCGCCAAGCCCGAGTCTTGGAGCTGCTTGGCCCAGGCCCTGATCGTGTTCGGCTGGACGGCCGAGAGGGGCCGGTCGCCGAAGACCGGGTAGACGTGTAGGCGGAACTGTCGCTCCAGCCGTTCGCGGGTCGACTCGTCGCAGGAGGCGGCGCTCAGCCACTCGTCGGCGTACTTGCGGAACGTCACCCGACCGGCGTCCGGGTCGACATACGTACCCTTGAGGATGTCGGCCTGGACCTGGGCCAGGAACGCCGAGGCATCCCGCCTGCGCTTGTCCGGGAAGGACTCCGAGCGCTCCCGACCGTCGGGACCGATGTAGCGGACCCGGTAGCGCATTCCCTTGCCGTGGGTTGCCTTCGGCGTCTGGACCTGCCGCCCGTCGACGATGACGGTCTTGTACCAGCGGTCCTCGATGTGAGCCATGGTTAGTTCCTTCGGTCAGGCGGCGGTCTGCTGGAGGAACCAGTCCCGGACGGCGTCCGGGTCATAGCGGAGGTGTCGGCCGACGCGTGCGGCCGGTGGTCCGGTGCGGCGCTTGCGCCAGGTGTAGAGCGTCTGGACAGGAACGCCCAGGTATGCCGAGACGTCGTCGACAGTCCAGAGCTTGGGCGGGCGGGCGGTGGTCATGTCGTCTCCTACGGTCGAGGGGTCAAGCGGCAGCCGGCGTAGCGGCGGCCGGATTGGTGCTGAGTTCGTGGGCGAGTTCTTCGCGGCCGGTGGTTCGTCGCTCGCGGGCCATGGCGGCGGCTGTATTGGCGAGCAGGGCGTCTCCGGTGGTGTGCCAGCCGACGCCGGCGAAGGTGAGGGTGCCGACGGTGAGCGTTGTGTCCTCGGCGAGCGGGGCGGCGGTTGGTCCGCCGGCGGTGGGGTGCTCGTGGTCCTGGTGCTCGTGGCGCCGGAACTGCACGCGGGTGTCGCGCAGGAGTTGGAAGGTCACCGAGTAGCGGCGGGCTTTGGTGAGGAAGTGGCCGCCGTAGCCGAGCATGTGCGCCCACCGCCGCAGCCGGGTGTAAGGGCTGCCGCTGGCCGGTTTCGTCGGTTCGGCGTCAAGGGCGGCTTGACGGTCGGCGACGCAGACGGGGCAGGCGGCGTATCGGGTGTGGGTGCCGCAGTCGGGGCACTCCCAGCGCGGGACGAAGCCAGGGCGTGGCCGAGGTTCGCGGGGCCGCTCCGATAGCGGCTCGGGGGTGCCGGTGGGTCGGCCGATGCGCCAGCAGGCGTCGATGAGGCGGGCGGTGTGGTCGCCGTGGGGGTCGGCGTAGTCGCCGATGCTGTCGGCGGTCAGGCGGGTGGAGGTGTGCCCGGTGGCCTCGGTGCTCTTGGTGGCGTACTTGGCAAGGTAGCCGGCGACGAGGCTGTCCGTGACTTCGCCCGTGCCGTCGGTCGTGATGGGTTCCAAATCGAGCTGTTCGCCCCAGGCGATGAGCCAGCCCTCGGGCCGGTCGGGGTGGTCCGGGGTGTGGAAGGCGACCTGCCGGGCGGCGTGGCGCAGCGCGTCGACGAGGTCGGCGGTGGTGAAGTCGGCCGGTGGGGGGACGATGGCGTCGAGGTCGTCGGGTTCGACGCCGTCGAGGCGGGCGATGGCGTGGAAGTGCACTGCTCCGCGGGCTTGGAGTTCGGCGACCTTGCCGGGGGAGAGGCGGACCGGGGGCAGGGTGCGGAGCTTGCCGGAGGCGGTGCGGATCTCGACGCGGGGGACGCCGCGTCGGTGGGCGAGCTGAGCGAGCCAGCGTTCCGCGGCTTGTTTGGTGCGGTGCCACAGCTTGCCGGAGAAGATGTTCCAGACGACCTGGTGGCCGTGGTCGTAGCAGTCCAGACAGAGCGGGCGGCCGATGACGGTGTCGCCCTGCTCGTGGCGTGCCCAGCAGACGGCGGGCCGGCCGTGGGCGCACAGGCCGGCGGCCGGGTCGTCGGCGCGGCGGGCGTGGCAGGGCTCGGCGCGGCAGTCGCAGCGGCGGCGGTTACGGCAGGTGTGCCGCTTGACCACCCGGGAATGAACCGTGCCGAACGATGGCGCGGTGAACGTCGCGAACACCGCCGGGTGCGACGCGACGCTGTCCGGGACGCCTTTGCCGCCGACGAGGCCAGCGCGCAGGAGTTGGAAGGCGTCGCGCTGGTAGGTCTGTGCGCAGGCGGGGCAGACTCTGGACCGGCGGTTGCCGCACGCCTTGTAGATGGCGGCGTCGGGCATGGCGTCGGTGTGCCGGGAGTCGAGGATTCGGCCGGTGGCGGGTTCGACGGTGTGGAGGCTGCCGGCCAGCCGGATGGGGCGGGTGCAGCCGGCGGCGGCGCGGACGTGTTCGATCCAGCCGAAGTAGTCGGGCTGGGTCGCGCGGTGGAAGGCGGAGCCGGCGGCGGTGTAGCCGTAGATGGTGGCGGTGGTGTCGGCGTTCGAGCCCACCCCCCGGGCCGAAGCGCGGGGGGTGAGGTCCAGCGTCGACGCCATCAGGCGGACACCTCGTCGAGGTGCCGGGTGTGGTCGGGGCCGTAGTGGCCCATGAAGACCTCGGTGATGCGTCGGGTGGTGACGATGAGCCGGCAGGCGCCGCACTGGCGGTCGGCCGGTTCGTGTCGGTGGCACGCGATGGTGGTGGTCACCTGGCCGCAGCGGATGGTGACCGGGGTCCGGCAGGGTCCGCCGGGGGTGATGTCGACGATGGTGCGTCGGGTGTCGTAGGGGTGAGGCTCGTCCGGCCAGGCCGGGCAGGTGTGAGTGAAGTGCTGGATGTCGACGACGTGGATGGTCATCGGGCACCACCGGCGACGGGGGTGCCGTTGACGGCCGTGCTATGGCCGTTGATGGAGTGCAGCAGTTCCCGGGCGATCGCCGGGGTGACGGTGAGCAGGGCGGCGAGTTCGTCGGCGGTGATGGGTCGGCCGTTGGTCTGCTCGTGCTGGCGGATGGCGAAGCGGGCGGTGGGCACCAGGTGCGCGGGGACCTCCGGCCGGGTGGCCGGGATCGGGGTGAGCGCGGGTGCCTCGATGACAGCCGGCGCGGCGGCCGGTGGGGTGTCGACGGCGGTGGTGTCGGCGGCCGGTGCGGTGGTGTCCGGCGTGACAGCCGGCGATTCGGCCGGCTGCTTGGGCTGGGTGGGGTGCTCGGGGGTGGCCGTCAGGTTGCGGGCGGCGGTGAGCAGGGCGGCGGCTTCGGCTTCGATGGCGGCGAAGTCGGGGCGGATGCGTCCGGCGACGAGTTCCACGCCGATGACGAGGACGACGACCAGGGCGAAGACCAGGCGTAGGCCGAGGCTGCCGGGGGAGGCGAAGTTGATGGTTGCCGACAGCAGCGCGGCGCAGGCGAACACGACCAGTGCTCCGCGCTTGGCATCCTTGGCGATGCCGGAGGTGCGGACGACGGTCAGCATCGACACCATCGCGGCGTCGAAGATCAGCGGGACGAGGTAGGCGAAGTAGCCCGCCTCTTCGGTCCAGAGGTAGTGGGCTTGGTGCAGGTAGCTGGTCAGCAGCGCACCGAGCAGAACGAAGCGGTTGTAGCGCTTGATGGAGCTGATCGCCTTGAGCATGGCGGGTACGGCGTTGCGGGCGTACTCGGCGGCGAACTGGTGGGTGAAGGTGCTCGGGTCAGTGCTCGACATGGGGAGTCACCTCCGGTGCCGGGATGCTGTCGAGGGGGATGAGGTCGACCACGCCGGAGCAGTGGGCGCACATGATCGCCGCGAGGCCCTGGGCGGCGAGCTGCTGCCGGAAGCAGGGCAGGCAGGTGAAGTCGGCCGGGAACAGCCCGTCGCCCTCGCAGAGGGCGCAGGTCCCGAGGCAGACGGGGCAGGGCTTGTAGACCGGGCCGAGGATGTCGTGGATGCCGGCAGGGCTGCTGCCCTCGATGCACCACAGGCACGGATCAGTCAGGTGGAAGGTCACGACGGGTTCCCTTCGTGGCAGGTGAGGCAGCAGCCGTAGCGGCGGGGGATGTAGTAGGGCTGCACCACGCCGCAGTGGCGGCAGGTACGACGGGCACGAAGCGCCTTGGCGATGGCGTCGCGTTGGGCCGGGGTGGCGGTGCGCTTGGGCGCGGCCAGGTCCAGGCGGTAGAGGTAGGCGACCCGGCGCTGCTTGCGGTGCCGCCAGTAGATCTGCGCAATCGGGTTCTGCCCGTTGGGGCGAAGGCCGGCGGCGCGCAGCTGCCGCACGGTGGCCAGCCCGGTCGGGGCGGCGTGGTAGGGGAAGGTGGGGAACCCGTAGCGGGTGCCATGCGGGTCGTAGAACTCGACCCGGATGCCGGTGCGCTCGGTGAGCGTGTCCAGCTCGGGAGAGCGGAGGTCGGTCACGGCTTCTCACCGCCCCAGCGCTGTTGGGCGGCTTGCTTGGAGATGCCGAGCCGGGTGCCGATCTCGGACCAGGAGTAGCCGAACGCCCGAAGGCCGATGACGGCCTCACCGATGGCCTCATCCAGGTTGGTCGACAGGGCGACCAGGTCGCGGAGGGCTTCGACGTCGCCGGCGGCGACGCGGCGGCCGTGGGCGCGGATGATGCGTCGGGCGAACGCGGCGAACTCGTCGTTCTCGACGACGTCCCGGCGACGCTGCGCCGGGATGCGCGGCGTCAAGGGCTTCTTGACGGTGGTCATCGGTTCCCGCCTTCCTGGGTGTGGAGGCGGTCCCACTCGTCGGCAGCCGCGTTGAGGGCGGTGATGACCTGCTCGACGGTGCGGGCGGGGTCGTCGTTCCAGGAGTAGGGGGAGGTGTGCTCGTCGAGGAGGTAGCCGTCCTCGTCGATGTGGAAGACCGGCGCGAAGTTGTCGAGGTAGTCGACGAACGCGGCCATGGCCGCTAGGTAGTCGGTGAGGGTGTCAGGATCGAGCTGGGAGAAGTGCTCGACCTTGTGGCCGGCGCTGGCGATGCCGATGGCCCCGGCGGCGCAGGCCGGCGGGGTGAGGAAGTCGACGGGGAACAGGTTGTTGTAGTAGGTGCCCTGGTGCCAGCCGTGCCGGCGCAGGTAGAGGGCAGCCATCCGGAGCAGGTCAGCGGGTGTGACCTGGACTCCGGTGGTCGGGTTTTGGGTAGCCTTCATGGCAGCCACGTCCTTTCAGATGGGCTTGGTGGGTGGTCGGCAGGACCGGTGTGCTTGCGAGGCCGATCCGGTCCTGTCGGCCGATTCAGGTGGTGCGCAGCCGCAGGTAGCGGCGTTGGCGGGTGTCGTCGCCGCCCATCGAGCGCGGGGCGGACAGGTAGACGAGTCGGCCGCTGGCCGAGGCGACCTGGACCATGGCGGCGATGTCCTCGGGACGCCCGACGATCCACAGTTCGGTGAACTGGGCGGCCCGCTGGTTGTTGGCACGCGCGTAGGCGTGCTCCCGGGTGGTCACGCCGCCTCCCTCAGGTCGACCCGGCTGAGGTCGGGGATCGCGGTGGGAAGGGGCTGCCGGCGGCGGGTCCAGGCGGCGTAGTCGGCGATGTTGTAGATGTCGGTGTCGGTGAGGTAGGCGGCCTTGATGCGGCGGGGAACGCCGCCTTCGGCCAGGAGGTAGGCCGCGCCCTGGTTGGTGGGGGCGATGTCGGAGGCGGTGTAGCCCTGCTCGGCCCAGCCCTGGCCGAGGATGATGTTCGAGCTGTTCAGCGAGGTGCAGCGGAACGCGGCCCGGTAGCCGAACAGGTCCCGCAGGCTGGCGGGGATGATGTCCCACGACGGCCGCTGCGTCGCGGCGACCACCGGCATACCGCAGGCCCGGCCCAACGAGACGAGACCTCGGAGCAGGGTGGAGAACTCTTCCTGCTGCGCCTTGGTCCCCAGCACGGTGGAGAACATGGCGAGTTCGTCGATGACGGTGAGGATGACCGACATGCCGTCGCCTTCGGCGAGCTTGCGGCGCCGGTTGGCCAGCAGCCAGGTGTAGCGGTTGGTGGCCACGACCAAGAGGCGGCGCAGCACCTCGATGCCCTGGTCGATGTCGGGGCCGATGAACGCGTCGGCCAGGTCGCGCCAGGGGCCGAGTTCGACGAGCTTGGCGTCGAACAGCACCAGGCGGGTGTTGTCGCACAGGACGCCGTGGCCGCAGATGTTGTTGACCAGGCCGGACTTGCCGCCGCCGGGCTCACCGGCGGCGAGGAGGTTGTGGTAGACGACGTCGAGGTAGACGGGCTGGCCGAACTCGTCGATCCCGATGAACACCGGGTCGAACATCGACAGGCCAGCACCCACCGGCACCGCAGCAGCGGGAGCGGGGGTTGTGGTGGTCATGAGATGCCCTCCTGGGGCGTTGTGGGCGCGGGAAGCCACACGAGCGAGCCGGTAATGGCTCCCCGCGTCCGAGGTGGGTTGGGTGTCAGATCCAGTCGGAGGTGTCGTCGTCCGGCAGGGATGACGCGGAGGAAGCCGCGGGCTTGCTGCCGTTGGCGGTCGTGGCGGGCTTGCGCGCCGGCTTGCCCTGGGTCGGGAGGGTGATCGTCGGAGCGTCGACGTCCGGCAGGTCCAGGGCGGTGGGCACCGTCAGCGGCGACGCCGACACGGGCGCGTTGCGGTCGATGGCGTCGACCAGCGGAGAGCTGACGCGGGCGTTGAGCACCTCGCGACGCTTGATGTCGAACCGCAGGTAGGCGGCGTTGCTCTCCCCGGCCCGCTCGATGAGCACGGTGGAGGCGTGGCAGGTCACGGCGATCTTGTCGAGCCGCGATTCCAGGTCCTTGGCCGACAGGCCCGGGCGCAGGTACACCCAGACCCGCTCTCCGACCGGCGTGGGACGAGCCCACAGGATCAGCGGCAGCGAGCCGGACTGGTTGGCGATGATGAACTGCGCGAAGCACACGCGCAGCCGGTGGCGCACGACCAGGCACCATCCCCACGCCTTGACCTGGCGGCGAACCACCGGAACGGCGGCCGGGACGCCGACGACCAGGGCGACCACGATCAGGGTCACCACGGTCGGGGTGTGGTTGGCCAGCTGCACCCAGCCGGTCAGCAGCCCGGCACTCAGCAGGGTTTCCGGGGTCCACCACCACAGCAGCCGGATCACCGGCCAGATCCGCACGAGCAGCCACACGAGGCCGCCGGTCGGAACGCCGATCAGGGCACCGACGAACAGGGCCACGATCGGGTGCCAGTAGGCGGCGGCCACCACGGCCGACAGGACGCCGACGATGACGGCGGTGAGGATGAACGCCATGCGGGCGTTACGCGCGGAGGAACGGTGAACCTTGGCCTCGATGACCGTCACCGTTCCGGTTGACTTGCCGCCGAAGCGGCGGGGGCTAGACTTGGACACGACGAGTCCTCCCAATGCCAGTTGGGTCGGATGAGTGGCGGCACCGGGGTCGGCAGACGTAGGAGTCAGTACCGACCCCGGGCCATTTCCTTCGGGGTTGTCACCACTGCCAGGTGGCGACCGGGCCGGGAGATGTAGGAGTCAGGAACACTCCCGGAACCGTCATTGAAGATGGGTTCAGCGGACCATCAGGCCGCTTGGCGCGGTGGCCACGGACACCAGTGGCACACACAGCACGTCGTGCGAAGTGACCTACTTGCCGGCCGAACTTCCGTTCTTCGGCTTCAGGGACACCGCCCGGAACGCGACGCCGTTACGCCCGTTGGTCGCCCAGGGGATGGCCTCCAACTGCTCGACCGCCAGGAAGTCGCCCACCTTCACGTTCGGCTTCTCACCCGCCGTGGTGATGGTGATGACCTCCCCGCCCGTCTCGTCGAGCACGAAGACCTGGGTGGACCACATCAGCCGGCCCGTGTTCTTCTCGGACTTCTGGTTGCCGTTCTGGTCGTTCTTCGGCTCCGGGTCCTTCGACGCCGTCACCTGCTTGCTCGTGGTGTCCACGTACAGCTTCACAACAGACCTCCTGTGTCGTCGGGCCATAAAGTGAGCGCGTCCCCGGTGGACATTTGCTCTTGGCCTCTGCCGACAACACTCCCGGAAATGGCAGGACGGGCCACCCGACAACGTGGACGACTAGGGACGTCTTTGCTATCTTGAATGCGTCCTAGTTGTCCCGCTTGGAGGGTCAGATGTCGAACAACCGCCTCCGTGACGCCATCCTCCGCAACGGCATGACGCCCACAGTGATCGCCGAGAAGATCGGGGTCGATCCGAAGACGGTGGAGCGGTGGATCACGCAGGACCGGACGCCTTACCCACGCCATCGGCACGCAATCGCCGCTCTCGTCCGCGAGGATGAGTCTTACCTGTGGCCGAACGCGGTGACCTCAGAAGCCGCGTCACGGATCGGGCAGAGCGAGATGATCCAGCTCTACTCTCGGCGCTCATCCGTGCCGTACGACCTCTGGCGCCGGCTGATCGAACGCGCACAGAAGCGGATCGACGTCTTGGCCTACGCTGGCCTGTTCCTGGTGGAGCAGGACCCTATGCTTGTCGACACCCTGTGTCAGAAGGCGAATGACGGCGTCGAGGTCACGATTCTGCTCGGCGACCCGACCAGCGGCGCTATCGAGCGCAAGAGCGTCGAGGAAGGGACGCCCGGTGTCATGGCGGCAAAGATCCGCCAGGTGCAGCAGTATTACAACCGACTGGCTGGCGTGCCCGGGATCAAGGTGCTCTACCACGACACCACCCTGTACAACTCGATCTACCGCTTCGACGACGAGATGTTGGTGAATATGCACGTGCTCGGGTTCCCGGCACCACACGCGCCCGTGATGCACCTGCGCAGGATCAACGGTGGCGACCTGTTCCGCACCTACTCCGACAGCTTTGACCGGGTCCTGTCGGCCTCCTGGTCGCAGAAGGCTGATGAGGTGGCAGCCTAGGGGCATGACGAGGACCGAGCACTACCACGACCCGAACGCGCCGAAGGCCAACACCATCGTCGTGGCGGTGTCCGTCTTCGTGCGGGACGACCGTGACCGGCTGCTGCTCATCCAGCGCACCGACAACCGGCTGTGGTCACTGCCGAGCGGCGGCCAGGAGATCGGGGAGTCGGTCGCGCAGACGGCCGTTCGGGAGACCCGCGAGGAAACCGGCATCCACGTCGAGGTGGTCGGCCTGGTCGGTGTCTACTCCGACCCCGGCCACGTGATCGAGTACTCGGACGGCGAGGTGCGGCAGCAGTTCTCACTCTGCTTCCGCGCCGTACCAGTTGGCGGCGAGCCGACCCCGAGCGACGAGTCGAGCGACGTCCGATGGATCGAACACAACGAGCTCGGGACGCTGGACATCCACCCGTCGACACTGCTCCGCATCCAGCACGGGTACGAGGAGCGCGGCGAACCCTACATCGGCTGACGAACCCGGCCGGGCAGACGGCGCTCGGTGCGTTGGACGGCAGCAACCATCTCCGGTTCAGCACGAATGATGAATCGGGTCACCAGGTGATCCGGCCCGTACCGGGACCGAATCTCGGCCAGCCGCTCCAACACTTCGAAGTCCTGCCCGTCCGGCCCGGTGGTCATGTCGGAGAAGCACAGCGCGTCGGTGACCGCCGTTTCCTCTCGCGGGAACTCAGCCGCCAGGACTTCACGGAGTCCACGCTCCTCAGCCTCAAGCCAGGCGCACGAGTGGTGCGCCACCAGGGCGGCAATCCTCCCGTCGAAGTGTTCACGCCGCAGCCACCGGCCACCGTCGAGTGCGTGAAAGCCCGTGTCGACAAGGTCGGGGTTGTAGCCGATGTCATGCAGCCACGCGGACGCTACGAGGACGTCACGGTCTTCGACCGGCACCGCCTCACTGACGGTTCGCGCTTTGGCGGCGACCGCCTGGACGTGGTTCCACCGACGCGGCAGCGGACTCTCCAGCTTGAGCCGAGCGATTTCCCGGGCGACATCGACGAGGGCGGCCATGCGGTCAGGTTACGGAGCCCGTGAGATCCGCGCCATCCCGTGACGGCTTGGCGACCGGGCCGGCCGGCTGCCGGCGATGTGTGCAAAGTTTCTGTACGTCTTCAAGGCGGCCCGCAACGGGCCGCACGCGCCGCCGCCTGGGCGCGCGTCCGTCGCTCCGCTAGCGCTCCGACTCCGG
>NZ_JBEZMS010000009.1:0-200146 GCF_040652815.1 Micromonospora sp. NPDC048169
CAGCGGCGGCAAGCCACGACGGGGCGCGACCAGCGTGCCGACCAGGTCGCCGCAGGTCACGAACGAGCACGTCTAGGTTCCGCTTCAACGTCTGACATCCGAGCTGGGTGACCAACTGGGTGACGACCGAGACGGCCAGCGCGGGACGCCCTGGACGTTGGTGGCTGTTCCGGCAGCTCGGGCCAGCTAGCCGCCCAGCTCATCGACGGCCGATCATTCCTTCACACCGAAGCGGTCACCGTGCCCGACGCGTGACCGTCGGCTATCCGACACGGCAGGAGCTATGGGTGGAGGGCGGGGGCATCGACTGACAGTGTGTGCCGATGGGTTTCATGGACAAGCTGTTTCGGAAGACCGCGGGGCCGAACGAGGGGAGCCAGAGACTTCCGCACCCCCCTGCGCCGGTCTATGCCGTACCGAGCCAGGCGGGAGAGCGCGACGGCCCGCCGGATAGTTGGTATGCACCTCAGGACGGCAACTCTGATCGGTTCATCGGCGCGAACGGTCTACCGACGCTGCGCCTGATTCCGTACCGGGACACGGGCGGCGAGCACGTCTTGAGGCTCTGCGAGGACAGTACCGGCCTTCTCGTCGGACCGACGGATCGCAGACTGTCCCGTGCAGGCATCTACGTTTCCCAGCTTCGCGGCGAAGCTCACCACCAGGCCGATTGCCGGGCTGGCAACTTCCATCCCGGCGAAATGGTGCGGCTCGTTCGGGAGCCGGAAAACCCCTACGATCGAAACGCGGTGGCGGTGTACGACGCCACGGGAAAGCACATGGCCGCGTACGTCAACAAGCAAAAGGCGCGAACTCTTGCGAAGCTGATCGACTCGGGCGCCGCAATCGAGGCCATCTCAATCCGGGGCACCCGTTCTGGCTTGGCGTGCGAACAGGTCGCCATCCTGGCAGCGAGTCCCGAGGTTCTGCAGCATGTACTGAGCCCTCGTCCGGCAGACGCGCCCCAGCCTGCGCACGAGCGGTAACCAGGCCGAGTGACTAGATAGGTGACGATCACGGCGTGTACACCTGGACGATGAAGGACGCGGATGCCAGCCCAGGGCTTAGGTTAGGGCATGTGGCGAGTCTTGATCGTTGCTTGGGGTCAAGAAGTTGTCGGGCGTGGCAAGCGTACGGAGATGCGCCGAAGGCTTTGCAGTCATCGACCCTCGCCGGGGTTGCGAAGAGCGTTGTTCGCTTCGTTATCAGCACCCTCTGTGCCAGCTCGGACTACCTGTTCCGAAAGTGCGGCTCTATACGCGTCGTCTACTATTCGAGCAAACAAGCGCTCTCGGGACTGAAAGGACGGCTCTAGGTACGCCTGGCGTGAGTTCTTCCAAAAGTCGCGGATTTTGCCGCTCTCGAACTTGCGCCTCATTTCCGATCGAAGCTCTGGCTCGGTGATGGTGCCAAGGTCGAAGGCTGTGAGTAGGTACGCGAATACCAGGTTCGTATATGCACGTAGGCGAGCCTCGGCCGCAGGGGTTTCTTCCCGATAGCCCCACGCGGCCAAGAGTTCTGGGTCGTCCAGCGCCGGCTTAACAAGTTCAAGGCGCATTGTGCGTGAGGCCTGCACCTGGCTAATCCGCGTTTGCTTTCGCTGCATCAGGAGAGAAAGAGCTACGCCAGCGAGTGCGATCATTGAGATCGCTGTGGAGCTGACGACCGCGATGCGCTCAATCATGACGGCATGGTATGGCGCACACGCAAACGGCCCTCGATGAACACCGGGCTAAGGCGCAAGCCGTTGCTGCGCGGGGGAGGGGCCCGGCTATGAACGCCGGTGGGCAGCTGACAGCAGCGCCGACAGCTATGGGGCGACACGTCACCGGATGCGCAGAGTCGGCGACGGATCAACCGCCGAGGTGGCAGACGGACGCGTACTCGACGGCACAGAGCGCCCACAACTCACAACCGAGGGGTCGGCTTGGCTGGGCCTGGGCCGCCTGGTCCGCCACCGGGCCGTCAAGCGCCGACTGAGCAAGAGGCATTCCTCTTCCGGGCTATGTCTACTAGTCCCTCCTATCAGGATTGATCACTGCGGCTCGCAGTGACTGTTGAAGGCCCCGGAGAGCCTCTGCTGTCCGAAGCGCCACCGGGTCTGCTGGGTCGACGTAAATCGTTCCTTCTGGGTCAACGTCAGGGTTTTCGTACCACTCCCAGCGAAGCCGGTCTTCTGCCTCTAGGAAGTCACGCCATGCATCCCGTACATCTCTGGGTGCTAGCAAGCTGATCCGCGCGGTGAGGCGAAGTGGATGTACCAGGTCGGTGAGCCCACTCCGGTCATGCTCCTCGTTCGAGGCGGTAAGCGCCTTGAGCCTCCTCCACGCCTCCTCTGCATACTCGCCAATGTCGAGGAAGAGAGCCATGCGGAGAGCCCGTAAGTCCGTCGCCTGCGCTTGACGATGAGCGAGCCTGCCCGACAAGATCGGCGCAAGCATGGTTGTCACGAGGCCAAGTGCAGCAACTGCAATCGAGCCGAGCTGGACGACGGTTTCAACCTTCACGCCATCGATCATGATGCCTGAACGCAACCCTAGGCGTGTTTGGCCGGGAGGCGCCAGATCGGCCGGAACTCCTGCGTCCAAGTCGACAGGCGGACACGTCGTCTGGATCGGTCAGTACGCTCTAGACGTCAAGATCGGGAACATGCACAGAATGATCAACTACCAGGCCGGACAGGAATCGAGTGGCTGCCCTGCCGGAAGGCCCGAACGTCCGGCAACTGCAATCGCCTTCCTAAACCGTGTGTCTCAACGGCAGTGCGGGCTTGCGCACGTTGATGCCCGGACCGCGTGGGCCAGGTGGCGGAAGTTCACCCCGTCGCTTGGCGACCTCGTAGATGCTCTGGACGGTCCCTCCGGCCAGGCCCATGCGAATCGTGACGTGCTGATCAAGCTCGTAGACGCAGTTGGCGCAGACCCACCCGTAGACGGGCTTGTCCGTGCGGCAACCTTCGCCGCACCTTTCGCACGGCCGCCTGGTTCGTTCTGGCGGTGCGTTGACCGCAGCCGGCCCGATGGCTTGCCCGGGAAGTCCGAGGGCTCTCCGCTCCCGCTGACGTTGCCGCTTGGTCGATGCCATGGCGCCCCTTCTGGTCGTTGGTTTCATCCATTCTTGCGGATGGGTGTGACATCGTGGATGAAGAAGACCAGCGGTCAGCGTCAGGCCGTCGCCAGGCCGTGGAACGTCGACCAGCGGTGCCTAACGATGCTGGTCAATGCTTGATGTTCGCGCAGCTCACACGGGTGATGGGTGCCCTTTGCCCGGTTGGCCCGGCACCCGGCGACAGTTCAACGCCAAGTGACGCCGGATGCTGTCGACCTGTCCGAAGCGAACAGGCCGCCGCATCGGTCGGCCCGTGCCGTGGATCAGGGCTGGGACGCCACGGTGAGCTTTGCGACGTCCGGGGCATAGACGGTCATCCAGTGCGGATGCAGCCGGTAGTAGACCACCTCGTTGTCCCAGTCGAAGAGGTCGTCGCCGTAGAAGTCCTTCAAGTACGCGAGCACGTCCGGCCAGTCCGTGGCCTGGTCGCCGTTGCGGGGGTTGAGGATCTCCACCGTGCCGTGCGTGAAGACGCCGAGGTCCTCACCGCGCATGTGCGCGGCGCTGACGGCGGGCCGCGTCGCGAGGTGGCGCGCCTTGGCGGCGTCGGGCGCCGTGCCGAAGTACCACTTGCCTCGCAGGAAGTGCCCGTCGACACCGCTGATCCGCGGCTCACCCTTCGCCGTCACGCTGGACAGAGCGAGTGTGCACATGCCGGTGAGGACCTGGGTGAGCTGCTCCGCGTCCAGCGTGCTCGCGGTGTTGATGATCGAGCGGAGGTGGGAGGTGGAGCCGGCGAGGGAGGCGTCAAGGAGGGCTTGAAGCTCTTCGAGATCTTGTGGGGTTTCGCGCATGGTGGTCCTTGTCTCTCCGCATCTGTCTGCGCTGTGGTCGGCGCCTCTCACCGGCGCCGACCGATGCACCCATGCTCCACCCAAAACCTGACACCTTGCGTCATGTTTCTTCACCTGGCTGCGGACGCCAGCGGGCCGCACTGCTGTCCCGCTCCTGGGGCCGCGCGTTACGGGTCGAGTGGTTCGATGACCTGTTTTCGGGCGTGTTGGTAGATGACGGAGCTGCGGAACCCGACGATCTCGCGGCGTCCGCTGAACTTGTCCATAAGGAAGGAGTGCAGGCTGTCGACGCTGGGGACGGCGACGTGGACGAGGAAGTCGTCGCCGCCGGCCACGACGTACACCGACAACACCTCGGGCAGCTCCATCGCATATTTCTTGAAGCCGTCGATGACGGTTCGGCTCAGGGGCCGGACCTGCACGTGCAGCAATGCTTGTACGCCGCGGTTGAGGGCGGCCAGGCTGATCTCGGCGTGATAGCCGGTGATCACGCCGCGTTCCCGCAGTGCGCGCACGCGTTCCAGGCAGGTGGACGGCGCGATGCCGACCGCGCGGGCCAGTTCGCGGTTGGTCTGCCGCGCGTGTGTCTGCAGGTGCTCGATGATCGCCGAATCAAGTTCGTCCACGACCGGGATCCTGTCATCTTCTCCGAACGATGTTCGCTTTGAGCTGGTCGGCGCCAACCACCTGCCTACTGTCGATCCCGTTCCGGCGTGCGCACGACAGGAGCCATCATGGTCGCGACCCACCTCGACACCGAGCCCATGCACGAACACGTCGTCATCAGGCGGGGCGTACGGTCCGGCCTGCCGATCGTCGTCGCGGTGCACTCCACCGCGCTCGGTCAGGCCATCGGCGGCTGCCGGGTCGCGCAGTACCCGCACTGGCGTGACGGGCTCACCGACGCGCTGCGGCTGTCGGCCGCGATGTCGGACAAATGCGCGCTGGCCGGGCTGCCCAACGGCGGCGGCAAGACCGTCGTCGCCCTGCCCCCGGGCAGGACACTCGACGCGGCCGCCCGTCGGGCGGTGCTGCATGACGCGGGCGACGTGATCGCCGGCCTGGACGGCGCCTATGCCACCGGGCCGGACGTGGGAACCGGACCGGACGACATGGTCACGATCGCCGAGCGGACCCCGTATGCGTTCTGCCGACCGGTGCACGCCGGCGGCAGCGGCGACTCCTCCGGACACACCGCCGTCGGCGTCCTCGCCGCGCTGCATGCCCTGTGCGCCGAGCGATTCGGGTCAGCCGATCTGTCCGCGCGCAGCTTCGCCGTTCTCGGCCTCGGCCGTGTCGGCGGCCACGTACTGCGCATGCTCGCCGAAGCCGGCGCGACCCTGGTGGCCGCCGACATCGACGAGGGTAGACGAACGCTCGCCGACGCCGCGGGTGCCGCCTGGACCAGCCCGCAGGACTGCCTGACCGCCGACGTGGACGTGCTCGTCCCCGCCGCGCTCGGCGGTCTGCTCACCTCGCACACGGTGCCGACACTGCGGTGCGCCGCGATCGCCGGCCCGGCCAACAACCAACTCGACACCCCGGCCACCGCCGACCTGCTGCACCAGCACGGCATCCTCTGGGCACCGGACATCATCGTCAGCGCAGGCGGCATCATCCACGCCACTGCCGTCGAACTGCACCAGGAAACCTCCGCCCAGGCCACCGCCCGGGTTCAGGGCATCGCCGACACCCTCGCCGGCATCCTGCGCACCGCCCGCGCCACCGGCTCGACCCCGGCCGCCGCCGCCCGCTCCCGCGCCCGCCACCGCATCGAACACCGCCGCTGACCCTGCCACCACCCGACCGCAAGACAGCCGCCCAGCCGCCACCGTTCTCGACGCGGACGCACCACCGCTACCCGGTGACAGCTCAGGGCCGAGTGACGCCGTCATCCGGCCCGAGCTGAACTGACAGGTTTACGACACCCGGCCGGCCCGCCACCGGGCCGCTGGGTCGGTCGAGCCGTGCCCGGAACGGGCGCCTCCGCGAGCCTCTGGTAATCGTTGTATTTACATGGTTTGATCTGTCCTCAGGATCTGACCCGGATTCAGAGGAGCCTCATGCGAGTCACCATCCGCGCGCTCGTGGCAGGGCTGGCACTGGCCGTCGCGGCCACGACCGGCGCTGCCGCCGCGCCCTCCGCCGGCGCCGCCGCCGTCGACCCGGCCGACGAGTCGCAGGACTTCCCGTTCCCCGGCGCTGACACCATCGCCCTGCATGACGGCTCCAACAAGTACATCACGTACGGGGCCAGCAGCGGCGGGCGCAAGGTGCCGTACTCCGTCTCCGGCTCCGGGAACGTCGTCGGCACCTCGCCGACCGTGGCCGGCGACGCCATGCCGAGCGGCGGCGGGGCGTGGGTCGAGGCCGGCGCCGGGATCTGGACGCCGGGGGCGTTCTACCACGTCAAGGACGGGGTCGGCCGCTACTACCTCTTCTACACGGCCACCCGCAAGAACGACGACGGCCGCAAGTGCATCGGGGTGGCTCGCTCCCAGAACCCGTACGGCGGGTTCATCGCCGAGGACCTGCCGATCGCCTGCCCGGACAAGGGCAGCCGGTGGGCGCTGGACGCGGACGTCACCGCCGGTCCCGCTGGTGCGATCTGGATGACCTGGCGGGACGGGCAGCGTGCCGAAGGGCAGGAGTCGGCGCTCTCCGTCATGAGGTTGAAGTTCAACACGAACGGCACCGTCGACCGCGACAGCGAGCCGGTCGTCATCTTCCGCAGCGACAATCTGAGCTGGGTCACGTACCGCGACACGAGCGGCGTCGCCGTGATCGAGAACCCGAGTGCGTTCAACCACAACGGTTCCTGGTATCTGTTCTACTCCGGCAACGCCTGGCGGGAGAACTACTACTCGACCGGCATCGCCTTCTGCGGCGACCGGATCGACGACGGCCTGTGCGCGCCGATGCCCGGACCGAATCGGGCCTGGTTCTCCTACTCGGGTCCGGCCGCGCACCTGCCCGACACCATGCGCAAGTACTCGTTGCCGGGGAACAAGCGCGGGCCGGGCGCGATGGACGTCTACCGGGCCCGCGACGGCAAGCCGTGGGTGACGTGGAACTACCTCGCCGACGACGGCTCGGGGCGTAAGAGCCGGACCGGGCGTCTCGTCATCACCGGCTCCGGCTCCAATGCCGACTTCAAGGTGGAGCTCTAACGATTGTCACCGGACTGCGACCGCCACCACAGTGGCGGCGCCGGTCCAGTGTGCCCTCCAACAGGAAGGACCATTGATGAGAAGAACCTACCGAAACGTCCGCCGCGCCGTCGCCCTGATCAGCACGCTCACGGTGGCGACGCTCCTCCTGCCGGTCTCACCCGCCGCGGCGGCGTCGACCTTCCAGGCCGGCCACCTGAACATCTTGAACGAGCTCGACCACCCGGCGTTCCTCCACGACCTGAACCTGATCACCTCGAAGGCCGACATGGTCGCGCTCAACGAGGTGGGTCCCCGCAGGGCCTTCCTGGTGGACTGGGCCGCAAACAACGGCTGGACGTTCTACGCCCCGACTACTTCGGTGCACGCGGCCGGTGAAGCCCTGCTGGCGAAGAAGAGCATGTTCGAAGTGGTCGACAAGGGGTCGAAGTTCGTGTGCGACACCAACCCCGACGAGCCACCGCCGCCGCGCTACAACAACTGGGTCAAGTACCGGCACAAGGCGACCGGGCGGTTCGTGTTCCACATCAACTTCCACGCCGTCGCCGGTATCGACAACAACGGCTGGCCGGAAGACCTTCCGCGTACCCGGTGCGCGGAGCAGCAGTTCGCGGAGGTCAAGGAGCTGGCCCGCGAGAAGAAGGCCGAGGGGCAGGTCATCGTCAGCGGCGACCTCAACGTCGACTTCAGCGCCGACAAGGCCCGCGGGTACGAGAAGTTCCCGTGGAAGGTCTTCGAGGCCAACGAGCTGCCGAACCTCCGCTCCGTCTACAACCTCTACGGCGAGAAGGGGACCGGCACGCACAAGAACCGGCACATCGACTACATCTACTTCTGGAAGCGGATCGAGAGCTCCCAGGTCATGTGGATGACCGACTACCGCATCGTCGGGGACACCAACTCCGACCACAAGGGTGTCGTGGCGGACTTCTCCCTCGCACCCTGACCGGTACGAACGGGTCGGGCTCCGTCGACGAGCGGTCGGCGGAGCTCCGACCTGTGCGGACCACAACGCCGGCCGTCACGTGTCGTAGAGCCCGTCCCACGGCTCGTGGAATCCGAGGCGATCCGGATACAGCTCGACCCAGTCGACGTGGCGGCCGTCGCCCGCCCGGTCGCCGGACTCGTCGACCAGGCCGAAGACGACGCCGTCCCGACGGGTCTGGAACGGTCGTACGGCGATGTCGCCGTACGACGTGCCGGGCAGGCTCGCGAGCAGTTCGCCGAGCGCCGCGGCCAGCGCGCCTCGATCCTGGACCCGGGTGATCCTCGACCGCCGGTACGTCCCGTCGTGGTCGAACAGGTGCACGTACGCGTGGTGGTCCCACGCCGAGGCGAGGAACAGCCCGTCGTCGTAGCGGCCGATGGTGTCCGCGCGGTGGCCGGGCTCGTGCGCGATGGGAATCAGCCGGGGTACGGGCACTCGGTCAACGTAGCGTACGAGCGCGGGGCGCCCGCCGGGATGGCGGACGCCCCGAAGGATCGACGCGTCGATCAGCCGATCAGCGTGACCGAGTAGTCGTACGTCGTCCCGGTCACCGAGTACGTCGCGGTCTGCCCGTTCTCGCAGTACGACACGAAGCTGCTCGGGGTGCGTTGCGCTCCGGCCACCGCGTCGACCACCGGCCGGACGTCGGCGCCGACCGGCAGCGCGGTGGTGGTGAGATCGATCGTCCGCGACTGGTTGATCGGGTAGTTGTCGGTGTTCGCCGTCTCCAGACCGTTGCTCGCCGCGACACTGAAGGACATCACGAAGGCGGCGTTGTTCACCACGGCGATGCGCTGCACGCAGGGTTCGGCCTGCGCGCTTGCCGTGGAGGCCGCGGCCAGCGCCGACGCGCCGGCGGCGAGCGTCCCGACGAGTGCGGCTCCGACGAGCCGGGCGGGGAACGTCATGGGTGTCACCTCTCGGTCGTACGTGGCGCCGGGCGCCGACTGGCGGCGACCGGCGTGTGGTCCGTATCGAAGTTCCCGAACGTTTTCGATCGAACCCCGCAGATCGCAATAATCTGTGTCCGGCTGTGGTGCCCGTTCAGTCGCCGGCTCGGCCGGGGCAGTCAGACTGACGGAACGAGGGCGTGTGAGCGTCCCGGCGCGAGGAGTCCAAAGTGGCGAACTCCGGCCTTTCCTGTGTCGTCCGCGCGATCGGAGGCGGCCTGCCGCCGTTGGCGGACTCGGATCTCGGCCCCCGGGCGACGTACTTCACGATCCTCGTCATATCCGGTATGTACCTAGCCCCGATCGTCATGTTCGTCCTCGGAGCGTTCTGCGCCAGAGGCAGCCGACGCAGCCGCCGGATCAGCGCGGCTGCCGCGATCGTGATCGTCCTGTTCTACGCGTTGTCGCTGCTCGGCAGTGCCTTCACGTGGCCCGGACCGGAGCACCAGGGAGAACCGGGTGAGACTCTGTGGCTGATCGTGATCGGTTGCGGCGGCTTCCTGGTGATGCCCTGGCTCGTCGCGTTCGGCGGCGCCAAGGTGGCCGGCCGGCGTTCCGCAGCCACTGCCGAATAGCGGTCGGCCGGCGGGCGCTCCGGCGGAGGTGACAGGCGGTACTACGATTCGCCCATGCGGTTCTCGATCGAGATACGCCTGAAGGCGTCGGTACGTCAGCCCGTGCGTGGGGCGTACATGATGACGGCGACGCCGACCAGGCAGATGGCCGCGCCGACGAGGTCGTAGCGGTCGGGCCGGAACTTGTCGACCAGCATGCCCCAGGCGAGCGACCCGGCGACGAACACGCCGCCGTAGGCGGCGAGGATGCGACCGAAGTTCGGGTCCGGCTGGAACGTGGCCACGAACCCGTAGGCGCCGAGCGCGACCACCCCGGCGGCGATCCAGAGCAGCCCGCGGTTCTCCCGCCAGCCCTGCCACACCAGCCAGGCGCCGCCGATTTCGGCGAGCGCGGCCAGCAGGAACAGCAGGATGGAACGAGCGACCGTCATGCGTCAGACCGTAGCGGGGCCGTGGTCGCGACCGGTGAAGGGCAGGGGGCAGTGCGGGCTTCCGGCGCAGGTGACCAGGTCGTCGCAGCCGGCCGAGACGGCGGCCCGGAGCGTGTCGCGGACGACGGCGAGGTCCGCCAGCCGCCGCTCCACCTCGTCGAGCTTGTCCCGGGCCCGGGCCCGCAGGCCGGTGTCGCGCCGTCCGGCCGCGAGTAGGTCGGTGACCTCGGCGAGCGTGAAGCCGAGACGTTGCGCGGCCTTCACCACCCGCAGCAGGGTGACCGTCTCGGCCGGGTAGAGGCGATGCCCGCCCGGCGACCGCCGGGGCGCGGGGAGCAGCCCGCGCCGTTCGTAGTAGCGCAGCGTCTGCACGTTCACCCCGGCCGCGTCGGCGAGCCGGCCGCTGCGCAGCTCCGGCTCGCCCATCACCGGCCCCGCGCGGCCGTGGCCCGCCGGGCCAGGGCATCGAGTACGGCGACACGGCCCGCCGGGACCCGGATGTCGAGCGTCAGCGCGTCTGTGTCCGGGCGGGCGAGGTCGAACGTGAAGAAGGAGCAGCAGTCCGACTCGCGGGCGATCAGATCGCGGGCGACCGGTTCGGCGCGGCCGTCGAGGCGCAGTCGCAGATGCCCGGCGGAGAGCCGGTCGACGCCGCGCAGCGCGTCGTGGAACAGCCCGTCGAACTCGGCCAGCCGCAGCGGCCGGTCGTCGGTGGGCAGGGTGCAGGCGTCGGGCACCCAGGAGTCATCGGTCATGCCTCGACGGTAAGCCCGTACCGGGGTACCGGATGCAAGTGCCGGTCCACCCCTTTCCCGGCCTCGGCCTGCGGCGACGTCTGGAATACGGCTGTGCTCGCCGGCCCGGAGGGCTACCGTCACGAAAGTACGGGCCGACGCCGGGCCAGGCGCCGCGTCCACGCCCGAGCCGTCCCGTTGACGTGGCGGAAACGCCCGAGGGCGAGCATGGGTACGACGAAAGGGGCGGACATGACCGACGAGGTGACGTCGCAGGTCCCGCCGGAACCGGCGCCCGTGCTGAGCACGCCCGCCGGTGCCGCGCCGGCCGGGCCGCCGAGCAGCCTGGACCTGTGGGCCCGTGCCCAGGTGCTGCACCGCTGCTTCGGCGACGACGACGGCGAGCCGCACATCATGCGCGGCCTGGACTGACCGCCGTCCGGTCAGCGCACCGCCACACCGGCCCGCGCCAGCACCTCCCACCAGGACGCGAGGTCGGGGACCGGCTCGGCGCGGACCGCGTACTCGTCCAGCTGCCGCAGCTGTCCGGCGCTCGGTGCGGGTGAGACGGTGGCGCCCGCGGCGACCAGGGCGTACCGGCTGCCACCGACGGTGAGCAGCATCGTGCCGAAGATCGTTCCCCGGGCCTCGGCCCGCTCGGCGGGGGCGGCGAACACCTCCGCGTCGCGCCGGTCGCGGGCGCGCAGCCGACCCTCGTCGAGCGTCAGCAGCACCGGTACGCAACGCGTGCCGTTCCAGAGGCTGCGTCGCCAGTAGACGATTCCCGCGTACGGCCGGCCCACGGCGCCAACCGTACCGTCACCGGCCCGGTGAACGTTTCCCGGCGGTGGTGCGTGAGAGCCGGTGAGCATCACCGGCGGCTGCCGGGGGTACTGCTGGGGAACACGGGTGCGACAGCCGGGAGGTCATGGTGGGGGACAGGGCGCGACGTCAGAGGCGCGGGCCGATCGCCGGACTGGTGGTGGCCGCGCTGGTGGCGGCCGGCTGCATGGCCGGCGGCTTCGACGAGGGGGAGCCGCGGCAGCCCGCGCCCCCGCGCGGCGCGCAGCCCGAGTCGCAGACCACCCGGGCGGACGGCACCACGAGCGTGGCCGAGTTCAAGCAGGACATCCAGGACGCCGTCCGGCTGGCCGAGCGCTACTGGGCGGAACAGTTCCGCGCCTCCGGCGAGCGGTTCACCCCGATCCGGCGGGTGGTGCCCTACACCCGGGAGGGCGAGGTGGCCTGTGCCGGGCAGGGGCTGCCGCGCAACAACGCGGTCTACTGCTCGGCGGGCGACTTCATCGCCTACGACGTGAACTGGTCGGTGGCGGCGTTCCGGCAGATCGGCGACGCGTTCCTGTTCTACCTGCTCGGCCACGAGTACGCCCACGGCATGCAGGTGCGGCTGGGCATCCGCTACAACTTCACCATCCAGCAGGAGCTGCAGGCCGACTGCATGGCCGGGGCGTACCTCGGGGACAGCGTGCGCTCCGGGGCGCTGGAGCTGGAGGACGGTGACCTGGAGGAATTCAAGGAAGGGCTGCTGGCGGTCGGCGACGACCCCGACCAGCCCTGGTTCGCCGAGGGCTCGCACGGCACCGCCGAGCAGCGCAGCGAGTCGTTCTTCCGGGGGTACGAGAAGTCGCTGGGCGCCTGCGGCCTCGGGTGACGCCCGGATCACCGGAGATCGGGGACGGTGACGGGCACGCCGGACGCGGCTGGCAGGATCGGCGGGGTACGCGTACCGAAGGAGGCCCCCGCTGAGCAGCAAGCACCCCGCCGCCGTGCTCTTCGACATGGACGGCACCCTGGTCGACAGCGAGAAACTGTGGGACGTCGCCTTGCAGGAGTTGGCCGCCGTGTACGGCGGTGTCCTGTCCGACGACGCCCGCCGCGCGATCGTCGGCACCGGGATGGCCGACGCGATGCGGATCGTGCACGACGACCTTGGCCAGCCGGAGCGGGACGTGCGGGAAAGCGCCGACTGGATCAGCGCCCGGATCCTGGAGCTGTTCCGCACCGGGCTGCGCTGGCGTCCGGGCGCGCTGGCCCTGCTGCGGGCGGTACGCGACGCCGGCATCCCCACCGCGCTGGTCACCTCCAGCGGCCGGTCCCTGGTCGAGGTGGCCCTGGACACGCTGGGCCGGGACAGCTTCGACGCGGTGGTCTGCGGCGACGAGGTCGGCGCGGCCAAGCCGCACCCGGAGCCGTACCTGACCGCCGCGCGTCTGCTGGGCGTGCCGGTCGAGCGGTGCGTGGCGATCGAGGACTCACCGACCGGTGTGGCGAGCGCGCTCGCCGCCGGCGCGGCGGTGCTGGCCGTACCGGCCGAGGTGCCGCTGGCGCCCGCCGACGGCGTACACCAGGTGGAGAGCCTGCTCGGGGCGGACCTGGAGCTGCTCGCGGCCCTGCTGAGCCGTTAGGAAGGGCCCCTTCTTATGCACGAGGCGTTAAGAAGGGGCCCTTCCTTTCACGTCAGTCGTGGGCGATGGCGCCCAGGACGTTGATCCGCGCGGCGCGGATCGCCGGCAGCACCGCCGCGACCACGCCGATGATCGCGGCCAGGATCAGGAACGTCACCATCTGACCCCAGGGCAGGACCAGGTCGGTGATGCCCTCGTCCTTGAGCGCCTCGACCACCGCCGCGCCGAGACCGGTGCCGACCACCACGCCGAGCAGCGCGCCGAAGATGGAGATCACCACCGCCTCGACCGTGATCATGCGCATGGTCTGGGCGCGGCGCAGGCCGATGGCCCGCAGGAGGCCCAGCTCCCGGGTCCGTTCCAGCACCGACAGCGCGAGCGTGTTGATGATGCCCAGCACCGCGATCACGATGGCCAGCGCCAGCAGGATCTGGATCATCTGGAGCAGGGAGTCCAGCTGACCGGTCTGCTGCTCGATGAACCCGGCCCGGTCGGCCACCGACACCTCGGGGCTGTCCGCCAGCAGCCGCTCGATCTGCGGCTGCACCGCGTCCACCGACGTGCCGGGGGCGAGTTGCAGGAAGCCCTGGATCGGCTGCGGGATGGAGAAGTCCGCGGCGGCCTGCGGCGGCAGCGTCACCGGGTTGGTCAGCTGCGAACTCTCGTAGATGCCGCTGACCGTGTAGGTGCGGGCGTCGCCGCGGGACAGCTGCACCGGCACCGTCGAACCGACGGTGAGGTTGCGTGCCTTCGCGGTGTCGGAGCTGACCAGCATCTGGTCCGGCGCCAGCGTGCTGATGTCACCCGCGGTGGCCTTCGCCCCGAAGATCTGCTGCAGGGCGGCCACGTTGCTCGACACGGCCACCCAGGTCCGCTCGCCGCCGACCACCGCCATGTCGCCGTACTCGCCGTCGACCATCCGCACACCCGGGATCGCGGCGGCCTTCTCCAGCACCGCCGGGTCGAAGCTCGCCGGACGCGGCCCGGACGACGCGCCGGAGATCACCAGCTCCGCCTTGATGGTGTCCTCCGCGAGGGCGCCGATGCTGCCCTTTGCCGAGTCCAGGATCACCGTCACGCCGGTGACCAGGGCGATGCCCACCATCAGCGCGGCGGCGGTGATCGCGGTACGGCGCGGGTTGCGCCCCGAGTTGAGCCGGCCCAGCTTGCCCGGCACCGACCAGGAGAACATCGCGCCGAGCAGCGCGACCACCGGCCGGCTGATGATCGGCGTCAGCAGCGCCACCCCGATGAACGCGAACAGCACGCCGCCGAGGATGGTCGCCAGGGTGCTGTCGCCGGCGTGCCCGCCGAGGCCGAGGAACAGCAGCACCGCGCCGATGCCGGTGACCACCGCGCCGCCGACGGTGACCTTGGTGAGCGGCCGGTCCGGCGTGGCGACGTCCTGCATCGCGGCGATCGGCGGGATGCGCGAGGCGCGTACCGCCGGCAGCAGCGCGGCGATCACCGTGATCAGCATGCCGACCGCGAACGCGCCGATCACCGCCGAGGGCGGCACACCCAGGCCGGCCAGGGTCAGACCTCCGGCGAGCTGACCGAACAGGTACGCCAGCAGCGCGCCCACGCCGATGCCGGCGGCGAGCCCCAGCACCGAGGCGATCAGGCCGACCGCGAGGGCCTCCAGCACCACCGAGCCGATGACCTGCTTGCCGCTGGCCCCGATGGCCCGCATCAGGGCCAGCTCACGGGTGCGCTGGGCCACGATGATCGAGAACGTGTTGAGGATCAGGAACGTGCCGACCAGCAGCGCCACCGCGGCGAACCCGAGGAGGATCTTGTTGAAGAACGACAGCCCCTCCTTGAGGCCGGCCGAGGCGTCGGCGGCAAGTTGCTCGCCGGTCTTGACCTGGTAGTCGGCGCCCAGGGTGCGGGCCAGCTCGTCGCGCAGCGCGGCCGGCGTGGTGCCGTCGGCGGCCTGGACGCTGACGTTGCTGAACACGTCCGGCTTGCCCAGCATCAACTGCTGCGCAACCGGGGTGGTGAAGTAGACCTCGTTGGCGCCACCGATCGAGTCCCGGCCGCCGCTGTAGCCGAACACGCCGACGAGCGTGAACTCCTTCTTCGGGGCCAGCGTCAGCACGCCGACCCGGTCGCCGACCTTGACCTTGCCCGCCTCGGCCAGCGCGGTGTTGATCACGATCTCGTCGTCGGCCTGCGGCGCGCGGCCCTCGCGGATCTCCACCAGGTCGCTCTCGCCGAGCCAGTTCTGGCCCAGCTGCGGCGGGCCGAACGAGGTGACCACCTTGCCGTTGCTGCCGATCATGCGGGCGCCGTCGGCGGCGACCACGCCCTCGGCGTCGGCGACGCCGGGCACCGCCTTGATCCGGTCGAGCACCGACGCCGGCATCGGGGTGCTCAGCGGCATGCCCTCCGCGGTGGAGACGTCGATCTTCGGTTTCGCCTCGACGCTGACGTCTACCTCGGCGTAGGCGTCGGCGAAGACCGCGTCGAAGGACCGCCCGAGCGTGTCGGTGAGCACGAACGCGCCGGAGACGAACATGACGCCGAGCACCACCGCCAGCCCGGACAGCAGCAGGCGCAGCTTGCGCGCCAGCAGGCTCTTGAGTGTCGCCCGCAGCATCAGTTGCCCACCTCGACCGGGGCGTCCAGCTTCTTCATCGTGTCCAGCACCGTCTCGGCGGTCGGCTCGATCAGCTCCGAGACGATCTGCCCGTCGGCGAGGAAGACCACCCGGTCGGCGTACGCGGCGGCGGTCGGGTCGTGCGTGACCATGACGATGGTCTGGCCGTGCTCGCGGACCGAGTTGCGCAGGAACTTCAGCACCTCGGCGCCGGAGCGGGAGTCCAGGTTGCCGGTCGGCTCGTCCGCGAAGATCACCTCGGGGCGGGCGACGAGCGCCCGGGCGCAGGCGACGCGCTGCTGCTGGCCGCCGGAGAGCTGCGCCGGGCGGTGCCCGAGCCGCTCCCGCAGGCCGACCGTGTCGATCACCGTGTCGTACCAGGCCGGGTCCGGCTTGCGCCCGGCGATCGACAGCGGCAGCAGGATGTTCTCCTGCGCGGTGAGCGTGGGCAGCAGGTTGAACTGCTGGAAGATGAAGCCCACCTTGTCCCGGCGCAGCTTCGTCAGGCCCGCGTCGTTGAGGCCGGTCACCGTGGTGTCGCCGATGGACACGGTGCCCTTGGTCACCGTGTCCAGACCGGCGAGGCAGTGCATCAGTGTGGACTTGCCGGAGCCGGACGGTCCCATGATCGCGGTGAACCGGCCGCGTTCGAACTCGGCGGTCACCCCCCGCAGCGCGGCGACCTGCGCCTCGCCGCTGCCGTACACCTTCCACACATCGTTCGCCCGGGCCGCGGCCTGCTCTCGGCCTACCGTCGCGGTCACGTCATCTACCTCTTCCGTATGTCGTTCTCATGCCGCACCGCCCCCGCTGGTCGGTGCGGCGGAATCCATCCTCGGGGGCGCACTGCCGAAAACCCTCCGACCTGGGGTGGAATCCGCGCCGAACTTCGGTGAGGGTCGCCCCCCATCCGGGCTCAGGGTGACCCCTGACCGGCGGGTGTCGCCGACGTTAGGACCTGACCTGGCGTGATGGTCAACACATCGGCCCCGCCGCTGGTCACGGTAGGTGACCCGCGCCACCTCACCCGCCGGGACGGACCAGGCCCGTCTCGTACGCGAGCACGACCGCCTGGACCCGGTCGCGCAACCGTAGCTTCGTCAGCACGTGCCCGACATGGGTTTTCACAGTGGTCTCACTGACCGACAGCACCCGGGCGATCTCCGCGTTCGACAGCCCGCGCGCCATGTGGGTGAGCACCTCGCGCTCCCGGTCGGTCAGCGGCGCCAGCGCCCGCGCCGGCGCGGCGGCCGGGTCCGGCAGCACCCGGGCGAAGCGGTCCAGCAGCCGGCGCAGGACGCGCGGGGAGATCACCGCGCCACCGGCGGCCACCGTGCGGATCGCGGCGACCAGGTCCCCGGCCGGCACGTCCTTGGTCAGGAAGCCGGTCGCCCCGGCCCGCAGTGCCCCGACGACGTGGTCGTCCTGCTCGAACGTGGTGAGCACGAGCACCCGCACCGGCAGGCGGGCCGACACGATCGCCCGGGTGGCGGCCACCCCGTCCAGGCGGGGCATCCGGACGTCCATCAGCACCACGTCGGGCAGCAGCCGCCGGGACAGCTCCACCGCCTCCGCGCCGTCGCCGGCCTCACCCACCACGTCGAGGTCGTCCTCCGCGCCGAGCACCATCCGGAAGCCGGTACGCAGCAGCGGCTGGTCGTCGGCGAGCAGCACCCGCACCGGCCGGGACAGGGCGCCCTCGGTCATGCGTCCCCCTCCTCGTCCGGCGCGGCGGCGCTCACTCGTCGGCGCCGGGCGCCACCGGGCGGGAGCGGGCGTCCACGAGCGGGTCGGGCACGGCGGTGGCCACCGGGAACGGCGGCGGCGTGCCGCCGTAGCTCGGGCACAGCGCCTGGTGGTTGCACCAGTCGCACAGGCGGCTCGGCCGGGGACGGAAGTCCTGCCGGGCGGTGGCCTGCTCGATCGCCCGCCACAGCGCCACCACAGTGCGCTCGAAGCGCACCAGCTCGTCGGCGTCCGGCGCGTAGTCGCAGACCTCGGCGTCCTTGAGGTAGAGCAGGCGCAGCACCCGCGGCACCACGCCCCGGGTGCGCCACAGCACCAGGGCGTAGAACTTGAGCTGGAACAGCGCCCGCGCCTCGAACGCCTCGCGTGGCGCCCCGCCGGTCTTGTAGTCGACCACCCGCAGCGCGCCGTCCGGCGCGACGTCGAGCCGGTCGAGGTAGCCCCGGATGAGCAGCTCGTCGTCGACCACCGCGGAGATCAGCGCCTCGCGCTCGGCCGGCTCCAGCCGACGTGGGTCCTCCACCGCGAAGTAGCCGTCCAGCAGGGCCGTCGCCGACCGGAGGAACTCCTGCGGCCCGACGGGGTCGCCGTCGGCGAACAGCGTCGCCAGCTCCGGCTCCTCGGTGACCAGACGGTCCCACTGCGGGGCGACCAGGTCACCGGCCGACTCCGGGGTGCGCGCGGCGGCCGGCAGGTCGAACAGGCGCTCCAGCACGGCGTGCACGAGTGTGCCCCGGGCCTGCTCGACGGTCGGCCGCTCGGGCAGCCTGTCGATGCTGCGGAACCGGTAGAGCAGCGGGCAGGTCTTGAAGTCGGCCGCCCGCGACGGCGACAACGAGGCCCGCACGGTGACCGGCGCCGGTGCCGCCGTCTGGTCGCCGTGACTGTCGATCATCGGTTCCGCCGTCATGCCCGGAAGGTTAGGCCACGCGTGTGACAGGGGAGTGGCCGCCGCACCGGAACATGATCGGGTTCCGGTGCGGCGGTGCGCACCGCGACGGCCCGCTCCGCGCGCTCACGTAGCATCGGGCCGGTGCAGCAGCGGAGCCGAGGACCCCGCCGGCCGGGGCTCAGCCTCGGCCGGGTGCTCGGGGTGCCGTTGCGCGTCGACGCCTCGATGCTGCTTCTCACCGTCGTGGTCACGGTGCTGTACGCCGCGCTGGCCCGCCGACAGCTCGACCTCGGCCCGCTCGGCGGCTACCTGGTCGGTCTCGGCTTCGTGATCTCGCTGCTCGGCTCCGTGCTGCTGCACGAGCTGGGGCACGCGCTGACCGCACGCCGGTACGGCATCGGTGTGCGGGGGATCACGCTGGAACTGCTCGGCGGCTACACCGAGATGGACCGCGACGCCCCCAGCCCCCGGGTCGAGCTGCTGATCTCCCTGGCCGGGCCGGCCGTCTCCGCGGTGCTCGGCGCGGGCGCGGTCGCCGCCACCCTCGCCCTGCCCGCCGGCACGCTCGGCCACCAGCTCGCCTTCCAGCTCGCGGTCAGCAACGTGGTGGTGGCGATCTTCAACAGCCTGCCCGGGCTGCCGCTGGACGGCGGCCGGGCGCTGCGCGCCGCGGTGTGGGCGCTCACCCGCGACCGGCACCGCGGCACCGAGGTGGCCGGCTGGGTGGGCCGGGCCGTCGCGCTGGGCACACTCGCGCTGGTCGTGGTGCTCACCATGCGCCGGGCGCTCGCCCCGCTGGCGCTGCCGCTGCTGCTGCTCGTCGCGCTGACGCTGTGGCGCGGCGCCGGCCAGTCGATCCGGCTGGCCCGCATCGGCCGCCGGCTCCACCTGGTCGACCTGGCCCGGCTCGCCCGCCCGGTGCTGCCGGTGCCCGCCGGCACGCCGCTGGCCGAGGCCCAGCGCCGCCGCGACGAGGTGGCCACCCCGCACGCGGCGCTGGGCGTCGTCGACGCCGCCGGCCGTACCGTCGCCGTGGTCGACCCGGCGCGCGCCGCCCGCGTACCCCCGGAACGGAGGCCGTGGGTCGCGGTGGACGAGGTGGCCCGCGACCTGTCCGCCGTGCCGGTCCTGCCGCTCGGGACCGACGGCGAGCGGGTGCTGGAGACCGTGCGCACCCACCCGGGCGCGCAGTACGTCGTGACGGCAGGCGAAGATGTGGTCGGCGTGCTGCACATCGCGGATCTCGCCCAGCTCCTGGAACCCGAACGGAAGACGAACACGTGACCGCAGAGATCTCCACCGTCCCGGCGCTGCCCCCGGTCCACCGAGGGCCGTTCCGGCCGGGCGACCGGGTCCAGCTGACCGACCCGAAGGGCCGGATGCACACCGTGACGCTGGAGCCCGGCAAGGAGTTCCACACCCACCGCGGGATCCTCAAGCACGACACCCTGATCGGCCTGCCCGACGGCAGCGTGGTCACCACCGCCGGCGGCGGCACCGCGTTCCTGGCCCTGCGGCCGCTGCTGTCGGACTACGTGCTGTCCATGCCGCGCGGCGCCCAGGTGATCTACCCGAAGGACTCGGCGCAGATCGTCGCCATGGGCGACATCTTCCCCGGCGCCAAGGTGCTGGAGGCCGGGGCCGGGTCCGGCGCGCTGTCCTGCTCGCTGCTGCGGGCCGTCGGCACCGAGGGCGAGCTGCACTCGTTCGAGGTGCGCGACGACTTCGCCCAGATCGCCCGGCGCAACGTCGAGGCGTTCTTCAACGGCCCGCACCCGGCCTGGACCCTGCACGTCGGCGACGTCGCCGACTGCGCCGAGACCGGCTTCGACCGGATCATCCTGGACATGCTCACCCCGTGGGAGATGCTCGACATGGTCGAGCGGGCGCTCGTGCCCGGCGGCGTGCTGATCGGCTACGTGGCCACCACGCCGCAGCTGTCCGAGCTGGTCGAGGCGCTGCGCGAGCGCGGCGGCTGGACCGAGCCGCGCGCCTGGGAGTCACTCGTGCGGGACTGGCACGCCGAGGGCCTGGCGGTCCGCCCGGACCACCGGATGATCGCCCACACCGCGTTCCTGGTCTCCGCGCGCAAGCTCGCCCCCGGCGTCACCGCGCCGCCGCGCCGGCGCAAGCCCAGCAAGGGCGCCGAGGCGTACGCGCAGCGCCGCGACGCCCTGCGCGCCGCGGCGGCGGCCCGCGCGGCGCAGGAGCCGGAGCAGTCCTGACCCCCGCCGCGCGGGCGCGCGCGCACGGGCGGATCATGTGTGCCGGTGGGGACGACACCGAAGCGGGTGGAGACGGTGGCATGAGCGAGCGGATCGGGGCGCGCGTCGGGCGGCGCGCCCGTGCCGGTGACCGGGACCGGTGGCAGTACGACGGCGCGGCCGGGCGGGAGGCGGCGTGAGCGATCCCGGCTACGGCAATGGTGACCTGCCCGCCGTCTTCCCGGACTGGTCCCCCTACAAGGACCTGGAATCGGCCGCGCGGGCGTACCTGCGCGACCCGGACATCGCGCTGGAGGCGCTCGACGGCGTGCTGCGCGGCGCGTCGGTGCTCGGCTTCACGCTGGAGCGCTTCGTCAACGAGGTCAACGGGGTGTGGCAGGAGGTCGTCGTCTGCGACGGCAGCCGGCTGGTGCTCTGGCACGGCGAGGACGTCCCGCCGGGGGAGGGGCCGCCCGGCGCGATGACCTCGTCGCTGCGGGTGGTACCGCTGTCCACCGTCACCGAGGTCGGCTGCCGGCGGCGGCTCATGCGCGCCGACAACGGCACCGTACGGGTCGACAGCATCGACGTGTACCTGCTGCTCAGCTCGCTGGACGAGGCGCCGCCCAGCGACGAGGTGGTGGGCGCGCCCCGGCACGACGCGCTGCGTTTCGGCAAGACCCTCGACGACGGCGGCGCGGGGCAGATCGCCCGGCTGGAGGAGTTCGCCCGGCTGGTCGCCTCGGTCGTCGGCCGGCCGTTGCTCTGAAGGCGGACACACGACAGGCGGACACACGACGGGCCGGGGACCACGTCCCCGGCCCGTCGCATCCGTCTCAGTCCTCGGCCTCCGGGCCGGCCACCTCGACGCCGTCGCTGCCACGCACGACGTGGATGCACTCGCCCGGGCACTCCTTCGCCGAGTCGATCACCTCGAGGCGCAGGTGCTCCGGCACGTCCACCCGGGCGCCCGGGGCCTGCCGCAGCTCGCCGTCGGGCCCCTTGACGTACGCCAGGCCGTCGACGTCGAACTCGAAGACCTCCGGCGCGTACTGCACGCAGAGCCCGTCGCCGGTGCAGAGGTCCTGATCAACCCAGACCTGCAACTGGTCGGTCGCGACGTCGGTCACGAAGCACCCCCCATGTTCTCCCGTCCCACACTCCGACGGTACCCGAACGCCCGTACCCGCCCCGCGACCAGCCCTTCGCGATCAAGCTTCGGTGACGAGCGCGTTGCTGTGGACCGAATCGGGCTCATAGCGGCTAGTGTTAGCTCAGAACGTTCAAGCCCCCCGGGGAGGTGGGACGTGGCACGCAGCGACGACGCGGACTCGCGCGCCGCACGGTGGGAAAAGGAAGCCCACGATCTCTCCACGCAGGTCGCGTTCCTGCAAGAGGAACTCGCTCTGGTGCGGCGCAAGTTGACCGAAGGCCCCCGACACGTCCGGCAGCTCGAAGAGCGGCTGGCGGCCACCCAGGCACAGTTGGCGCGGCTGACCGAGAACAACGAACGGCTCGTGAGCACCCTCAAGGAGGCTCGCGCGCAGATCGTGACGCTCAAGGAGGAGATCGACCGTCTGGCCCAGCCGCCGAGTGGCTACGGCGTCTTCCTGGCCAAGCACGACGACGGCACGGTGGACGTGTTCACCGGCGGGCGCAAGCTCCGGGTGGCCGTCTCGCCCTCGCTGGAGGTCGACGAGCTGAGCCGCGGCCAGGAGGTCCTGCTCAACGACGCGCTCAACATCGTCGACGCGTTCGGCTACGAGCGGGTCGGCGAGGTGGTGATGCTCAAGGAGATCCTGGCGGGTCCCGAGGGCGCGCCGGGTGACCGGGCGCTCGTGGTCTCGCACTCCGACGAGGAGCGGATCGTGCACCTCGCCGAGACGCTGATCGGCAGCGCGATCCGGGCCGGCGACTCGCTCATGATCGAGCCCCGCTCGGCGTACGCGTACGAGCGGATCCCGAAGAGCGAGGTCGAGGAACTGGTCCTGGAGGAGGTGCCCGACGTCAACTACGAGGACATCGGTGGCCTCCAGGCGCAGATCGAGCAGATCCGCGACGCGGTGGAGCTGCCCTTCCTGCACTCGGACCTGTTCCGCGAGCACCAGCTCCGGCCGCCGAAGGGCATCCTGCTCTACGGCCCGCCAGGCTGCGGCAAGACGCTGATCGCCAAGGCGGTGGCCAACTCGCTGGCCAAGAAGATCGCCGAGCGGGAGGGCAAGGACCGGCACACCAGCTTCTTCCTCAACATCAAGGGTCCCGAGCTGCTCAACAAGTACGTCGGTGAGACCGAGCGGCACATCCGGCTGATCTTCCAGCGGGCGCGGGAGAAGGCCGGCGAGGGCACTCCGGTGATCGTGTTCTTCGACGAGATGGACTCCGTGTTCCGCACCCGCGGCTCCGGCGTCTCCTCCGACGTGGAGAACACCATCGTCCCGCAGCTGCTCAGCGAGATCGACGGCGTCGAGGGCCTGGAGAACGTCATCGTCATCGGCGCCTCCAACCGGGAAGACATGATCGACCCGGCGATCCTGCGCCCCGGCCGGCTCGACGTGAAGATCAAGATCGAGCGGCCGGACGCCGAGGCGGCGAAGGACATCTTCTCCAAGTACATCCTCGCCGGCCTGCCGCTGCACGCCGACGACCTGGCCGAACACGGCGGCGACGCCCAGGCCACCGTCGCGGCGATGATCGACGCGGTGGTCCTGCGGATGTACTCCGAGACCGAGGAGAACCGCTTCCTCGAGGTCACCTACGCCAACGGGGACAAGGAAGTCCTCTACTTCAAGGACTTCAACTCCGGCGCGATGATCCAGAACATCGTCGACCGGGGCAAGAAGATGGCCATCAAGGAGTTCCTCACCTCCGGACGCAAGGGACTGCGCCTGCAGCACCTGCTCGACGCCTGCGTCGACGAGTTCCGCGAGAACGAGGACCTGCCCAACACCACGAACCCCGACGACTGGGCCCGCATCTCCGGCAAGAAGGGCGAGCGGATCGTCTACATCCGCACGCTCGTCTCCGGTGGCAAGGGCACCGAGGCCGGACGGTCCATCGAGACCGCCAGCAACACCGGCCAATACCTGTAGTCCGGCCCTTCGACGGAGGCCCGCGGCGTACGCGCCGCGGGCCTCCGCGCGTGTCCGGGTGAGCCGCCACAACGGACCGGCGCTGCCGCGACGCCCCCTCGGCGCGTCACGCCGACTACGCTCGACATGACGGGGACCCCGACGGCGAGCGGAGCGGGTAGGTCGATGAGCGTCAGAAGGATCATGGGCACCGAGGTCGAGTACGGCATCTCCGTGCCCGGTCAGGCCGGAGCCAACCCGATGGTCACCTCCTCGCAGGTGGTGAACGCCTACGGGGCACGGCCGGAACTCAATCGGGGCGGCCGGGCCCGTTGGGACTACGAGGAGGAGTCGCCACTGCGCGACGCCCGCGGATTCACCTACTCCGGCGCCGCGTACGACCCGGCCGAGGCGCTCGCCGACGAGGACCTCGGGCTCGCCAACGTCATACTCACGAACGGCGCCCGGCTCTACGTCGACCACGCCCACCCGGAGTACTCCACACCCGAGGTGACGAACCCGCTGGACGTGGTGCGGTGGGACAAGGCGGGGGAGCGGGTAATGGCCGAGGCGGCCCGGCGGGCCGCGACCATACCGGGCACCCAGCCGATCCACCTCTACAAGAACAACACCGACAACAAGGGCGCCAGCTACGGCGCCCACGAGAACTACCTGATGCGCCGGCAGACGCCGTTCGCCGACATCGTGGCGTACCTGACGCCGTTCTTCGTCACCCGGCAGATCGTCTGCGGCGCCGGGCGGGTCGGCATCGGCCAGGACGGCGGCCAGAGCGGTTTCCAGATCTCCCAGCGGGCCGACTTCTTCGAGGTCGAGGTGGGCCTGGAGACGACGCTCAAGCGGCCCATCATCAACACCCGGGACGAGCCGCACGCCGACGCCGACAAGTACCGCCGGCTGCACGTCATCATCGGCGACGCCAACCTCTCCGAGATCTCCACGTTCCTCAAGGTCGGCACCACCTCGCTGATCCTCGCCATGATCGAGGAGAAGGCGCTCGGCGCGGACCTGGGCATCGCCGACCCGGTGGCCGAGCTGCGGGCGGTCAGCCACGACCCGTCGCTCAAGCACCTGATGCGGATGCGCGACGGCCGCAAGCTCACCGCGCTTGACGTGCAGTGGGCGTACCTGGACCGGGTGACCTCCTTCGTGGACGACCGCTACGGCAAGGACGTCGACGCGCAGACCGCCGACGTGCTGCGCCGCTGGGAGAGCGTGCTGGACCGGCTCGGCCGGGACGCCTTCGAGTGCGCCGACGAACTGGACTGGGTGGCCAAGCTGCGGCTGCTGGAGGGCTACCGGGAGCGGGAGAAGCTCGCCTGGGGCTCGCACAAGCTGCAACTGGTCGACCTCCAGTACTCCGACGTGCGGCCGGAGAAGGGCCTCTACCACCGCCTGGTGCAGCGCGGCTCGATGAAGACGCTGCTCACCGACGAGCAGACGCGCACCGCGATGACCGAGCCGCCGGAGGACACCCGGGCCTACTTCCGGGGCCGCTGCCTGGACCGGTACGCCTCCGAGGTGGTCGCCGCGAGCTGGGACTCGGTCATCTTCGACGTGGGCCGGGAGTCGCTGGTCCGGGTGCCGATGATGGAGCCGGAGCGGGGCACGCGCGCGCACGTCGGGGAGCTGTTCGACCGCTGCGAGAGCGCCAAGGATCTGCTGGAGACGCTCACCGGCGGGTGACCATGATGCCGGAAGGCCCGCCGGGTGCCGGAAACGGGCACGCGGCGGGTCTTTCGTCGCTCCCGCGAGGTAAGTTGATCGCAGGCGATCGTGGAGGAGGCACCACCATGGCGACGCAAGAGGGTGGGCAGACCCAGTCCGGCAAGTCCCGCGAGGAGGTCGAGGAGGTCACCGCGGAGGTCAACCCCGAGGTGGCCGAGCGGCACGCCGAGATCACCGAGGACGTCGACGACCTGCTCGACGAGATCGACTCCGTCCTGGAGGAGAACGCAGAGGAGTTCGTGAGGGGATATGTGCAGAAGGGGGGTCAATAAGGCTTATGTCCGATTTGCCGGAGGCGTCGGACAAGCTTTGCCCCCAGTGCCGCCGAACGCGGCCGACGTCGGCGTTTCACCGTAATCGCCGTCGCCCGGACGGGCTGGCGTTCTACTGCACGACGTGTGCCGCTGCCCGCTCGGAGGCGAGTCGCCGCAGGCGGGGGATCGCCCCGCAGCGAAGGGCTGCCGTGCCGGTGGCGGACGGCCTCAAGTGGTGCCCCGACTGCGAACAGATCAAGCCCGTCGACGACTTCCCGCGGACGACCAACGCCAGCGGCCGGCACAGCTACTGCAAGCCGTGCCACATGGCCCGCGGCAACGGGAGCAAGCAGCGGCTCTACGGCGGCAATCGCGGGTACCACCTGCGTCGCCGTTACGGGGCCGGGGAGAAGGAGTACCAGGAGCTCCTGGCCGAGCAGGGCGGTGTCTGCGCGGTCTGCCGGCGCCCCGATCCGGAACATCTGGACCACGATCATCGCACCGGATGGGTGCGCGGGATACTCTGCTTCAACTGCAACGGTGGTCTTGGTCAGTTCAAGGACAACCCCGACGTCCTGGCCAGGGCGATCACGTACCTGAGAGGAACCACGTGGCAGCGGGTTTTGATCCATCCGGGCGTCTTCCAGATGTGTTCACCAACGCGGGGACGTCCTCCTTCACAGCGTTCCTGAGCAAGGTGGCCCCCGAGATGCTGCCCGGCCGTCGGCCGCTGCCGCCCGGCATGGCCGCCGACATGGCGCCGCACGCGACCACCATCGTGGCCATCGCGGCCGCCGGTGGTGTGGTCATGGCCGGCGACCGGCGGGCCACGATGGGCAACCTGATCGCCCAGCGCGACATCGAGAAGGTGCACCCGGCCGACGCGTACTCGCTTGTGGGCATCGCGGGCACCGCCGGCATCGGCATCGAGCTGATGCGACTGTTCCAGGTGGAGCTGGAGCACTACGAGAAGATCGAGGGCGCGATGCTCTCGCTCGACGGCAAGGCCAACCGGCTCGCCTCGATGATCCGCGGCAACCTGGGCGCGGCCATGCAGGGCCTCGCCGTGATCCCGCTGTTCGCCGGGTTCGACCTGGCCGCGAGCGACCCGGCCCGGGCCGGGCGGATCTTCAGCTTCGACGTGACCGGCGGCCCGTACGAGGAGACCGGCTACGACGCCATCGGCTCCGGCTCGCTGTTCGCCAAGTCCGCGCTGAAGAAGCGGTTCCGGACCGGTCTGTCGGTCGAGGACGCGACGCGGCTGGCGGTCGAGGCGCTGTACGACGCGGCGGACGACGACACCGCCACCGGCGGTCCCGACCTGACCCGGCGGATCTACCCGGTGGTGATGACCGCTACCGCCGAGGGCACCCACCGGCTCACCGACGCCGAGACGGCGGCGATCGCGGAGGCCGTGGTGTCCGGCCGGATGGAGAACCCCGGCGGCTGAGTCCGCTCCGCACCGTCCACCGAGTCAGCAGTCCCGCAGAAGGAGAACCGCCGCCGTGGCCATGCAGTTCTACGCCTCGCCCGAGCAGATCATGCGCGACCGCTCCGAGCTGGCCCGTAAGGGCATCGCCCGGGGCCGCAGCGCGGTGGTCCTGAGCTACGCGGGCGGGGTGCTCTTCGTCGCCGAGAACTTGTCCAGCACGCTGCACAAGGTCAGCGAGATCTACGACCGGATCGGCTTCGCCGCGGTCGGCCGGTACAACGAGTTCGAGAACCTGCGCCGCGCGGGCGTGCGGATGGCCGACCTCAACGGGCTCAGCTACGACCGCCGGGACGTGACCGGCCTGGCGCTGGCGAACGCGTACGCGCAGACGCTGGGCGCGATCTTCACCGAGCAGTCCAAGCCGTTCGAGGTGGAGATCTGCGTGGCCGAGGTGGGCGCCACGCCCGAGGACGACTCCCTCTACCGGGTGACCTACGACGGTTCGGTGAACGACGAGCCGGGCCGGATGGCGATGGGCGGCCAGGCCGAGGCGATCAGCGGGGTGCTGAAGAACGAGCACCGGCCGGAGATGTCGCTGTCGGAGGCGGTCCGCGCCGCGATGAAGGCGCTGAGCAGCGTCGGCGGCGAGGGCGGGGCGGCCCGCACGATCGCCGCGAACCAGCTGGAGGTGGCGGTCCTGGACCGGCGCCGGGTGGGCCGTACGTTCCGGCGGATCACCGGTGCGGCACTCACCGCGCTGCTGGAGGGCGACGCCGAGGCCGACACCGCGCCGGCGCCGGGCCGGGCGAAGACGCCGGCCGCGCCGACGGAGGAGGCGAAGAAGCCGACCACGTCGGCGGGTTCGGCCGATCTGGAGGGCAACGCGGAGGACAAGCCCGCCGAGTGACGTCCGCTTGCGGACCCCGCCACCTCGCCGAGGTGGCGGGGTCTTTCGCGTACGAGGGGCGCCACCGCGCCGATCCGTGCGGGGCAGATCGCAAGCGGCGAACGTCGGCGGTGCCCATCGAGGGCTCCGGGCGGCTAATGTCTCATCATGGAGCGGCGAATCTTCGGCCTCGAAACCGAGTACGGCGTCACCTGCACCTATCGCGGGCAACGCCGACTGTCCCCCGACGAGGTCGCGCGGTACCTGTTCCGGCGGGTGGTGTCGTGGGGCCGGTCGAGCAACGTGTTCCTCCGCAACGGCGCCCGCCTCTATCTCGACGTCGGCTCGCACCCGGAGTACGCGACCCCGGAGTGCGACTCGGTGACCGACCTGGTGGCGCACGACCGGGCCGGTGAACGGATCCTGGAAGGGCTGCTCGTCGACGCGGAGAAGCGGCTGCACGACGAGGGCATCGCGGGCGAGATCTACCTGTTCAAGAACAACACCGACTCGGCCGGCAACTCGTACGGCTGCCACGAGAACTACCTGGTGTCCCGGCACGGCGAGTTCGGCCGGCTGGCCGACGTGCTCATCCCGTTCCTGGTCACCCGGCAGTTGATCTGCGGCGCGGGCAAGGTGCTGCAGACGCCGCGCGGCGCGGTCTACTGCCTGTCGCAGCGGGCCGAGCACATCTGGGAGGGTGTCTCCTCGGCGACCACCCGCAGCCGGCCGATCATCAACACCCGGGACGAGCCGCACGCGGACGCCGAGCGCTACCGGCGGCTGCACGTCATCGTCGGCGACTCGAACATGAACGAGGTCACCACACTGCTGAAGGTCGGCACGGCCGACATCGTGCTGCGGATGATCGAGGCCGGCGTGGTGATGCGCGACCTCACGCTGGAGAACCCGATCCGGGCGATCCGCGAGGTGTCGCACGACATCACCGGCCGGCGCAAGGTCCGGCTGGCCTCCGGCAAGGAGGTCTCGGCGCTGGAGATCCAGCAGGAATACCTGGCCAAGGCGACGGAGTTCGTGGAGCGCCGGGGCGGCGACCAGACCGCGAAGCGGGTGGTCGACCTGTGGGGCCGGGTGCTGCGCGCGGTCGAGACCGGCGACCTGGACCCGGTGGCGCGGGAGATCGACTGGGTCACCAAGCTGAAGCTGATCGAGCGTTACCAGCGCAAGCACGACCTGCCGCTGTCGCACCCGCGGGTGGCACAGATGGATCTGGCCTACCACGACCTGCGACGCGGCCGCGGCCTGTACGGGCTGCTGGAGCGCCGTCGCGAGGTGGACCGGGTGGCGACCGATCCGGAGATCTTCGAGGCGAAGGAGACGCCGCCGCAGACCACCCGGGCGCGGCTGCGCGGCGAGTTCATCCGGCACGCCCAGGAGAAGCGGCGGGACTTCACCGTGGACTGGGTGCACCTGAAGCTGAACGACCAGGCGCAGCGCACGGTGCTGTGCAAGGACCCGTTCCGGGCGTACGACGAGCGGGTGGAGCGCCTGATCGCGAGCATGTGATCGTCACGGGCGGCCGGTGCCCGGCACCGGCCGCCCGTCCACAGGTACGCTGGCGTCGCGATGAACACTTCCGAATCCGCCGGCGGGTCCGGCCGCGAGACGTCCTCGGACCGTGACGGCGCCGAGAAGCTCAACTGGATCGACCGCCGCCGGGAGAAGATCCGCGCCGAGATCGAACGCAACCGTCGTGGCGACTACACGGTCCCGACGTGGGTGCTGGCGGCGGCGCTGGTGCTGATCGTCGGTGGCTGGCTGGCGTTGATCCTGCTGCTCGGCTGAGTTCGGGGGCGGCTCAGTTGTACGGCATCCGGGGGAACCAGCCGAAGCCGAACATCGCCGGGACCCGGATGTCCCAGTAGATGACGGTGAAGACGCCGAGCGCGACGAGCAGCGCTCCGGTGACGGCGGCGGCGCGGCGGGGGTTGGCCATCCAGGAGAGGAAGCGTCCCCGGCTGATCGCCACGACGATGACGAAGATGGCCGTGACGAGCAGGATGTTCCCGAGGGACTGCAACGTGAACGCCAGCGCCCCGTAGAGCGGGTTGCCGGAGTCGACGGCCCAGTGGAACAGCTTGTTGAACAGCGGGTAGGGCCGGCCGACGAGGAACCCGCCGACGAGCGCGCCGATGGTGATCACCCGGGCGATGGGCCGGTGCGCGAAGACGTCCGGCACGAGCTTGAGCGCGGCGACCCCGAGGTAGGTGAGGGCGAGTCCGATGACGCCGAAGACGACCGACGACTGGATGAGGCGTACCGGAATGCCGTCGACCGTCTCGGTGGACAGCTGGGGCAGCCGGTCGCCGAGCAGCACGCCGATGATTCCGTAGCCGGCCGAGACGACGACCATGCCGAGGGCGAGCCAGCCGACCGGGCGCAGCAGGGCGCGCAGCGCGGTCCGGGTGCCGCCGGCGGGGTCGGCGTCCGAGACCTGGCTCATCGGCCCGATCGAGGCCGCCACCGCGATGTTGCAGGCGGTGAAGGTGCCGGCGAAGCCGGAGACGAACGCGAAGAGCAGCCCGGCGGCGGTGCCGGTGAGGGCGGTCTCCTTGGCGTCGTGGCCGAGCACGGTGTTCGCGACGTTGTCGCCGATGACCTTGTCGACCAGCTCGAAGGACCACAGGACGGCCAGCAGCAGGCCGGCTGCCGCGCTGATCAGGGCGAGTCGGAGGGGATGCGGCGGGCGGTGGGTGGAGATCCCGGCGTCGGGGGTCGCGTCCGGGAGCTGTCGCAGGGCCATGGGGTCGCCTCCTAACGGCGGCCAGCCGCGTTTCCCGCCCGGCTGCCTGGCACGGGCGGCGTTGACGGGTGGCCGGAGTCGAGTTCCCGGACAGTATGTGGAGGCCGTTCGGGCCCTGCTCCTTCCAACGTGCTGACTGTTTTCGGCGGCCTGCCCGGCGCCGGGGTTGACAGCACGGGGCGAAGCCGCCGCACGCGCGGGCCGCCGGCCATCTCGTCGCGAACGGCTACCGGGCGAGCTGAGGGCGGTGGGGCTCAGCCGAGCAGACGGGCCGCGTGGCGGCCGGCGGCGGCCGCGGCCAGGAAGTAGGCGTGGTCGGCGTCCAGGCCCCGGCCCATCGTGGACAGGCCGACCGGGCTGGCCCGCAGCGCCGCGTCGAGGCCGTCGGCGGGCACGGTGACGATCGTGTGCCGGCCGGCCAGCGGCGCCAGCGCCGCGGCGACCTCCGCCGCCAGGGCGGGGTCGAGGCCGTCCGGCACCACCAGCTCGGCGCGGGCCAGCGCGACCCGGCCGTACGCGGTCAGGCTGTGGTGGGAGACGCCACGGTGCCGGGACCGGGCGTCGGCGTCGGAGATGCGCAGCGAGCCGACCGGGCGCCCGCCCAGCGTGGCGACGGCGTTGACCGCCTCGCCGACGGCGACGCCGGAGAAGCCCCAGCGGGTGCCGGTGCCGAGGTTCCCGGGCCCCTGGGCGACGATCGTCAGGTCCGCGCCGAGCACGTGCCGGGCGGCGAGCAGGCCGCTGTGCAGGGTGGTGGCCTCCAGGTCGCCGCCGAACGCCTGGCCCACGCTGACCGTGCCGGCGAGGTGCCCGGACAGGCCGGCCAGGGTCCGCGAGAACCAGGCGGGCAGCGCGCCGCCGTCGGTCAGCACGTACGCCACCCGCGCGCCGGGCGCGTCGGCGCGTACCCCGGCGAGGATCGCCGGCAGCGCGGAGTGCAGGTCGGCGGTGACCACCGGCATGCCGTCGACGGTGTCGGCGGCGGCCAGCGTGTCGTGGTGCGGTGAGGCCTCCTCGTCCACGCCGAGCAGGATCGGTTGCAGCGGCGTGTAGCGGGCCTTGACCAGGTGCCCGTCGTCGCGGCTGTCGCCGGCCTGCGGCGGGTCCGGGGGCAGCCGGTCGGGCAGCGCGACGACCAGGGCGTAGCCGCCGGTGCCGAGGCCCATCAGCAGTGCGCCGGCGTTCAGCAGCACCCGGTCGCCGGGTTCGGGCTCGCCGACCAGGGCCGGGTAGGCCAGGGCGCGCATCCGGGCGCCGTCGGGCAGCTCGACGTCGAGTTCGACGGCACCGGTCCACCGCCGCCGTACCGCAGTGACCGTGCCGGACCGCCATCGCACCATGCGGTGCACGGTATCGGCCGGGGTGCGGGCGGGCCGGGGGCGGGTCAGGTGTCGCCGTCGAGCGGGCGGCCTGCCTCGTCCTGGGTGGTGCGGGCGGGCCGGCCGGCCGAGCGGGACCGGGTGGGGTCGAGGAAGACGTACGCGATCTCCGGGAAGTGCCCGGTGAGCCGGCGTTCGGCCTCGTCCGCGGCGGCCTCGATGTCGGCGCCGGTGGCGTCGTCGCGGAAGTCGACCTTGGCGGCGACGAGGATGTCGTCCGGGCCGAGGAACATGGTCATCAGCGTGTCGACCCGGTCCACCGTCGGGACGTCCGCCAGTTCCCGTTCGATGCGCTGGTGCAGCCGGTCGGACACCGAGCGGCCGACCAGCAGCGAGATGTTGCTGCGGGCCAGGATCGCGGCGACCACCAGCAGCAGCACGCCGATGAGGATGGAGGCGACGCCGTCGTACAGCTCGTCGCCGGTCAGGTGCGACAGGGTGAGCCCGCCGGCGGCGATCAGCAGGCCGATCAGCGCGGCGCGTCCTCCAGGAAGACCGCAGCGCCAGGTAGAGCAGCACCTCGGTGGTGGTGTCGGCGAGCGAGTGGGCGGCCTCGGAGAGCATCGCCGCGGAGCCGGAGATCAGGCCCGCTACCAGCTTCGCGACCGCGATGGCGAGGTTCGCCGCGCCGGCCACCACGACCGTGCCGACGCTCTCGGTCTTGACCTCCGGCTCCGCCATGCGCTCACCCTATGACCGGTCGATGTCCGACGCCGGGTGGGAAGACCCCCGCGCCGCGCCGCGCGGGTGCCCGCGCCGGACGCGCGGGCTGCTAGCGTTTGCACGTGTCCCGGACCCGTACCGAACGCCTGGTCAACCTGGTGATCTGCCTGCTGTCGACGCGACGCTTCCTGACCGCCGCGCAGATCGCCGCGACCGTGCCCGGCTACGAGCACGACCCGGACGACGCCAAGGACCACGAGGCGTTCCAGCGCAAGTTCGAGCGCGACAAGGCCGAGCTGCGTGAGCTGGGGGTGCCGCTGGAGACCGGCACGGCGAGCGTCTTCGACGCCGAGCCGGGCTACCGGATCGCGCCGCGCGCGTACGCGTTGCCCGACATTCCGCTCGAACCGGACGAGGCCGCGGCGGTGGGCATCGCGGCCCGGCTGTGGCAGCACGCCGGGCTGGCCGCCGCCGCGTCGTCCGGGCTGGCGAAGCTGCGCGCCGCCGGAATCGACGTGGATCCGCAGGCCACGCTGGGCCTGGAGCCGACGGTCACGGTCGACCCGGCGTTCGCGCCGCTCACCGCCGCCGCGCGGGACCGGCGCGAGGTCAGCTTCGACTACCGCGTGCCGGACCGGGACGCGTCCAGCCGCCGCCGGGTCCAGCCGTGGGGCGTGGTCTGCTGGCGGGGCCGGTGGTATGTCGTGGGCCACGACCTGGACCGCGCGGCGACCCGCTGCTTCCGGCTGTCCCGGGTGGTCGGCACGGTCCGGGCGACCGGCGAGCCGGGCGCCTACGAGCCGCCCGCCGGGGTCGACCTGATCAGCCACGTGGCCCGCTGGTCCGGGCCGGTGGAGCGCACCGGCCGGGCCACCGTGCTGGCCACGCCGGGCCGCGCGGCCGGGCTGCGCCGCTGGGCGGTGGAGTGCCAGGCCGGTCCGGACGGCGACCGGCTGGTGCTGCCGTACGCCGACGCCGACTACCTGGCCGGCCAGATCGTCGGGTACGGCCCGGACGTGCGCGTGCTGGAGCCACCGGAGGTGCGGGAGTCGGTCATCCAGCGGCTCAAGGAGGTGGCCGCCCGCCACGACGAGCTGGCGGTCGCCGGAGGTGCCCGGTGACCCGCCCGGCGGCCCGCGCGGGCCGTGCCTCGGCCGACCGGCTGGCCCGGCTGCTCAACCTGGTGCCCTACCTGCTGGCCCGTCCCGGCATCGAGATCGCCGAGGCGGCGCACGACCTCGGGGTGACCGAGAAGCAGCTCCGGGAGGACCTGGAACTGCTCTGGGTGTGCGGGCTGCCCGGCTACGGCCCCGGTGACCTGATCGACATGGCGTTCGACGGCGACCGGGTGACGATCACCTACGACGCCGGCATCGACCGCCCGCTGCGGCTCACCCCGGACGAGGCCCTGGCCCTGGTGGTGGCGCTGCGGATGATCGCCGAGACGCCCGGCGTGGCCAACCGCGAGGCGGTCGAGCGGGCACTCGCCAAGATCGAGAGCGCCGCCGGTGACCTGGCCGGAGCGCCGGTCGAGGTCCGCCTGCCCGGCGACACCGCCCGGGTACGCGAGCTGCGCGCCGCCGTCGAGCGCGGCCGGGCGCTGCGGATCACCTACTACACGGCGGCCCGGGACGAGACCACCGAGCGCACCATCGACCCGCTGCGGATGCTGATGGTCGGCGGCCGGGCGTACGTGGAGGCGTGGTGCCGCCGGGCCGAGGCGGTGCGGCTGTTCCGGGCCGACCGGATCGACGCGGTGACCGAGCTGCCGGAGCAGGCGGTCGTGCCGCCGCAGGCCCGCCCGCACGACCTCAGCGACGGGGTGTTCCGCCCGTCGGCCGACCTGCCGCTGATCACGCTGCGGATCGGGCGGGGCGAGCGGTGGATCACCGAATACTATCCGTGCGAGCGGGTCGAGGCCGACGGCGAGCAGTGGCTGGTGTCGTTGCGCGTCACCGACCTCGGGTGGGCCCGGCGGTTCGTGCTCGGGCTGGGCCCGGAGGTCACCGTGGTGGCCCCGGCGGAGCTGGCCGACCAGGTACGCGCCCAGGCCGTGGCCGCGCTCGACGCGTACGCCACCCCGGCCGGCAGCGCCGACCCGGCGGCGGTCGGCGGCACCCGATAGGCTGACCGCCGTGGTGATGTGGATCGTGCTCGGGGTCGTGGTGTTCGCGCTGGTCGTACTGGCCCTGGCGATCCGTCCGGTGGTGAGCCGGCTGCCGGGGCTGCGCCGTTCCGCGCTGGCCCTGCAGCGCCGGGCAGCCGAGGCGGAGTCGCTGCGCGACGCCGCCGAGCAGTTGCAGGCGCGGGCCGAGTCGCTCCAGGCGCGGGCGGTGCTCGCCCAGGAGCGGATCGAGCTGATCAAGGCCAAACGCGGCGACTGATCGACGATCGTCGGCCAGTTGAGCGCCGTTTGCGCGCTCCTGGGCGGTTCCGCGCAGAAATGCACGGTGCCGGATGGTTGACGGGACACTCCGGGTTGGCCGAAACTTCACCGATCGGGCCCGCACGAGCAGGCCCGCGGGGGTGGCAAGGCGCTGCTACGCACGTACGATGGGCGACGACCCACCCCTCACTACTACACAGAGCGACTGGAGCTTCCCATGGGTGCCCTCAAGCCGTGGCACATCGCCGTACTCGTGGTCGTGCTGATCCTGCTGTTCGGCGCGAAGCGGCTCCCCGACGCGGCCCGCTCGCTGGGCCGTTCGCTGCGGATCATCAAGGCTGAGACCAAGAGCCTGCACGACGACGGCGATCTCGCCGAGAAGGCCGACGCGCAGGCCGGCTACCAGCCGCTCGCCCCGCAGCAGCCCGTGCAGGGCCAGCCGTACGCCCCGGGCCAGCAGCAGTACGTGCAGGGCCAGCAGCAGTACGTCCAGCAGCCGCAGCAGCCCGTCGCCCCGCCGGCCGACCCGGTGCAGCGCGTCCGCGAGAACTGATCCGAGAGGGCCTCGACCACAGTGGCCTTCGGGTTGAAGAAGCGCGGCCCGAGCGACTTCGCACGGGCCGCCGACGGCTCGATGACGCTCATCGAGCACATCCGCGAGCTGCGTAACCGGCTGTTCCGGGCGTCGCTGGCGATCCTTGTCGGCTTCGGCTTCGGCATCTGGCTGGCCACGCCGGTCCGGGTGTTGCTGTCGAAGCCCTACTGCGACCTGCCGCAGTCGATCGATCCGGAAACCGGCAAGTGCCTGTTCGTGCAGCTCGGCGTCGCCGACGTCTTCCTGCTGAATCTGAAGATCGGTCTCTGGGTGGGCCTGATCATCGCGGCGCCGGTCTGGCTCTACCAGCTCTGGGCGTTCATCGCGCCCGGTCTGCACCGGCACGAGCGGCGGTACGCGTACGTCTTCACCGCCCTGGCGGCCCCGCTGTTCGCGGCCGGCGCGGTGCTGGCGTTCTTCGTCACCACCAAGGGCCTGGAGTTCCTGCTCAACGTCTCCGGCGACGACATCGCGACCAACCTCGAGGTGACCCGCTACATCTCGTTCGTCACGAACCTGATCCTGCTGTTCGGGGTGGCGTTCGAGTTCCCGCTGATCGTGCTGATGCTCAACTTCGTCGGCCTGGCCAGCGCCAAGCGGCTGCTCAGCTGGTGGCGGGTGGCGGTGTTCGTGTTCTTCGCGTTCGCCGCTGTGGTCACGCCGACGCCCGACCCGTTCGGCATGACCGCGCTGGCGATCTGTCTCTGCGCGCTCTACTTCGCCGCGGTGGGGGTGGCGTTCATCAACGACAGGCGGCGCGGTCGCGGGCGTGAGGCCTACGCCGGCATCGCCGACGACGAGGTGTCACCGCTGGACCTGTCGACCGAGCCGGTGCCCGCCGGCGGCCGGATCGAGGCGTCCGACCCGATCGGAGCGCCGGAGCCGGTTGCCGCCCCGAAGCCGATCGAGCGCCGCTACGACGACATGACCTGACCCGACCGTCCCCACGCACCCGGACGCCGTCCCCGCCCCACGGGGACGGCGTCCGCGTCTCGCCCCTCACCGCCCCGCCGAACCCCGGGTCCTGCGTCGATCTTGCACTTGGTGCCCCTCGGGCGACCGATATTCGCGCTTTGCCGGGGCCGAAACTGCAAGATCGCCGGGGCGGGCGGGGCGGGGGGTCAGGTCAGGGGGCGGGCTGCTTTGGGGCTCGCTGGGGGGACCGCTTCGGGGTGCAGGATCGCGGCTATCGTCTCGGCGCCGTCGACCAGGCGGGGGCCGGCGCGCACGATCAGCCCGTCCGCGTCCAGCGCCCACACCTGCGCGTCCGGGAAGTGGCCCGTCACCGCGGCCGCCTGCTCGGCCGCCCCGTCGAGGCGGAACCCGCAGGGCGCGACCAGCACCACCTCTGGGCGGGCGGCCCGCAGCGCCGCCCAGGTGGTCGGCGCGGACCGGGCGCCGCGATGGACCGCCACCGGCTCCCCGCCGGCGACGTCGACCAGGTCGGGGATCCAGTGCCCGGCGCCGAACGGCGGGTCCACCCACTCGACCACGGCGACCCGCGGCCGGGGCCGGCCCGCCACCGCCGCGCCGACCTTCGCGAGCCGGGCCCGCAGACCGTCGACAAGGGCCTCCGCGCGCTCCGGCACCCGGGCCGCCGCGCCCACCGCCCGGATCGACTCCAGCACGTCGTCCAGGGTGTACGGGTTCAGTGACAGCACGTCGGCCCGGCACCCCAGGTGGTCCACCGCGTCGGCGACCCGGCCCGAGGGCAGCGCGCAGACGCGGCACAGGTCCTGGGTGAGGATCAGATCCGGGTCCAGCCCGGCCAGCGCGCCGGCGTGCAGCGTGTAGAGGTCGGCGCCGGCCGCCACCTGCGCCCGGACGTACGCGTCGATGTCGCCGGGGCTCATGCCGCGCGTGTCCCGGCCACCGACGACCACAGTGGTGCCCGACCGGTACGACGCGGGCACCTCGCACTCGAACGTGACACCGACGAGGTCGTCGCCGAGGCCGAGCGCGTACACGATCTCGGTGGCGGAGGGGAGCAGGGAGACCAGCCGCATGCCGTCATCATGCCCGCACGCTCCACGGCGGGTCCGGGCGGACATCGGACCGCCCTCGGGCCTTGCCGGGACGCCGTACCCGCTTAGACTCTGCTGACTCCGCCGAGCCCCCCGGGCGGTGTGCCGGGGTGCGTCGGCGCCCCGTTCCGGTCAGCCCGCCTGACCTGTGCTCCGGAGAACCCGATGAAGAGCCGTACCGCCGCCGTCCTGACCGTCCTCTGCGCGGCCACCGCGCTCACCGCCTGTGGTGACGACGAGCCCGCGCCGAAAGGCCAGCAGGTGCCGGTGACCGCCACCGACACCAGCTGCGAGGTCACCACCACGCTGTTCACCCCGGGCACCGTCACCTTCACCGTGACCAACCGGGGTCAGCAGGCCACCGGCGTCTACGTGTACGGCCGGGAGGGCGACGCCTTCACGAAGGTGATCGCCGAGGTCGCGGACGTGCCGGCCGGCCGCACCGGCGACCTGCGCGCCTCGCTGCAGACCGGCACGTACGAGGTGGCCTGCAAGCCCGGCCGGCAGGGCGACGGCGTCCGGACCAAGATCACTGTCTCCGACGACGGCAACCTGGCCAGCGCCGCCGCCGAGGTGGCCTACGACAGGTCGGTGGCGATCGAGCTGACCGACGACGCGATCAGCGGTGTGGACGCCCTGATCGCCGAGCCCGGTGAGAAGCTCGCGTTCAAGGTGACGAACAAGACCGCCGGGGCCCGGACGCTGTACGTGCTCAACCCCGACGGCAAGCGGGTCGCCGAGATGAAGGCGGAGGCCAACGGCACTGCCGAGACGGTGGTGACGCTCGGCGCGGCGGGGGACTGGTCGCTGAAGGTCAAGGGCGACGGCGTGCCTTCGGTGAGCAAGCGGCTGGTGGTGCGCTGACGCGAGAGGCGTCGATCCGAAGCCGGTCGATCCGGGTGCATCCACCGGGGACGGTCCGGGCGAAGCAATGGTCGTGACGACAGTCACGGACCTGGTCGCTTCGACGAAAGGCTCCCCGATGAACATCGCTCGTCTCGCCGCCCGGCTGGCCGTGGGCGCCACCGCGGCGGCGGTGGCCACCACCGCCGTCGCCGTGCCCGCCCAGGCCGGCGCCAAGCAGCCGGGCACCCGGTCGCTGGCCGCGGTGCTCACCGCCGACAAGAGCGGCTTCGACCGCAACTCGCGGGACTTCGACGTCCTCACCAAGGCGGTCCTGACGGTGCTGCAGGCCAAGCCGGACTCGCCGGTGAAGGTGCTCACCGACGGCACTGTCGCGCTGACCGCGTTCGTGCCGAACGACTACGCGTTCCGGGAGCTGGTCCGGGACATCACCGCCGCGAGGAAGCTGCCCGGCGAGAAGGCCGCCTTCGACGCGGTGGCCGGCCTGGGCGTGGACACCGTGGAGGACGTCCTGCTCTACCACGTCGTGCCCGGCGCGACGATCGACCGGAAGGCGGCGCTGAAGGCCGACGGCGCGGACCTGACCACCGCGCTCGGCGCGACCGTCGAGGTGGACGTGAAGCGCTGCTGGTACGGCCGCGAGGTGCGGCTGGTCGACGCCGACACCAGCGACCGCAACGCCAAGGTGGTGCGGTACGACATCAACAAGGGCAACAAGCAGATCGCGCACGCGGTGGACCGGGTGCTGCGCCCGATCGACCTGCCCTGAACCACCCCCGCCACGGCGCCCGGCACCCCCTGCCGGGCGCCGTCGGCGTGTGCCGCCCGTTCGCGGCGTGACCTGGCTCTGGTGGGCGGCGCGAGCCGTGCCGTACGGTGCTCGCCGTGACCGCGCACGACCATGTCCCGCCCGGCCCCGTCGCCGTGCTCGCCAACCCGACCGCCGGCCGGGGGCGGCACCGCGGTCTGCTGCCCGGGATCCTGGAGCGCCTCGCCCGAGCGGGCCGCCCGGTCGAGCTGCTGCGCGCGCGTACCGCCGAGGAGGCGGAGGCGGCGTGCCACGCCGCTGTCGCCGGCGGCGCCGGGGCGCTCGTCGCGGTGGGCGGCGACGGCACCGTGCACCGGGCGATGCAGGCGGTCGCCGGCACGGCGGTGCCGTTCGGGCCGGTCCCGGCGGGCACCGGCAACGACTTCGCGGTGGAGACCGGTTTCCCGGCCGACCCGGCCGCCGCGGTCGAGGTGATCACCGAGGCGCTCGCCGCCGGCCGGTCCCGCCCGGTCGACCTGGCGCGGCTGTCCCGGCCCGGCGCCGCCGACCGCTGGTTCGGCGCGGTGCTCGCGGCCGGCTTCGACGCGATCGTCAACGAACGCGCCAACCGGATGCGCTGGCCGCGCGGACCCCGCCGGTACGACCTGGCGATAGTGGTGGAGCTGGCCCGGCTGCGGCCACGCCGCTACCGGCTGGTCCTCGACGGGGTGGCGCAGGAGGTGGACGCCGTGCTGATCGCTGTGGGCAACACGGCCAGCTACGGCGGCGGAATGCGGATCTGCCCGGACGCCGACCCGCACGACGGCCTGCTGGACGTGGTGGTCGGCGGCCGCTTCGACAGGCGCACGCTGATGCGGGTCAAGCCGCAGATCTACCGGGGCACCCATGTCACGCATCCGCTGGCGCGCGTCTACCGGGCGCGGACGGTGGAGCTGGCCGCCGACGGCATCACCACGTACGCCGACGGGGAGCGCGCCTTCGACCTGCCGGTGACCGTCAGCGCCGTGCCGGCCGCGCTGCGGCTGCTGCGCTGACCGCCGGGTCCGGCGAGGTGACCGGGTCCGGCGGCGCGGCTGGTGGTGGGGCGGCGGCGCGGACCGCGCCGGCGCTCGCGGCGACCACGAGCGCGATGGCGAGCACCTCGACCGGGTGCAGCGCCTGGCCGAGCACCAGCCAGCCGGCCACCGCGGCGATCGCCGGTCCGAGGCTCATCATGACCGCGAACGTCGCCGTGGGCAGCCGCCGCAGCGCCGCCAGTTCCAGGCTGTACGGCAGCACCGAGGCGAGCAGCGCCAGCGCGGTCCCGAGCCCCAGCACCGCCGGGTCGGCGAGCCGCCCGCCCGCGTCGGCCAGCCCGAACGGCAGCGTGAGCAGGGCGGCGAAGGTCAGCGCGAGGGCCAGCCCGTCGGCGCCGGGGAACCGCGCGCCGATCCGCGCCGAGCAGACGATGTACGCGGCCCACATGGCACCCGCCGTCAGCGCCAGCACCGCGCCGGCCGGGTCGAGCCGGTCGAACCCGCCCTGCCCGAGCAGCGCCACCCCGCCCAGCGCCAGCGCGGCCCAGAACCAGGCCGCCGCCCGGCGCGCCCCGAACACGGACAGCGCCAGCGGGCCGAGCACTTCGAGGGTGACGGCCGGACCGAGCGGGATCCGTTCGATCGCCTGGTAGAAGATCGAGTTCATGCCGGCCAGGGCCAGCCCGAACGCGACCACGGCGGCCCAGTCGCGGCGTCCGTACCCGCGTAGTCGTGGGCGGCACACCACGAGCATCACCAGCGCGCCGATGGCCAGCCGCAGCGTCACCGCCCCGGCCACTCCGGTACGCGGGAACAGCAGCGCGGCCAGCGCGGAGCCGAACTGCACCGACAGCGCCCCGCCGAGCACCAGCGCGACCCCGCCGAGCCGCCCCGGCGCGCGCGACGGCAAGGGGAGGGCACCGGACATGTCCCTGACGGTAGCCGGTCCGCCGCGATGCCCTTCCGCCGCCGGTGGGTCGGCGCTCAGCCGGCTCCGGCCAGGTCGAGCACCGAGCCGAGCCCGTTCGGGCGGCCCGCGTCGGCGCAGGGCAGCACCAGCACCCCGCACCCGGCCGCCACCGCGCCCGCGTCGGCCGGTGTGTCGCCCACCATGAGCGTGCGCTCCGGGTCGACGCCGAGCATCCCGCAGGCGCGCAGGAAGATGCCCGGGTCCGGCTTGCAGCGCCCCACCTCGTACGACAGCGCGTACGCGTCGACGAGCGCGTCGAGATCCCAGGCGGCGAAGAGCGGCCGCAGGTCGAAACCGATGTTGCTGACCACCGCCACCTTCACCCCGGCGGACCGAAGGGCGCCGAGCACCGGTGCGGTGTCCGGGTACGGCACCCAGCCCTCGGGCACCAGCACCCGCTCGTAGAGCGCGTCGGCGAACCCGTCGATGCCGGTGTCCACGGTCTCGGCCAGCCCGGTGTACGCGCCCCGGTGGGCGTGCGGGTAGAGATCGCGGTCGGCCCACAGCTCGGCCAGCCGGGGCGGCACCCGGGCCGGCAGCGGGCCGCCCGCGCGCCCGGCGGTGAGCAGCCGGTCGGCGAGCGAGGTGGCCCGGATCCGGTCCAGCTCGACCCCGCAGGCGGACGCTGCGGCGAGCACCCAGGCCAGCGGCTCCTCGACCTGGGCGAGGGTGCCGTGGAAGTCGAAGAGCACCGCCTCCACGGGCCGGCGGGACGGGCTCGCGCGGACGGCGTCGTCGGCGCCGCTCGAGACGTGGGGCAGTTCGGTACGGTCCGGCACGTCGTGCACCCTACCTACCCGCTCTGACCGTCCTGCCGGACGGCCTTGACCGGTACTCGTCGGCCGTACCGATTAATCTTGGTGCCATGTCGAGCCCCGCCGAGCGGTACGCCGCGGCGCGCCGCCGGGCCGCGCAGGCCTCCGCCTTCCCGGCCCTGGACGAATTCTCCCTGGATCTCGGGTTCGATCTCGACGACTTCCAGCGCGAGGCGTGCGAGGCGCTGGAGCGGGGCAGCGGCGTGCTGGTCTGCGCGCCCACCGGAGCCGGCAAGACGGTGGTGGGCGAGTTCGCGGTGCACCTGGCGCTGCGCGGCCGGCCCGGCGGCGACGCGCCCGCGACGCGGCGCAAGTGCTTCTACACCACGCCGATCAAGGCGCTGTCCAACCAGAAGTACCACGACCTGGTGGACCGCTACGGCGCCGAGCACGTCGGCCTGCTCACCGGCGACAACGCGATAAACGGCGACGCGCCGGTGGTGGTGATGACCACCGAGGTGCTGCGCAACATGCTCTACGCCGGCTCGGCGACGCTCGAAGGCCTGGCGTACGTGGTGATGGACGAGGTCCACTACCTGGCCGACCGGTTCCGCGGCGGGGTCTGGGAAGAGGTGATCATCCACCTGCCCGAGTCGGTCACGCTGGTGTCGCTGTCGGCCACCGTCTCCAACGCCGAGGAGTTCGCCGACTGGCTGGTCACCGTGCGCGGCGAGACCGCGGTGGTGGTCTCCGAGCACCGCCCGGTGCCGCTGTGGCAGCACATGCTCGTCGGCAAGCGGATGTTCGACCTGTTCCACGACGCCGACGCGGCCCGCAAGCACGACGTGCACCCCGAGCTGCTGCGCTACACCCGCGACACGATGCGCCGCCTGGAGCTGGGCGAGGGCCGCAGCGCCGGCCCCGGCGGCGGGCGGCGCGGCCCGCGCTGGCGCGGCCCGATGCGCCCGGACATCGTCGACCGGCTCGACCGGGAGGGGCTGCTGCCGGCCATCCTGTTCATCTTCAGCCGGGCCGGCTGCGACGCCGCCGTGCAGCAGTGCCTCGCGGCCGGGCTGCGCCTGACCTCCCCGGAGGAGCGGGCCGAGATCCGCCGCGTGGTGGAGTCCCGGGTCACCGCCATCCCGGGCGAGGACCTGTCCGTGCTCGGCTACTGGGAGTGGCTGGACGGGCTGGAGCGCGGCCTGGCCGCGCACCACGCCGGCATGCTCCCGGCGTTCAAGGAGGTGGTCGAGGAGCTGTTCGTCCGTGGGCTGGTCAAGGCCGTCTTCGCCACCGAGACGCTCGCGCTGGGCATCAACATGCCGGCCCGCTGCGTGGTGCTGGAACGCCTGGTCAAGTTCAACGGCGAGGCACACGTCGACCTCACCCCCGGGGAGTACACGCAGCTCACCGGCCGGGCCGGGCGCCGGGGCATCGACGTGGAGGGCCACGCCGTGGTGGTCTGGTCACCGGAGACCGACCCCCGGCACGTCGCCGGGCTCGCGTCCACCCGCACCTACCCGCTGCGCTCCAGCTTCCGGCCCTCGTACAACATGGCAGTCAACCTGGTCGGCAGCGTCGGCGCGGCGCCGGCCCGGGAGCTGCTGGAGTCCTCGTTCGCGCAGTTCCAGGCCGACCGGTCGGTGGTCGGCCTGGCCCGGCAGGTGCAGCGCAACACCGAGACGATCGAGGCGTACGGCGCGGAGGCCGCCTGCCACCACGGCGACTTCGACGAGTACTTCGCGCTGCGGGTGGCGATCGCCGACCGGGAACGGGCCATCGCCCGGCAGGGGCAGAGCCAGCGCAAGGCGGCGGCCGTCGCCTCGCTGGAGCGGCTGCGGGTCGGTGACGTGATCCGGGTGCCGTCCGGGCGGCGGGCCGGCCTGGCGGTGGTGCTGGACCCGGCCACCGGCGGGTTCGGCGAGCCCCGGCCGCTGGTCCTCACCCAGGACCGCTGGGCCGGGCGGGTCACCCCCGGCGACTTCACCACCCCGGCCGAGGTCCTCACCCGCATCCGGGTGCCGAAGCACTTCAACCACCGCTCGCCCGCGGCCCGGCGGGACCTGGCCGCGGCGGTCAGCGGCACCGGCCTGGACCGGCACGGCGGGCGGCGGGGCGGCCGGTCCCGTCAGGCGGTGGGGGAGGACCACCGGCTCAGCCAGCTCCGCGTCGAGCTGCGCGCGCACCCGTGCCACGCCTGCCCGGACCGGGAGGAGCACGCCCGCTGGGCGGAGCGGCGGCGCCGGCTGGAACGCGACACCGAGGAGCTGCGCCAGCGGGTGTCCGGGCGGACCGGCTCGCTGGCCCGTACCTTCGACCGGATCGTCGCGTTGCTCACCGCGCGCGGCTACCTGGCCGCCGACGGCGAGGTCACCGACGCCGGGCGGATGCTGGCCCGGATCTGGACGGAGGCCGACCTGCTGGTGGCCGAGTGCCTGCGCCGCCGGGTGTGGGACGGCCTGTCCCCGGCCGAGCTGGCCGCCGCCGTGTCCGTGGTGGTGTTCGAGGCCCGGCGCGACGTCGACGAGCGGGCGTCGCTGCCGCGCGGCGCGGTGGCCGACGCGGTCGACGAGACGCTGAAGCTGTGGGGTGACATCGAGGCGGACGAGGCGGCGCGCGGCCTGGCCGTGACCCGGGAGCCGGATCTCGGCTTCGCCTGGCCGATCTACCGGTGGGCGCGGGGCGAGGCGCTGGCGAAGGTGCTGGCCAGCGGCCACCAGATCGACGGGGAGATGCCGGCGGGGGACTTCGTCCGCTGGGCGCGCCAGGTGGTCGACCTGCTCGGCCAGCTCGCCGACTCGGGTGGCGCCTCGGCCGAGCTGCGCGGCACCGCCCGGCAGGCCATCGCGGCGGTCAACCGGGGCGTGCTGGCCTACCACGCCTCGGCCTAACGATCACTTTCGGTCACCGGTTGCCGGAAACCGACGCACCGCTGCGTCACCGCGTCGCCACCACGCGAATTGTCGGGGGGTCGACGTGCGCCCTGACCAGGTACTGCCCGATCATTGCCCGGGAGCGCCGTGGCTTCGCGCTCGTGGGCGGATGTGAGGGAAGGGCTCGTGGGCGAGATCAATCACTTCGAGTACGGGTGGATCACACCCGCGCTCAGCTACGCGTTGTCGGTGCTCGGTTCGGCGCTCGGGCTGGTCTGCGCCGGGCGGATCCGGACCGCCACCAGCGGCGGCCAGCGCGTCTGGTGGGGCCTGCTCGCCGCGTGGGCGCTGGGTGGCACCGCCATCTGGGCCATGCACTTCATGGCGATGCTCGGGTTCGCCGTCGGCGGCACCCGGATCCGCTACGACGTGCCGCTGACGGCCGCCAGCACGGCGATCGCGGTGGGCGCGGTCGGCATCGGGCTGTGGATCGTGGGCACTGGCCGGCTCGCCGCGCCCCGGCTGCTGGCCGGCGGCTTCTTCACCGGCACCGGGGTGGCCGCCATGCACTACACCGGCATGGCCGCGATGCGCCTGGACGGCTCGTTCGGCTACGACCCGCTGCGGGTGACGTTGTCCGTGGTCATCGCGATCGTGGCCGCCACCGTGGCGCTCTGGCTGGCGATGACCGTGCGGCGGGCGCTCGCCATCGGCGCCTCGGCGCTGGTCATGGGCATCGCTGTCAACGGCATGCACTTCACCGGCATGAGCGCCCTGTCGGTGCACCTGCACGAGAGCCGCGGCCCGGCCTCCGGCACCGAGGTGAGCGGCCTGCTGGTGCCGATCGTGCTGGCGGTGGTCTTCGGTGTGGTCGGGCTGGTCTACGCGCTGCTCGCCGCGCCGTCGGACGACGACCGCGCCGGTCTGGCGTACGTCAGCTCGCGGCTCGGCGAGGAGCCGCGGACCGCCCCGGCCGAACCGGCGCCGGACCCGGTCGGCCTGCGCGCCCGCTCGACGCTGGCGCAGCCCGGCGCCCAGTTCCCGACCCGCCGGAACACCGACCGCCCTTCGTGATCAACTGATCACTGTCGGTCGCCCGCTAGTGCGTCCACCAGGCGGCGGCACGAGCCGGACAGGTTCCAGCGCTGGGCCAGCTCCAGCAGCCGGTCCGGGTCGGCGGGGGCCGTCGGCAGCGTCGGGTCCAGCTCGGGCAGCGGCACGTCGGTGGCGACCCGGACCACCTTCGGCGCCACGGCCAGGTAGTCACGGGCGGCGTCGAGCTTGGCCCGCAGGCCGGGGGCGAAACCGGAGCGCGGGTCGTCGAGCGCGGCCAGGATGCCGTCCAGCCCGCCGTAGCGGTCGATCAGCCGGGCCGCGGTCTTCTCGCCGACCCCGGCCACACCCGGCAGCCCGTCGCTGGGGTCGCCGCGCAGCGCCGCGAAGTCGGCGTACCGGTCGGCCGGCACGCCGTAGCGGGTGCGGACCGCCGCGTCGTCGCAGTCGTCCAGCTTGGCCACGCCCCGGCCCACGTAGAGCAGGCGCACCGGATGCGCGTCGTCGACGAGCTGGAACAGGTCGCGGTCGCCGGAGACCACCTCGACCGGGCCCGGCTGGGTCACCGCGAGCGTGCCGAGCACGTCGTCGGCCTCGTAGCCGGTCGCGCCCACGACCGGGATGCCGAGCGCGTCCAGCACCTCCAGGATCATCGGCACCTGCGGGGACAGCGTGTCCGGCACGACCTCGCCACCCTCGGGCGCGACCCGGTGCGCCTTGTACGACGGCAGCAGCTCCACCCGCCACGCCGGGCGCCAGTCGTGGTCCATCGCGCAGATCATCCGGTCGGGCCGGCGGGTGCGCACGAGCTGGGCGAGCATGTCGAGGAAGCCGCGTACGGCGTTCACCGGCTGGCCGTCGCCGGTCCTGGCGGCCGACTCGGGGATGCCGAAGTAGGCGCGGAAGTAGAGGCTGGGGGAGTCGATCAGGAGGATCGGCTGTCGGTGTGCCACGCCGGCAAGCCTTCCACAGCCCTGTGACGAGATGGGGGAGGCGACCGCCGGGCGGGGAAACCCGGGGGCGCGCGGGGCCCGCGCTGCGCAGACTGGCGGGGTGAGCTTCGTACCCGGCCTGACCCTGGCCCGCCGGTTCCACGACGAGGTGGTGGGTCCGCTGCTGGCGCGGCGGCTGCCCGGCCTGCCGTACTCCGCCGGCCTGCTCGACGGCGGTTCCGAGCTGCTCGGCCTCGACACGCCGCGCTCGACCGACCACGACTGGGGCCCGCGTACCCAGGTCTTCGTGGCGGATGCGCACGACGTGGCACAGGTACGGGCGGTGCTCGACGCGGAGTTGCCGGCGCGGTTCCTCGGCTGGCCGACCCGGTACGCCGGCGGGCCGGAAACGCGGCTCGGCACGGTCCACGCCGACGGCGCCCGGCACGGCGTGAGCGTGGACGAGCTGGGCGGATGGCTGCGGGAGCGGCTGGGCACCGACCCGCTCGCCGGACTGACGACCGCCGACTGGCTGGCGACACCGACGCAGCGGCTGGCGGAGCTGACCGGGGGAGCGGTGTTCCACGACGGGCTCGACGGCGCGCTCACCGCCGTCCGGGCCCGGCTCACCTGGTATCCGGACGACGTGTGGCGGCACGTGCTGGCGTCCGGCTGGCAGCGGGTCGCGCAGGCCGAGCACCTGGCCGGCCGGTGTGCCGAGGTCGGCGACGACCTGGGCAGCCGGGTCGTGGTCGCCGGACTGGCCCGGGATCTGATGCGCCTCGGCCTGCTGTTGCACCGGCGCTGGCCGCCGTACGCGAAATGGCTCGGCACGGTGTTCGCGGCGCTGCCGGCCGCGACGCCGGTCGTGGACGGGCTCGGCGCCGCGCTCGGCCCGGGTGACTGGGCGGCCCGGGAGCCCGGCCTGGTGGGGGCGCTGGAGACGGTGGCCGGCTGGACCAACGACGCCGCGCTGGCGCCGCCGGTGGACCCGGCCGCCCGGCCGTTCCACGACCGGCCGTTCCTGGTGCTGCACGCCGGCCGGTTCGTCGAGGCGCTGCGCGCCGCGATCACCGACCCGCAGCTGCGCGACCGGCCGCCGGTGGGGGCGGTGGACCAGTACGTGGACAATGTGGACGTGCTCACCCGCCCGGACCGGGCGCGCCGGGTGGCCGCTGCGGTTGTCCGCCCGCCGGTCGGGGCCTAGAATCCGATTCGGGTCGCATCGATCCGCGACTGTCTATCTCGTCTCCGAGGGTCCGGGCCGCCCGTCGCAGGCGCCTCGCCGGCGAGAACGCTGCCACCTGCGGCGTTCCCACCACCGAGGAGAACACATGCTGTCCAGAATGAGCAGACTCCGGCTGCTCGGCGCGGTGCTGGCCGCCGCCGGGCTCGCCGCCGGGGCGGCGCTCGCCCTACCGGGGCCGGCCTCGGCCGCCGCGCTGACCGAGGTGACGAACTTCGGCACCAACCCGAGCAACCTGCGCATGTACCTGTACGTACCGGACACCGTCGCGGCCCGCCCCGGGCTGCTCGTGGTGAACCACTACTGCACCGGCAGCGGCCCGGCCATGTACTCCGGCACCCAGTTCGCGGCGCTCGCCGACCGGTACGGCTACATCGTGGTCTACCCGTCGGTGACCCGCAGCAGCAAGTGCTTCGACGTCTCCTCGCCGCAGGCGCTGCGCCGCGACGGCGGCAGCGACCCGGTGGGCATCAAGTCGATGGTGGACTACGTGCGGCAGCGCTACCCGGTCGACTCGCAGCGGATCTTCACCACCGGCACGTCGTCCGGCGCGATGATGACGAACGTGCTGCTCGGCGACTACCCGGACGTGTTCCGCGCCGGTGCCGCGTTTGCCGGTGTGCCGTTCGGCTGCTTCGCCACCACGAACGGCTCCGAGTGGAACAGCGAGTGCGCCAACGGCCAGGTGCTGAAGACCCCGCAGCAGTGGGGTGACCTGGTGCGCAACGCCTACCCCGGCTACACCGGCCCGCGCCCGCGGATGCAGCTCTGGCACGGCACGAACGACGAGACGCTGCGCTACCCGAACTTCGGCGAGGAGATCGACCAGTGGACCAACGTGAACGGGCTGAGCCAGACGCCCGCGTACACGGACAGTCCGCAGCCCGGCTACACCCGCACCCGCTACGGCGGCACCGGCGGGACCGCGACTGTCGAGGCGATCAGCATGCAGGGCGTCACGCACAACCTGCCGGTCGACGCGGCCCAGGCCATCCGCTTCTTCGGCCTGGACTCCACCGCGCCCCCGACGACCGCGCCCCCGACGACCGCGCCCCCGACCACGGCGCCGCCGACCACCGCGCCGCCCACCACCGCGCCACCGACCACGCCGCCGCCGTCGGGCGCCTGCCGGATCGGGTACGTGGTTAACGCCTGGAACAACGGGCTGACCGCCGCGGTGACGATCACCAACACGTCCACCACCGCGCTCAACGGCTGGACCCTCGCGTTCACGCTGCCGGGCGGCCAGACGATCACCGGCGGCTGGAACGCCACGTACAGCCCGTCCAGCGGCGCGGTGACCGCCCGCAACGTGTCCTACAACGCGTCGATCCCGCCGGGCGGCTCGGTGGACATCGGCTTCCAGGCCACCCACACCGGCAACACCGGTAGACCCGGATCGTTCGTCCTCAACGGCAATCCCTGCACGAGCGCCTGACCATCAGCGCCGGCACGCCGGGACGGTGGGCATCCCGAGTGATGCCCGCCGTCCCGGCGAACCCGGGCGCCGGCCCGCTCAGCGGGTCCGGGCCGCGGACGTGCGCGACGACGTCGTGACGGCGGCCGGGACACCGTCCACAGCGGAGCGCCCGGTCAGCCGGGCGAGGGCGGAGGCGACCAGCGGCCGGTAGATCCGTACCGAGTCGGCGAGCGCGGAGAAGTGCGAACCCGAGTTGTCGCCGTGGTAATGGGTGGCGATCTCCACCTGCTCGACCGGCAGTCCGGCGCGCGCCAGCCGCAGCAGCACCGTCATCTCGTACTCGAACCGGTCGCCGGGGAGCGTGCCGAGCCAGCCGAGCAGGGCCGCCGGGTAGGCACGCAGGCCGGTCTGGGTGTCGCGCACGTCCCGGCCGGTCGCCAGCCGGAACGCCACCCGCGTCGCCGCGTTGCCGAACCGGCTGCGCGCCGGGACCTCACCCTCGAATTCGCGTACGCCAAGCGTCGGCGCTCCGGTGACGCGCATCCGCTCCGCCACCCGGCACACGTCGGGCACGCTGTGCTGGCCGTCGGCGTCCACACACACCACGTCCCGTCCCGGGTGACGCGTCGCGGCGTACCGGAAGCCGGTGCGCAGCACCACGCCCTTGCCCCGGTTGACCCGGCGGCGCAGCACCGTCGCGCCCCGGGCGCGGGCCGCGCGCAACACGGCGTCGGCGGCCGGGCCGCTGCCGTCGTCGACGACGAGCACGTCCGCGCCGGGCAGCGCGTCCTTCAGGTCGCCGACCAGCGGTGGCAGCCGGTCGCCCGGTCGGTACACCGGCACGAGCACGATCACGGGGCCTCCCGGGGGTGGTCTCGCCCGCCGGCACGGCCCGCCGGGTCGATCGAGGACGGTCGTACCCCCGGCGTGCTCGCGTGAATCACCGTCGGGGTGTGAGGCGTCCGATCCGGCCGGCGGCGCGGGTCAGCGCCCGCTCGCGGCGCAGCGACGCCTCCGGGGTACGCACACCCAGGAAGCCGATCCGGCTGAACGCCCGGGCGGCCCGCTCCCGCCGCACGGGCACCGGATCGGGCGCGGTCACCGGCACGTCGGTCAGCGCCGGGCCGGACAGGCCGAGCACGCGCGCGGCGAGCAGCCGGACGCGCGGCAGGTGCCACGGGTGGGAGACCAGCCCGAGCGGGCGCCGCCCGGTGAACTCCGCCCCGCCCAGCAAGCCGTCCTGGACGGTGTGCGCCAGGTTCTGCACAGTGGTGCGGGAGCGGGTCTCGGCGGCCGACCGGGCGTACGCGTCGAGCCCGGCCTCGCGCGCCAGCGCCCGCATCAGCTCGGCCTCGCGGAAGCCGGGCGGCGGGGCCGGCGTGCCGGCCGGGCCGTGCGGCCAGCCGCCGGTGAACACCACCCGCGCGTCCGGCGCGCGCCGGAACGCCTCGGCGTGTGCCCGGACGTAGGCCACCGCGGCCTCGGTGCGCGCGACGCTCTCCGCGGTGAGCCGGTAGCCGCCGTCGCCGGCCACCACTCCACGGCCGAAGACCAGCAGCACTGTGGCGGGAGGCGTCATCCCTTCACGGTACGGCGCGGATCACTCGTCGTCCGGCGGCCAGGGCGGCGTGCCGACGCCGGTGATGCGGACGCCGCCCCACGGGTCCACCTCGGTCAGCCGGGCCCGGGTGGCCCGTTCGCCGATCCGGACCTCCACGTCGCGGCGGCCGGAGCGCAGCAGCCGGACCAGGCGCGGCTCCGGCTCCACCCGCCCGGCCCAGTGGTAGCGACCGTCGACCGGCTCGAACCGTCCACCGGCGTGCAGCCGTACCGTGGTGCCGGCGATCTCGGCCGTGCCCTCCCACGTCATCTGTCGATCCGTTCGTGCGCGCGGGTCAGCTCCGGCGGCAGGTCCGCGCCGCGCCGGACCCCCTCGATGCCGCTCCACAGCAGCGTGGTCAGGTATTCGGTGAGCGCGGCCCGGTGGATCGGCTGCCCGTGCGTGGTCCACCAGTCGCCGACCGCCTGGACGAACCCGACCAGCCCGTACGCCCACGGCTCGGCCGGGCCGGCGTCGAGGCCGAGCGCGCGCAGCCGGTCGCCGATGACCCGGGCCAGCCCGGTCGCGACCTGCCGGCTGGTGCCGGTGACCACCTGCTGGATGCCGGGGTGCCCGGACTCGTGCACGAGGAACCGGTAGAGCGAGGGCTCGAACTCCACCACGCTCAGGTACGCGTCGATTGTCGCCTCGACCAGCGCCCGCTCCTCGCGTACCTGCTCCACGGCGGGCGCGATGGCGGCCACCACGCGTTCCGCGACCACCTCGCTGACCGCGAGCCAGAGCTGGGCCTTGTCGGCGAAGTAGCGGTAGAGCACCGGTTTGCTGACCCCGGCGGTGGCGGCGACCTGGTCCATGTCGACGGTCGGGCCGTGCCGCAGCAGCGCCTGCACGGCGGCCGCGATCAGTTCCTGCCGCCGCTGTTCGCGGTGGTCGGCCCAGCGGTCGCGCCGCCCGCCGGGGCGGGGCGCGGCCGGCTCCCCGGCGGCGTCGGGGCCATTGACATCGGTGGTGGTGCGTCGCATGCTACCACTCGTAACAGTTACTCGAAGTTACGTCAATATGGAGGGGTCATGGAGCGGACGACGGCCGGATTCCCCCGCGAGGCGGTCGCCGATCGACTGCTCTCCGCCTCGGTGCGCACCAGCTACGACCCCGTGGTGGACATCGACTGGTCGGCGCCGCCGGTGCCCGGCGCGTACTGGCTGCCGCCGTCGCGCAGCAGCCTCTACGGCACCGCGCTGTGGGACGGCCTCACCGAGGGCCAGCGGGTCGAGCTGACCAAGCACGAGGTCGCCAGCGCGGCCAGCGCCGGGATCTGGTTCGAGACGATCCTCATGCAGATGCTGATCCGGCAGTACTACGACGCCGACCCGACCAGCCGGCACGCCCAGTACGCGCTCACCGAGGTCGCCGACGAGTGCCGGCACTCCATCATGTTCGGCCGGCTCATCGAGGCGACCGGCGCCCCGGTCTACCGCGCCGAGCCGTTCGACCACCTGCTCGGACGCTGGCTCAAGTCCACAGCCGCGGGCCCGCAGATGTACGCGGCCATCCTGATCGCCGAGGAGATCCTCGACTCGTTCCAGCGCGAGATCATGGCCGACGAGTCGTTGCAGCCGCTGATCCGCATGGTGTCACGCATCCACGTGGTGGAGGAGGCGCGGCACGTGCGATTCGCCCGTGACGAGCTGACCCGGCAGGTCGAGGCCGCCGGGCCGGTGGCGCTCGCATACGCGCGTCTGGTGATCGGCCGGGCCGCGTACTCGATCACGCGGCGGCTGGTGCACCCGCGGGCGTACGCGGCGGTCGGGATCGACCCGGCGGCCGGCCGGGCCGCGGCGCGGGCCAACCCGCACTGGCGGGCCACGCTGCGCTGGTCCGCGCAGCGAATCGCCGACCACCTGACCGAGCTGGGACTCGTCGCCGGGCCGGGCCGGGTGCTGTGGCGCCGGGCCGGGCTGGTGGAGGGCTGACCGGCGGCGACCCGAAGGGGAAGGACCGCCGCCGGCCGCCCGGTCAGGAGGTGGGGAAGTTGTCCGGGGTACGGATCCGGTCGCGCATGTACGCGCCGGACTCGGTGAGCACCGACGTCCCGCCGAACGAGCCGGACGCGCAGGTGCCCGGCCGCAGCGCCGCCGAGCCCTCGGGGGCGTCCGAGAACGTCCAGTTGGCGTAGCTGATCTTCAACCGGTCGAGCAGGTCGAGCCAGGCGTTGCTGCTGGCGGTGTCGACGGCGCCGTCACCGGTGTAAGTGACGGTGCCGAACTCGGTGACGAACAGCGGGAGCCGGCTCGCCGCCCGCTGCACCTCGTTGCGGTAGTTGTCCTTGTGCGACGCGGCGTAGAAGTGGAACGTGTACATGATGTTCTGCGCCCGCACCGGGTTGTCGACGATCTCGTCGGAGTTGGCGCCGTCGGAGACGCCGAGCGAGGACCAGCCGCGCGTGCCGACGATGACCACCGCGTCCGGGTCGTTCGCCCGGATCACCGGGATGACCTGCTCGGCGTAGTTGCGGATGGTCGACCAGCTGACCCCGTTCGGTTCGTTGGTGATCTCGTAGATCACGTTCTTCTTCGCGGCGTTGCGCGCCGACACGTTGGCGAAGAACGTCTTGGCCCGGTCCAGGTTGTACGTCGGGTCGCCGGGCGTCAGCGTGTGGAAGTCGATAAGCGCGTACATGCCCCGGGCCTCGGCCTTGTCCACGAGCGAGTTCACCTGGTTGGTGAAGCCGGCCGGGTTGGTCTCGTAGCCCTGCTCCTGCACGTACATCGAGATGCGCAGCAGGTCGGCACGCCAGTCGTTCGCCAGCACGTCGAGCGAGGCGTCGGTGTAGCAGTTGGCGAACCACTGGAGGCCGTGGGTGCTCATGCCGCGCAGCTGGATCGGCCGTCCGTACTGGTTGCAGAGGTTGACGCCGCAGACCCGCAACTGGCCGTTGATCGCGACCGGCGTGGTGCCGGTCGGCGGGGGTGGCGTCGTGGGCGGCGGGGTCGTGGGCGGGGGAGTGGTCGCCGGTGGCGGCGTGCTCGTGCCGCCGGTGCAGGCCGTGCCGTTGAGCGTGAACGACGTGGGGCTCGGGTTCGACCCGGTCCACGAGCCGTTGAAGCCGACTGTGGTGCTCGCGCCGGTGCCGAGCGCGCCGTTGTAGTCCAGGCTGCGCGCGGTGACCGCCGGGCCGCTCTGCTGCCAGGTGGCCGACCAGCCCTGCACGACCCGCTGGCCGCCGTCGGGGAAGGTGAAGCCCAGCGTCCAGTTGCTCACCGGGTCGCCGAGGTTGCGCACCGTGACGCCGGCGGTGAAGCCGCCGGGCCACGAGTTGGTGGTGTAGGTGACGGCGCAGCCGGTCGCCGCCATCGCGTTCGTCGACGGCAGCACGGCGGTCGCCGCCAGGGCGAGCGCGCCTACCGCGCCGCCGACGAGCAGGTGCCGCCGGGACGGGCGGGGAATCGAGAACATACGGGAAGGTCCCATCGTCTGGATGGTGATCGGACGGTGCCCGTCGTGAACCTGCCCGGAAAGCTCGACGTGGCGGCCTGGGGGAGCGCTCCCACGGCAGAGCGTAGAGGTGGACGCCGATGCGTGCAACCACCGCGGCTCAGCGGCCGCCGCGCCGCCCGCCGTAGAGCCGCAGCGCGTTGCAGACGTCGAACACGCCCGGCACGTCCCAGGCCAGCTCGGCGGCGACCAGACGCGTCGCCGGGTCGGCCACCAGGCCGGCGAGGATGACCACCCGGTTCTGCACGGTCACGGTGATCTGCTGCCGCCGGGTGGTCCAGTCGGCGCTGAGCCGCTGCGCGACGAGCGACGCGAGCCGGGTGTCCGCGTCGTCGGGATCCGGCCCGCCGCCGGTGAACGGGAACTCGGGGTACGGCCAGGGCATCACCACGGGGAGGGCTCCTTCTGTTCGGTCAGGACCGGCCGGCGGGACGCGGGCCCCGGTGCCGGGACGCGGCCGTCGACGACTGTGAAGACGCCGTCGAGCCGCATGGTGTGCAGCACGGTGAGCACGAACCGCGACGGCGACAGCAGGCCCAGCCGCCGGCCGTCGCGCCGGGCGTCCTGGTGCGCGCGCACCAGCAGGCTGAGCCCGGCGGAGTCGATCACCTCCAGCCCGGACAGGTCGACCAGCTCCAGGTCGCCGCGGACGGAGCGCTCGGCGAGGGCACGGCGTACCGTCGCGGCCGGGTCGACGTCGTGGGCGGCCGGTGTGCCGGCGACCTGTTCCAGCTCGTCCAGGCCCAGGCCGTCGTCGGCGATGGCCGCCCGGGTGCTGCACCGGGGGCAGTGGTGCGGTCCGGACGCGAACGGGGAGCCGACCCAGTCGTGCTCGAACACCAGCGTCCACACCACCTCGGCGTCGGGCAGTGTGGCGCCCGTGCCGGTGACGCTGTCGCCGCAGCCGTCGCAGATGAGCATCATCAGGTGGTCCGCGGGTACGACAGTCACACCTCCTCCTTTCGCCGGCCACCCGGCGCGGGCGGCGTCTGCCCCTCGGCCTCCGACCGGCCGGCGGCCACCACCGCGAGCACGACCGCCACGGCGGCGAAGCCGATCTCGACCATCAGCGGCAGCAGCGTCGAGCCGCCGGTGCGGTGATCAACCAGCCCGACCACGATCGCGCCGAGCAGTGCGGCCGCCACGCCGAGCGCGAGCGTCAGCCAGACCGGGACGGCCTTGCGCCCGGGCAGGACGAGGCGTCCCAACCCGCCGACGGCCAGGCCCACCACGAGCGCTCCGACGAGCGTGCTGCCGGTCACCTATCCTCCTCAGCGTGCTGCGGACGCGACCCGGGCCCGGCCGCGCGCGGCCGGACGGGGCGTGTCGACGACGGGTACCGCACCGAGCCCGGAGGTCTCCAGGATGCGCCGGATCCGCGGGTGTGGATTGCTCAGCGTGAGCCGGCCGTCCTGCCGCGCCAGCCGGCGGTGCACGTCCAGCAGCAGCGCGACGGCGGCCGGGTCCACATGCCGGCATCCGGCGAGGTCGATCGTCAGCTCGCGGGGCCGCAGCGCGAGGATGCGGTCCAGCACGTGGGCGACCTCGGGCAGCCCGGCGAGGTCCAGCTCGTCGGTGATGTCCACGCGCACGTGCGGCACGGCGGACTCCGGCGGGGACGGCAGGGTGGCGGGCATCGCGTCGCTTCCGTGGTCGGATCGGGGCAGACCTCACTCTGCGCGCGGATCTTGGAGGTCCCCGGACGGTTGTATGACGGTTCGATGACAAAAACCACGAACGGCCTACGCGATTGGGCGACCCGTGCGGGGCCGGTCATGATGCCCATATGACGGCCGTACTGGTGATCGAGGACGACGACCGCATCCGGCTCGCGCTGCAGCTCGCCCTGGAGGAGGAGGGCTACGAGGCGTACGGCGAGCCGACCGCCGAGGACGGCCTGCGCCGGCAGCGGGAGAAGCCGGCGGACTACGTGCTCGTCGACCTGATGCTGCCCGGCATGAACGGCTTCGACTGCATCCGGCAACTGCGCCGCGACGACGACGTGCCGGTCGTGGTGATCAGCGCCCGCGACGACACCCACGACATCGTCGCCGCGCTGGAGGCCGGCGCCGACGACTACGTGGTGAAGCCGGTCGCGATCAAGGAGCTGTCGGCCCGGCTGCGGGCGCTGCGGCGGCGCGTACGCACGGTGTCCGGACCCGTCCCCGCCCAGTTCTTCGGCGACCTGGAGATCAGCGCGGAGGCCGGCGAGGTGCGGCGCTCGGGCCAGCCGGTGCCGGTCACCCGGACCGAGTTCCGGCTGCTCTGCGAGCTGGCCGAGCACGCCGGGCGGGTGCTGTCGCGCCAGCAGTTGCTCAGCCGGGTCTGGGGCTACGAGACCGGCGACGAGCGGCTGGTCGACGTGCACGTGGGCCGGCTGCGGCAGAAGATCGAACCCGACCCGGCCAATCCGCGCCACCTGGTCACCCTGCGCGGTCTCGGCTACAAGCTGCAGCGATGACCCGTCCCGGACTCCGCGCCCGGGTCACCGCGGCGTTCGCCGTCGGCGCGTTGCTGCTGTCGGCGCTGATGGCCCTCTTCTCGTACGACCTGACCCGGCGCTCGCTGCTCGACGAGCGGGAGCGCGCGGCGGTGCGGGCCGCCTACTACGACGCCGCCGTGGTCCGCTCCGGCCTGGACACCGGCACCCCGGACGTGGTGGCGGTGCTGCGCTCGCTCGACACCGGCAGCGCCCGCCGGCCGCTGCTGCACCTGCCCGACGGCTGGTACGCCCGGACCGCCGACGTGGGCGCCAGCTCGGTGCCGCCGGAGTTGCAGCGCATGGTGGCCGACGGCAAGCCCGCGGTGCAGCGGATCCGGCTCGACGGTCAGCCCGCGCTGCTGGTCGGCGTACCGCTGCCCGGCGCGCTCGGCTACTACGAGCTGACCTCGCTGCGGGAGGTCGAGGAGACCTTCCAGGTGGTGGGGCTGGCGCTGATCGCCGTGGCGATCATGGTCGCCGGGGCGGGCGCGGCGCTCGGCTGGTACGCCACCCGGCACAGCCTGCGGCCGCTCACCGCGGTGGCCGACGCGGCGGAGCGGATCGCGGGCGGCGATTTCGCCACCCGGCTCGACCCGACCACCGATCCCGACCTCACCCGCCTGTCCAGCTCGTTCAACGAGATGGTCGACAAGCTGGTGCACCGCATCGAGCGAGACCGGCGCTTCGCCGCCGACGTGAGCCACGAGCTGCGCTCGCCGTTGCAGACCCTGTCCGCCGCCGCGAGCGTGCTCAACCGCCGCCGGGAGCACCAGGACGAACGCACCGCGACCGCGGCGGGCCTGGTGGCCGACGAGGTGACCCGGTTCCAGCGCCTGGTCGACGACCTGATCCAGCTGGCCCGCACCGAGCAGCCGGCCCACCGCGAGACGGTCGACGTGGTGGAGCTGGCCCGGGCCTGCTGCCGGGAGCGGTCGCTGCCGGAGAGCCTGGTGACTGTCGACGGCGACGCCCCGCACCTGTGGTGGGTCGACCGGCGCCGGTTCGCCCAGACACTGCTGAACCTCGTCGAGAACGCCGAGCGGTACGGCGGCGGGCCGGTCGCCGTACGCCTGGGCGGGCGCGACGGCGTGGGCGTGCTGGAGGTCGACGACGCCGGTCCGGGTGTGCCACCCGCCGACCGCGAGATCATCTTCGACCGGTTCGTCAGGGGCCGGGCGGCGCACGACCGGGCCGGCACCGACGGCACCGGCCTCGGGCTCGCCCTGGTGGCGCAGCACGCCGCCGCGCACGGGGGAACGGCCGCCGTGCTGGACCGCGAGCCCGGCGCGCGCTTCCGCGTGGAGCTGCCCGGAGCGCTGCGATGAGCCGGCGGCGGCTCCTGCCCGGCCTGCTCGTGGCCGTGCTGCTGGCCGGCTGCGGGGTGCCGGTGGACGACGAGCCCCGGCTGGTGCAGACGCCGCCCGGTGCGTTCCCGACCCCGGCCGTTTCCTCGACCGTCGACGCGGACGGGCGGGTGGACGAGCCGTTCTGCTTCGTCCGGGACGACGGCCTGGTCGTGGTCAAGCGCCGGGTCGACGGGCTGCCGGGGGTGGACGCGCACCTTCAGCACCTGCTGGCCGGGCCGGACGGCGGCGAGCGCCGGCAAGGGCTGAGCACGGCGCTTCCGGGCACCGTGGCGGTGGCCGGGGCGACGCTCGCCGGCACGCTGGCCACCGTTGACGTGCGCCAGGCGGGGGAGGAGACCGGCCGCAACGACGAGGTGCTCGCCTTCGGGCAGATCGTGTGCAGCCTCACTCAACGGCCCGACGTGTACAGCGTCGTGTTCCGCCGGGACGGGCAGCCGCTGGAGGTGCCGCGCGCGGACGGAAGCCTCTCCGTGCTGCCGCTCACCGCCGCCGACTACCGGCCGCTGATGCCCCGCTGACGCACCCTGATCGACCCTATGTCCGTATTGACACGAAATCTCCATCGTCCGTTCGGTTGATTTGGCCGTGGCCTTTGGTCTAGTGTGGCTGGCACGACCGGTGTGGGAGGCCACCCGTTCTCCGAGGACAGGAAGGGCAGCATGACCACGATGACCATGGCATCGACCGCGACCGAGGTGCACCGCGCGCCGCAGACCGGTGAGGAGTCCCGTGCCAGCGAGCTGATCACGGCGCTCGCCGCGCTGCCCGCCGACCACCCGCAGCGGGCCGCCCTGCGCAACCAGGTCATCGAGGCGTGGCTGCCGCTGGCCAACCACCTCGCCGCCCGTTACAGCGGTCGCGGCGAGCCCGCCGGCGACCTGGCGCAGACCGCGGCGCTCGGCCTGATCAAGGCGGTCGACCGGTTCGACGCCTCGCGCGGTGTCGACTTCGCCGGCTTCGCCATCCCGACGATCCTGGGCGAGATCAAGCGGCACTTCCGCGACCGCACCTGGAACATCCGGGTCCCGCGCCGCCTCCAGGAGCTGCGGCTGCGCATCTCCGAGGCCAACAGCACGCTGACCCAGACGCTCAACCGGGCCCCGACCGTCGCCGACATCGCCGCCCACCTCGACGTCACCGAGGAAGAGGTCCTCGAGGGCCTGGAGGGCGCCCGCGCGTACAACGCGGTCTCGCTGTCCACCCCGATCGGCGACGGCGACAGCGCCACCGAGCTGGGCGACACCCTCGGCGCCGAGGACAACGAGTACGAGCTGGCCGAGCTGCGCGCCTCGCTGGGCCCGGCGCTCGCCACCCTCGACGAGCGCGAGCAGAAGATCCTCACGCTGCGCTTCTACGGCAACCTGACCCAGAGCGAGATCGCCGCCCGGGTCGGTGTCTCCCAGATGCACGTGTCCCGGCTGCTCGCCCGCGCGCTGACCAAGCTGCGTGGCCAGCTCACCGAGGCCTGATCCACCCCGACCACGACCCCCGCCGGCCACCCGGCGGGGGTCGAGTCATGTGCACCCACTCCGGACCTCTGTAGATCTTGGTACGGAAGCGCCCCCATGAGGGCGGGCCCGTACCAAGATCCGCGCAGTCCTGACCCCGGCCGGCGGACTCTGCGTTGATCTTGCACTTTCGGCCCTATTTTTGTCGGGATTGTTCCCTCTGCCGGGGCCGAAAGTGCAAGATCGCGGGGGCGAGGGTCAGTGGGGGAGGGCTGTGGACAGGCGGCGGACGGCTTCGTCCATCTGTTCGGGTGGGGCGGCGGCGTAGGTGAGGCGCAGGTGCGGGGCGGGGGGTTCGGCCGCGTACCAGGGGCGCCCCGGGAAGACGGTGACCCCGGCCGCGGCGGCCGCCGCCGTCACCGCGACGTCGTCGACGCCGTCGGGCAGGCGTACCCACAGGTGCAGGCCACCGCGGGGGACGTCGCGCGGCGCCAGTGCCGGCAGGTGCCGGTCCAGCGCGGCGAGCAGCGCCTCCCGCCGGGCCCGCAACTCCCGGCGCAGGGTACGGCGGTGCCGGTCCCACGCCGGCGCGGTGAGGAACTCCAGCGCGGCCTGTTGCAGCGGCCCGGCGACGAAGAGGTCGTCGAGCAGGCGGGCGGCGCGCAGCCGCGCACCGGCCGGCCCGCGCGCGCCGAGCGCGGCGATCCGCAGGCCGGGCGCGGCCGGCTTGGTCAGCGACCGCAGGTAGACGACGTGCCCGTCCGGGTCGTCGGCGGCGAGCGGCGGCGGGGCCTCGCCGTCGACGGTGAGGTCGCGGGCGTAGTCGTCCTCGATCAGGAACGCGCCGGCCTCGCGTACCGCCTCGGCGACCTGGTCGCGGCGGGCCGGTGCGAGCGTCGCGCCGTGCGGGTTGGCGTGCAGCGGCTGGCAGTAGAACACCCGCGCGCCGGTGCGGGCGAACGCGGCGGCGAGCTGGTCGGGCCGTACCCCGTCGGAGTCGGCGGGTACGGGCACCACCCGCAGCCCGGCCGCGCGGGCGGCGGCGAGCGCGCCGAGGTAGGTGGGGGACTCGACCAGAAGCGTGTCGCCGGGCGTGGTGAGTGCCCGCAGGGTCGACGAGAGCGCGGCCTGCCCGCCCGGGCAGATCACCATGTCCTCGGCGCGCAGGCCGCCACCTGATTCGCGGGCGAACCAGGCTCGCAGGTCCGCCCGCCCCTCCACCGGGCCGCGCTGCCACGTGGCGGGCTGGCGGGCGGCACGGGCGAGCGCCGCGCCGAGTGCGGCGGCGGGCTGGAGATCCGGGTCCAGGTAGCCACCGGTCAGCGGGATCGCGCCCGCCGGAGGTAGGGCCAGCAGCGCCTGCATCTCCTCCTCGCCGCCCCGCCTCGGGCCCAGCGCGACCGTCTGCCACGACAGGTCCGCCCGCTGCGGCCCGGTGCGCCGGGCGGCCACGAACGCGCCACGCCCCGGCCGCGTCTCGATCAACCCGTCCGCGACGAGCCGCCGGGTCGCCTCGGCGACTGTCACGGGGGAGACGTGATGGCGCGCGGTCAGCTCCCGCACGGACGGCAGCCGCGTGCCCGGGGCGGCGGATGCCGCCAGCGCACCCAGGTGCCGGACGAGGTGGTCGATAGCGCTACCATCATTCATGAAGGAACAGAGTAGCGCTACTGCCGTGATGACGGTAACGGTCAGGCCGGGCGGCGGGGTCGCCCTCGGCACGCTGGGGGTGCTGGCCTTCAGCATGTCGCTGCCGGCCACCCGCGTCGCGGTGCACACACTCGACCCCTGGTTCGTCGCGTTCGGACGCGCGGTCGGCGCGGCGCTGCTGGCGTGGGCCTACCTGCGCCTGACCGGTGCGCCGCGCCCCACCCGGGACCAGTGGCGACGGCTGTCGATCGTCGCGCTCGGCGTCGTCGTCGGCTTCCCGCTGTTCACGTCGCTCGCGCTCACCACGCAGACCTCCGCGCACGGCGCGGTGGTCGTCACCGTGCTGCCCGCCATGACCGCGGTGTTCGCGGTGCTGCGGGCCGGGGAGAGGCCGCCGCCGCTGTTCTGGCTCGCAGGCGCGGCCGGCCTGGCGCTGGTGCTCGCGTTCCTCGCCGCCGGCGGCTCGATCCGCGGCGCGCTGTCACCGGCCGACGCGTTCCTGCTCGCCGCCGTGGTGCTCTGCGGTCTCGGGTACGCCGAGGGCGGCAGGCTGGCCCGCGAACTCGGCGGTGCCCGGACGATCTGCTGGGCGTTGCTGCTGTCGCTCCCGGTCACCGTGCCGGTCACCGGGATTGCCGCGCTCCTGCACCGCCCGCAGGGCGGCGTCGCCGCCTGGACCGGATTCGGCTACCTCACAGTGGTGTCGATGTTCCTCGGCTTCTTCGCCTGGTACGCCGGGCTGGCCCGGGGCGGGATTGCCAAGGTCGGCCAGATCCAGCTCGTCCAGCCGGTGCTCACGCTGGTGTGGTCGGCAGTGCTGCTGGGTGAGGCGGTCACGCCCGGCGCGCTGGTGGTGGCGGGTGCGGTGCTCGCCTGCGTCGTGCTCATCCAGCGCACCCGGGGCGGCGCGGCGCCGGGCGTGACAGCGGGTCATCAGGCGTCGGTGAACAAGGCGGCGTAGCGGTTCAGGTGCAGCCGCCAGCCCCGTCGTGAGCGACGCCGTCGCGGACCGACTCCCAGCCCGGACCCCGCCTCAGCAGGCCGGGATGGCGCCGGTCACGCTGGAGACGTACGCGTGGCTGACGAAGTGACCTGACGCGAGTCGGTTCCACTGGCTGGTCGTCCGGTACGGCCCGCTCACCGACTGGCCGGTGACCGAGCACTCGATCGGCACGTTGGCGTAGGTGGCGGCCAGCCCGACGACGGGGTTGCTCGTGGCCGGGCCGGAGCGGATGTTGAGCGGGCCGCTGCCGATCCGGCCCCGGGTGCCGCTGCCGGTCCAGAGGTAGGCGACGTCGACCCAGGCGTTGTCGGTGAGCAGCAGTCCGTCCCAGAACGTGCCGTCGGCGAGGTCGATGCCGGCCGGGCTGCCCACCACGCGCCCGAACTGGTCCCGGCCTCCGTTGTAGCCGCTCTGGTACGCCGCCTGCGCCTCGGGCCGGCCCTGCGGCAGGTCCTTCCACGACTCGCGGACACTGCTCGGGTTCCAGTAGTCGTCCTTCGTGTTCCACGGCCCCATGTCCCAGACCGGCGCGTACTCGCAGCGGCTGCGGGTCGTGGTGCAGACCCGGACGGTGTAGTCGCCGGTGTTCCTCGGCGCCAGGCCACGGGCCGACGGCAGCGCGACGAAGTGGTCCCGCGAGACGATCACGTGCCCGTTGGCGGTGGTGCCGCCGACCAGCCCCTCCCGCGTGGCGTACACCCGGTAGGTGAGGCCCGGGGTGGCGGCCGTGACGGCGGCGACCGAGTCGGCGACGAGCCGGACCGCGCGCACGGTGGGCGCGGCGGTCGGCCGCTCGGCGGTGAGGGCCACCCGGATCTGCACCCGGGTGACGGGCTGGTCGAAGACGGCGGCGCCGGAGAGGGACCGCCACTCGGTCCACGCGCCCGATCGCCAGCCGCGTGCCGCCACCTCGACGGCGCCGCCGGGGGTCGCCTCGACGTCGGCCCGGACCCGGTTGGCCGGCGCGGCGAGTGGGTGGGGCGCGGTGACGAGCATGCCCCCGGCCGTCGGCCGGCGCTGGGCTGCCGGCCGGCTCGCCGTGTCGGCGAGGCGCAATCCGGCGTCGGTCCAGCGGACGCCGACGTCGTCGGCGTCGACGACGGTGAGGTCGGCGGTCCACGCGCTGCCGGTGGCCGTGGGTTCCGCCGGGGGTGCGGCGGGCGCCGGGGAGACGGCCAGGACGGCGGCGAGCGCGCCGGCGGCCGCGGCCAGCGGGGTTCTGCGGGGATGGGGCATGGCGCTCCTCGTGAGGGCAGTAAGTAGACGAGTGTCGATCTCCAGGGTGAGGTGCAGGCAACCACCGATCGCGCGTCCCGTCAAGAAGGCGGCGCGGCCGAGCGGTGCAAAAAACCTGCAAACGCCAGCTCTTGCCTTCCTGGAAAGCGCTTTCATACGATTGCGTTACATCGATGTTTCATGTGCGGGCCGGGCATCGCAGATGAACCACATTCGCTGGCGGCGCGCCTGATCGCGTCGCGGCTCCTCATTATTCCCATTCGGTGACTGCCGCTGCTCGGCGGCGATTCCCGCATGCTCGAAAAAGGAATGAGGCGACATGAGAAGAACAGTCACGCTGCGACTCCACGCGGCACTGGCAACGGCGGTCGTCGGTATCGCCGTCGCCGTGGTGATGCCGTCCCCGCAGGCGTCGGCGGCGGCGGGCAGCGCCACCGGCTACGCCACCCAGAACGGCGGCACCACCGGCGGCGCGGGCGGCCAGACCGTACGCGCCACCACCGGCACCGCGATCCACGCGGCGCTGTGCAACCGGGCCAGCAGCAGCACCCCGATCACCATCGAGGTGACCGGGACCATCAACCACGGCAACACCAGCAAGGTCTCCGGATCGAGCTGCAACACCGCCGACGGCGTGATCGAGCTGAAGCAGATCAGCAACGTCACCCTCATCGGGGTGGGCAGCGGTGCCGTCTTCGACCAGCTCGGCATCCACATCCGCGACTCGCGCAACATCATCATCCGCAACGTCACGGTGCGCAACGTCAAGAAGTCGGGCTCGCCGACCTCCAACGGCGGCGACGCGATCGGCATGGAGAGCACCGTCCGCAACGTGTGGGTCGACCACGTCACGCTGGAGGCGTCCGGTGGCGAGTCGGAGGGCTACGACGGCCTGTTCGACATGAAGGACGACACCCAGTACGTGACGCTGTCGTACAGCATCCTGCGCAACTCCGGCCGGGGTGGCCTGATCGGATCCAGTGAGAGCGACCGCGGCAACGGCTACATCACGTTCGAGCACAACCTGTACGAGAACATCGACTCCCGTACGCCGTTGCTGCGCGGCGGCATCGCCCACATGTACAACAACCACTACAACGGGCTGCACGAGTCGGGCATCAACTCCCGGGCCGGCGCGCGGGCCAAGGTGGACAACAACTACTTCCGCAACTCAAAGGACGTGCTCGGCACGTTCTACACCAGCGAGCGCGGCACCTGGCAGGTCAGCGGCAACATCTTCGACAACGTGACCTGGTCCTCGCCCGGCAGTGACAACTACCCGGCGGGTCCGAACGTGACGTCCACGACCACCGTGAGCGTCCCGTACTCGTACCGGCTCGACGGGGCGAGCTGCGTGCCGGACATCGTGCGGCAGACCGCCGGCGCCAACACCGGCCTGCGCGTCTCCGACGGCAACTGCACGCCGCAGTCCCCGGCCCCGACCACGCCGGGGCCGACCACCCCGGCGCCGACCACGCCGCCGCCGGGAACGACCACGCCGCCCCCGTCCGGCGGGACCAACCTGAGCCTCGTCTCCGGTGCCGGCGCGGACGGTTCCAGCAAGGCCGACGGCACCAGCTACGGCAACGTGCGCGACGGCAACCTGAGCACGTACTGGTCGCCGTCCGGGTCGACCGGCACGATCTCGATCAAGTGGGGCTCGGCCACCACCGTGTCCCGCGTGGTCATCCGTGAGCCGTCCGGCACCTCGGGTTCGATCGGGTCGTGGCAGCTCGTCAACAACGACAACGGCGCGGTGCTCGCCTCCGGCAGCGGGGCCGGCCAGATCACCTTCGGCGCGACCTCGCTGAAGAAGATCAACTTCAAGATCAACAGCTCCAGCGGTACGCCGAGAGTCGGCGAGTTCGAGACGTACGCCAGTTAGTAGTCACAAACGAGCGGGGGCGGCCGATCCGGCCGCCCCCGCCCTTGTTCCGTGTCCCCGGTCAGAGAGTGAGTACGACTGTGGAGATGCTCCGCGCGCCGACGTTCACGGTCACCTGGTTGCCGTTCACGCCGACCGGCTGGCTCGCCGCGCTCGCGTTCTGCGACGTGGCCACGTACTCCGCCCGGCTGACGTTCTGCGGCGCCTGGATGATCGCGTTGTTCACCGCGCTGGTGGACCGGTTGAGGATCACCAGCGTGACCTTCCCGTCGCCGGAGTAGGCGGTCACCTCCAGCGGGGACGCCTTGGAGCTCTTGGTCAGGGCGACCCGCTGGTAGCCGGGCCGCACGTACTTCGCGTACTGGGAGAACGCGTACCCGCGCTTGAGCGGCGCACCAGCCACCGTGCCGTACGCGGACTCCCCGTCACCGATGAACGAGTAGTAGCGCTTGCCGTACCACCAGACGTACGCGCTCCAGTTCGACTCCATCGACTTGTGCACGGTGCGCATGATGTCGTCGAGCGTCTCGTTCCAGACCGTGGCGTTTGCCGGGTTGCCCCAGATGTTCGAGCCGCCGCCGTCGGCCTCGTGCAGGTTCCACTCGGTCATCCACACCGGCTTGTTGTACTGCTGCGCCAGCGTGTACGGCTTCAGCCGGCCGGACGCCTCGGTGCCGTAGAGGTGCCCGCCGATGTAGCCGATGTTGTTGCGGGCCGCCGCGTCGTTGAGCGTCGGGTCGGTGTAGCCGTAGTTGAGGTTCACCGCCTCGGCGACCATCAGCTTCGTGTTCTGCACCTTGGCGCCCTGCTCCCGCACGAAGGTCTGCAGCTCGGTGCCGCTCCAGTCCATCGAGTCGTAGTTCGGGTGCCAGTCCGGCTCGTTCTGCACGGACGTGACGTCGATCGTCACGCCCTGGTTGCGCATGTACTGCACGTAGCTGTTGAGGTGGCCTGCGTAGTCGTCGTAGTAGTCGGTGCGCAGCTTGCCGCCGTTGATCCGGCTGTTGTTCGTCTTCCAGGCCGCCGGGGCGGTCCACGGCGACGCCATGATCTTCACGTTCGACCCGTACGACTTCGCCGTCCGCAGCGCGCTGACCTGGGTTCCCCACTCGCCGGACACCGGCGAGATCCCGGTACGCACGATGGACAGGCCGAGCTGGTTGGGGCCGAGCCCGACGAGCGTCTGCGTCTCGGCCGTCGACCAGGCGCCGCCCCAGATCGACACGGCGGCGCCGAACCCGTCGATCGTCTGGTAGCGGCTGGCGGTGTTGACGGTGATGTCCGCCGCCCCGGTCGGCGGCGGGGTGCTGGGCGAGGTGGTCGGCGAACTCGTCGGTGACGTGGACGGCGAGGTGGACGGCGACGTGGGCGTCGTGCCGCCGGTGCAGGTCACCCCGTTGAGCGCGAAGCTCGTCGGCGCGGGGTTGCTGCTGGTCCAGGCCCCGTTGAACCCGAACGACGTGCTGCCGTTCGTGGGGATGGACCCGTTGTAGTCGACGTTGCGGGCGGTCACCGCCGCTCCGCTCTGGGTGACGGTGGCGTTCCACGCCTGGGTGACGGTCTGGCCGGCGGCGTAGGACCAGGTGAGCGTCCAGCCGTTGACCGGGTCACCGAGGTTGGTGACCGTCACGTTCGCGCCGAAGCCGCCCTGCCACTGCGACGACACGGCGTAGGTGACCGCGCATCCGGCGGCCGCCGCTCCGGCCGGCAGCGCCGCGGCCATCGCGGTGGACGCCAGCAGGACCGCGCCGGCCGACAACACCGCGGTACGGGTCGTTCTGTGCCTTCTCATGCGACCTTCCTTCCTGGACGGTCCGGCTCAGCGCTGGAGGGTGAGCAGTCCGGGGCGGTAGGGCAGGAGGCCGTAGTCGCCGCCGGAGTTGGGGGAGCGGCCCTGGTAGAGCAGTTGGAGGTTGCAGGGGTCGACGGTGAAGGTCTGGTCCGCGGTGGTGCGGATGAGCTCACCGTGGCTGATGTCGTTGGTCCAGGTGGCGCCGCTGTTGGCCTTGCCGGCGAACGGGTTGGACTCGGTGGCCGCCTGCGGGGTCCACGATCCGTTCAGGCTGGTGGCGGTGAACGAGCGGAAGTAGCGGCCCTGCGAGCCGATCGCCTCGACGATCATCAGGTAGCGGGTCTGGCCTTGCAGCTTGTAGACCTGCACGGCCTCGAACAGGTTGTTCGTCGAGTCCGACATGATCGTGGTGTAGTTCGAGCCGAAGCTGCCGGGGAAGTTCCCGATCGGCATGCTGGAGCGGTAGATCTTGCCGTTGTCACCGGCGAAGAACAGGTACATGTTCTGGTCGTCGGCGATCAGCGTCTGGTCGATCGGGCCGGTGCCGGAGCCGGAGATGCTGCCGGTGAACAGCGGCTGCGCCGACGACCACCCGTTCGGGTTCGTCGGGTTGGTCGAGGTGCGGTAGGAGAACGCGGTGGGTCCCCACTGGTATGCCAGCACCCAGATGTTGCGCGGCGCGAAGTAGAACAGGGTGGGCGCCACGGTGCCCGACGACATCGCGTTCTGCGACGCGGAGGCCATCTGCGACCAGTTCGAGAACAGGCCGAAGTTCATCGACCCCCACGACGACCCGGTGTCGTGCGTGGTGGCGTAGACCAGGTGCTGCCCGTTGTAGGGCACCACTGTGAAGTCCTTCAGCGACACCCAGCCCGACCGGGGCTGCGCCAACGCACCTGTGGACGACCACCGGTACGACGACGGCAGACTGCAGGTGTTGCCCGGCGGCGGTGTCGTGGGCGGTGCGGTGGTCGGCGGCGCCGTGGTGGGCGGTGCGGTGGTGGGCGCGCCGGTCGGGCCCCCGGTCGGCGTGGTGGTGCCGCCCGTGCAGGTCACCCCGTTGAGCGCGAAGCTGCTCGGCACCGGGTTGCTGCTGGTCCAGGAGCCGTTGAAGCCGAATGACGTGCTGCCGTTGGTCGGGATCGACCCGTTGTAGTCGACGTTGCGCGCGGTGACCGCGGACCCGCTCTGGGTCAGGCTCGTGTTCCACGACTGGGTGACCGTCTGCCCGGCGCCGAACGACCACGTCAGCGTCCAGCTCGACACCGGGTCACCGAGGTTCGTGACGGTGACGTTGGCGCCGAAGCCGCCCTGCCACTGCGACGAGATCGCGTAGTTGACCGAGCAGCCGGCGGCGGCTGCCCCGGCGGGCAGGGCCACGGCGACGGTCCCCGACGCCAGCAGCGCGGCGCCTGCCGACGCCAATATGGCATTGACTGACCTAGATCTGGACATGGAATGACCTCCTGCGGGGGCAGCGGCTCCGACATTGGCGGTGGCGATTGTTTTGTGAGCGTTAACAGCCGCGTCAGGGATGTTACGGGAGCGCTCCCATGCACTCAACAACCCATTTCCGCACCCACCGCACCGGCACCCCCGCCCGCCCACGCCCCATCCGCCCACGCCCCACCCGCCCGGGATGCGGCGATCATGACGTTGGCCGTCGTCAATGCGGACGAATCCACGGCCCAACTTCATGATCGACGTGGTGAAGCCCTCAGGCGGGGGTGCAGGGGGTGTTCTCTGTGGCGCAGGCGGCGGGGGCGTCGTGGCCCGGGTCGGGGTCGCGGACGTCGAAGCGGATGGTGGCGGTCTCGCCGCCCGGCAACACGCCGCCGGTGAACGTCACCACGGCGCCGTCCTGTTTCGCCTCGGCCCCGCTCACGCTGCCCACCGTGGCGCCGTCGTGCAGCGTCACGGTGACCGTCCAGCCCGGACGCGGCGACGGTCCGGGATTGCGCAGCACCACCTGGCCCCGGTAGCCGAAGACCCGGTCGGTGACCGTCTCGTAGGTGGCACTCAGCGGCGCCGCCGCGACAGTCGAGGGCGTCGGGCTCGGCGTACGGCTGGGGGTGGGTGATGGTGTCGGCGAGGGCGACGCGCTGCGGCGGCTCGGGCTGGGCGTGGGCCGCGCGGTCGTGGGGCGGGCCGACGGCGTGGCGCTGGACGGCATGACGAGCGACGTCGTCGGGAGCGGCGCGGCCGGCGCGGGCGGGTCGTCGCCGGTGGCCCACACCGTCGCCCCGGCCGCCGCGGCGAGCAGCGTCACAGCGCCGGCCACCAGCAGCACCCGGCGCCGCCCGGGCCGGCGGTGCTCGTCGCCGAGCAGCCGGACCACCGGCAGTTCGGCGGTCAGCCCGCCCTCGGCGCGGCGCAGGTCGACGTTCTGGAACGCCAGCCAGTCGAGGATCGCCGGCAGCCGTCCGGTGACTGCCTGTTCGTGCTGCTCGGCGCGGGCGTCGGCGTCCCAGTCGCCGTCTTCGAGCACCTCGCGTACGGACAGCCGGGTGCCGAGCGCGGTCGGGGTCAGGTCGCAGGCGAGACGGGTCGCCCGGCCGTCCTCCCGGCAGCGGACCACCAGCCGCTGCGGCGCACGCACCTCGACGGTCTCCACCTCGGTGTCGCCGTCGTAGCCGGGCAGCGCGGCGGTGGCCAGGATCCACCGGTCGGACCGGGGCGCGCTGTCGGCGAACCACTTGGCAAGCAACGCGCGTTCCGTGAGCGCCCGCCAGACCCGGGCGGGCGGGTGGAACAGGTCGACCTCGGTGACGATCTCGATCACGCGGAGACTCTAGGTCCTGTGTCAAGATCGGCGCGGGGCGCTGTCGCCGTCCTCGCGCCAGCGGGCCCGCCAGGCCGCCTCGCTCTCCTCGGCGCTCGTCTTCTCCTCGTGCATGAGCCGGCGCAACGCGACCCGGGAATCGGCGAAGATCACCAGCTCGGCGCCGACGAGGGCCACGCAGATCGCGGTGAGCAGGCCCAGCGCGGCGAGCGCCGGCAGGTGCCGGCCGACCGGCAGCGCCGCGGCGAGCAGCACCACAGTGCCGAGCCGGGTCCAGGACAGCGTCCGCAACGCCCGCCACTGGAACGCCATGTTGGCGGCGAGGTAGACCAGAACGCCACCGAAGAGCAGCGGCACCGCCGGCCCGTGGCCGCGCTCCGCCGGGCCGCCCGCCGGGTCGGTGACGATCCGGACCAGCTCCTCGGCGCCGATCGCGAACAGGATCACCCCGGCGATCATGGGCAGGTAGAGATACGCGTACGCGTCGCGGGCCAGCGCGACCCGCGGACGGCCCTGCGCGGCGTGCAGCGCGATCCGGGCGGCCGGGCCGATCATGTCGAAGTGCGCCCACCAGAGCGCCGCGGTGAACAGGATGCCGAAGATCGCCGCCGGGATCGCGGGCCAGGTGACCGGCTGGCCGAGCAGGTTGCCGCCGACGCCGACCGAGATGACCGACTCGCCGAGCGCGATGATCAGGATGAGGTCGTACCGCTCGGTCCAGTGCTCGGCCGAGGTGATCTTCCAGCCGTCGGCGCCGGCGAGCAGGCCGCTGCTGTACTGGATGGCGACGACCGCGATCCAGAGCCCGTCGCGCAGCCACGGGCCGACGTCGGGGGCTACGCGCGGCGGCAGCAGCGCCGCCACCAGCAGCAGGGTGGCGGTGACCAGCGCCTCAGGCAGGAACAGCCGCAGCTTGCGCCGGGCCGGCGGGTCGTCGCGGGTGGCGTACCAGTACAGGGCGGTGTGCACGAGCCGGATCACCACGTAGCTGATCGTGACCAGGATCGGCCCGGCGCTGCCCTTGTCCAGGTCGCCGAACGTCTGCGGCAGCGCGAGCGCGAACGTGAACAGCGCGATCATGCCGACCACCATGAGGATCGGCACGAAGCCCTCGCCCAGGCGCAGCCGGGCGGCGACCGCGCTGTGCACCACCCAGCACCACCAGAGCACGGCGAGCACCAGCAGCGCGTGCAGCAGCTCCCGCGGTGTGACGTTCGCGGCGGTGGCGCGCGTGATGATGAAGAAGGAGACCACGAAGACGAGGTCGAAGAAGACCTCGAACCGGTCGACCCGGGTCGCCGGGGCGACGCCGGTCGCCGGTCCGAGCCCTTTGCGCCAGCGGTCGGCACCCACCGGGCGAGTCTGTCAGCCCAGGTCAGGTGGGGTGTTCCGTTCGTGGTCATTCCACCGTTCCCGGCTGGGGGAGCGCTCAGCCGTCCGCCGGGGCGGCGCGGGCGAGCACGTCGCGCAGCACGTCGCGCAGCGGCCGGCCGGGGTGTTCCAGCCACTCGTGGGCGGCGACGCGCAGGGACGCGAGGAACGTGGCGGCGACGACCCGGGCCCGCAGCGGCGAGTCGGGCCCGGTCAGCCGGCGGGCCAACTCCGCGGCCATCTCCCGCTCCTGGGCCGCGTACGCGCCGACCTGGTGGGCGGCCAGGCTCGGGTGGCCGTGCAGCCGCCGTCGCCGGTTGAGCCAGGGCTCGGCCGGGTCGTCGTAGCCCTCCTCGGCTTGGATGAGGGCGGCCCGGGTCAGCGTGGCCCACGGCCCGAGTTCCGCCGGCTGCTCGGCGACCAGCGCGAGGAGCCGGCGCAGCCGCAGCGTGTCGCCGTGGAAGAGGGCCTCCTCCTTGCCGCTGAAGTGGTTGGAGAACGTGCGCCGGGACACGTTCGCGGCGTCGGCGATGGCCTCGACGGTGATCCGGTCCGGGCCGTGCTCGGCGGCGAGCGACAGCGCCGCCTCGTGCAGCGCGAGGCGGGTTGCCGCCTTCTTGCGTTCCCGCAGGCCGGTGCACTCGTCCATGCGGCTAGCGTAGGTGAGCCATTTCTCAATGGGCAAACTTGCCTACCGGGCAAGGTTTAGTGTTGATTGCTTGAGGCAACGAAGCGGCCAACCCAATCGACACACCTGGAGGACGCGCGGATGAGCGCACCCACCGCGACGGCTGAGGCCGCCCCCATGAACCGGCGGCAGACGCTGGAGGCACTCAGCGGCCTGCTGCTGGTGCTCTTCGTGGCCATGCTGAGCGGCACAGTGGTCTCGACGGCCCTGCCGAAGATCATCGGAGCGCTCAACGGCTCGCAGACGCAGTACACCTGGGTGGTCACCGCCACCCTGCTCACCGCCACCGCGACCACCCCGATCTGGGGCAAGCTGGCCGACCTGTTCAACAAGAAGCTGCTGATCCAGGTCGCCATCGTGGTGTTCCTGGTCGGATCGGTCGCGGCCGGCTTCGCGCAGAGCGCCGGACAGCTCATCGCCGCCCGCGCCTTCCAGGGCATCGGCGTCGGCGGCCTCCAGGCGCTGGTGCAGGTCGCGATCGCGGCCATGATCCCGCCGCGCGAGCGGGGCCGCTACAACGGCTACCTGGGCGGCGTGATGGCGCTGGCCACCGTGGGCGGCCCGCTGCTGGGTGGCCTGATCGTGGACACCTCGTGGCTCGGCTGGCGCTGGTGCTTCTTCGTCGGTGTGCCGGTCGCCGCCGTCGCGCTGTTCCTGCTCCAGATCACCCTGAACCTGCCCACCGCGCGCCGGGACAACGTCAAGATCGACTATCTGGGCGCCACGCTCATCGCCGCCGGCGTCAGCGTGCTGCTGATCTGGATCTCGTTCGTCGACGACTCGTTCGCCTGGGTCTCCTGGCAGAGCGGCGCCATGGTCGGCGGCGCGGTGCTGCTGCTCGCGCTCGCCGTCTGGGTGGAGGCGCGGGCCGCCGAACCGGTGGTGCCGCTGCACATCGTCCGCGAGCGCACCACCGCCCTGGCGATCCTGGGCAGCCTCGCGGTCGGCATGGCGATGTTCGGCGGCGCGGTCTTCCTCGGCCAGTACTTCCAGATCGGCCGCGGCTACAGCCCGACCGAGGCCGGCCTGCTCACCATCCCGATGATGGCCGGCGTGCTGATCTCCTCGATCGTGGCGGGCCGGATGATCACCGCCACCGGGAAGATCAAGCCGTACATCGTGTTCGGGGCGGTCGTGCTCGTCATCGGGTTCGGCATGCTCGGCACCATCGACCACGAGACCTCGCTGGTCTTCGTCGGCATCGCGATGTTCATCGTCGGCGTCGGCGTCGGCATGACCATGCAGAACCTGGTGCTCGCCGTGCAGAACACCGTTTCGCTCAAGGACATCGGCGCGGCGAGCGCCAGCGTCGCCTTCTTCCGCTCGCTGGGCGGCACCATCGGCGTGTCGGTGCTCGGCGCGGTGCTGGCCCGCCGGGTCACCGACCGGATCAACCACGACCTGGCCGCGGCCGGCATCCCCGCCTCCGGCGGAGGCGGCGGCAGCACGCTCAACCTCGACGCGCTGCCCGAACCGGTCCGGCAGATCGTCCGGGCCGCATACGGGGACGCGACCGGGCATATCTTCCTGATCTCGGCCGCCATCGCGGTGGTCGGTATCGTGGCGGCGCTGCTGCTGCGCCCGGTCACCCTGCGTTCCAGCCTCGACCTGCCGGACACCGGCCGATCGGTGGCGGTGGGAGCGGACGCCGTCGACGGCGCGCCCGCCTTCGACGAGGTGAGCGTGGACTCGGCCGGCCGGGAGGAACGCGCCCGCCGCTGAGCCCGTACCCCCAGGGCCGTCGCCGACCCCGGCGGCGGCCCTGGCCCATGCGGGGACGAACCGAAGGAGGAGCCGTGGACGTCACGCGGACCGCGCCCACCCGTCTCGCCGTATGGCAGCGGGCCGCGCGTGAGCTGGCGCTGGTCGCCGTGCTCTTCCTGGCCTACAAGGCGGGCCGGCAGGTGGTGGCCGGGCACGCCGAGGTGGCCCTGGCAAACGGCGAGTGGGTCTGGCGGCTGGAACGGCTGCTGCGCCTGCCCGACGAGATGCTCGTGCAGGGGCCGCTGCTGTCGCAGGAGCTGCTGGTACGCGTCGCCAACTCGTACTACGCCTACATGCACTTCCCGGCCACCGTGCTCTGCCTGGTCTGGCTCTGGCTGCGCCGCCCGGCCCACTACCTGCGGCTGCGCCGCGCCCTGGCGTCGCTCACGGCGGTGGCGCTGGTGCTCCACGTCTGCATTCCGCTCGCGCCGCCCCGGCTGACCGCGCTCACCGGGATGGTCGACACCGGCACCCGGTTCGGCCCGAGCGTCTACGGTCCCCCCGACACCGACCAGCTCAGCAACCAGTACGCGGCCATGCCGTCGCTGCACGTGGGCTGGGCGCTGGCGATCGCGCTGGCGCTGATGGCGGTCACCACCGGACGCCTCCGCTGGCTCTGGCTGCTCCACCCCCTGGCGACAGCGCTCGTGGTCGTGGTCACCGGCAACCACTACTGGCTCGACGGTGTCGTCGCGGTGGTGCTGCTCGTGGCGATCCTGGCCGTCCTGCCGACGGCCGTGCCGGAACCGCCCACGCTCCCGTCCGGACCGGTGCGCCCGCACGTGGTGCCGGCGCCCCGGCGAGCCGGCCACCGCCGGAACCCGAAGGTCCCGGCGGCGGCCGACGTACGGCTGCGGCCACCCGGCCGCGGCTGAGGACTCCTCAGCGCAGCGTGCAGACCGTGCCGTTGAGGCGGAACGCCGCCGGCGGCACGTTCGGCCCGCTGTACGCGCCGACGAAGCCCACAGTCGTGCTCCCGCCGTCGGCGGCGAGCCGCCGGTTGTCGGCGGTGGGCGTCACCCGGACGTCGCGGCCCTGCTGGTCCCAGGTGGCGCTCCACCCGCTGCTCACCTGCTGCCAGGCCGTCGGCCAGGTCCAGGTCAGCGTCCAGCCGTCGACGGCCTTCGCGCCCGTGTTGATCACCTCGACGTTCGCCACGTACCCGTTGCCCCAGTCGTTGTCGTCGTTGAACCGCACCGCGCAGGAGCTCTCGGCCGGGCTGCCGGTGGCGAACGTCAGCGGTGGCGACGACCAGGAGACCTGTCCGGCCGTGTCCCGGGCCAGCACGTTGACCGTGTAGCGGGCGCCCGGTTCGAGGTTGCCCACCGTGAGGGACGTTCCGGCGGTCTCGCCGAGCTGCTCGCTCACCGCGCCGTACTGCCGGTGCACCTCGTACTTGGCGATCGGCGACGCGCCCGGCGTGGCCGCCGGCCAGGAGATGGTCGCCGCGCGGTCGGTCACCGCGCTCGCCGTCGGCCGGCCCGGGGCGCCGGGCCGCCCGGCCGAGCTGCCGGCCGGTCGCAGCACGAGCGTGGTGAGCGAGTACGGCGGCAGCGTCCGCGCCGCCGCGCTGCCGGCGCGGGCGGTGCTGATCGCGGTCGCGCCGTTGGTGAACGTGTGCACTGTTGGCGCCTCGTCGGCCGGGGTGAACCCGGCGTAGTCGAGCGCCACCGGGTGTGCGTTCTCCGGGTCCTTGTTGAGCAGCAGGACCGCGAGGCTGCCGTCCGGCCGGAGGACCGCGTGCGCGGCCACCAGCGGCTGGTCGGTTCCGGCGCGGACGAGCTGGTCACCGGGCCGGGCGAACAGGTTCATCATGGACAACGCGTGGTACGGCGCGAACGGCGTGTTGAACGCCGGCTGGCACACCTCGCCGTCGTTCGTGCAGTTGCCGCTGGACAGCAGCCCGAAGTCGCCGTAGTCGGTCTGCCCGGCCACCTCGGAGACCGTGCCGATGCCGTTGTGCACGTTCCACCACTGCACCGTGAACACGCCCTGCTCCAGCAGGCCGCTGTAGGCGTCGGCGAGGAACAGCGCGCCCGGCGCCGTGGTGCGGCCGGCGTCCACGTTCAGCTCGGTGAAGCTGATCCCGATCCGGTCCGCCCCGGGGCCGGCGTACCGGGCGATCTGCTGGCGCAGCAGCCAGGCCGCGTCGGGCAGATGGTTGGTCCGGGCCAGCGAGTCGGCGGCGTTGCCGCCCGGGTACCAGTGCACGTCCACGAAGTCGATCTTCGGACCGGCGAGGGAGAGCACCGTCTGGTTCCACGGCCCCGGGTCGGATCCGGCGGTGATCCCGTCCGGCCAGTTGCCGGGCATGGTGAGCACCGCGCCGACCTTGATGCTCGGGTCGACCGCCTTCATCGCGTCGGCGTACTCGACCACCAGCCGTGCGTACTGGGTGGCGCTCTTGTCCGGGTGGTCGTCGGCCTCCCAGGCCGAGCCGTAGTGGCCGTTGCCGTAGTTCTCGTTGCCGACTGTCCACCACTTCGCGCCGTAGCCTTTTGTGACGTTGGCGTAGCGGACCCACGCCGCCGCCTCGGCGGGCGTGCCGGTGCCGTAGTTCGCGATGATCATCGGCTGGGCGCCGATGCGGCGGGCACCGGCCATGAACGTGTCGAAGTCGGTGTTCGGGGCGACGTAGCCGCCGGGCGCGGTGTGGGTCTCCCAGTGGTAGATGTCGGCGTACGAGCCGCCGGGGTAGCGCAGCATCTTCACGCCCGCGGCCTTGAGCAGGTCGGACGTCTCGGCGCTGCCGAGCTGCGAGTCCCAGATGGCGTGGTTGACGCCGAGCGCGGTGGCCGGGACGGTGGCCAGCCCGGCGCGGGTGTTCACCGTGACGGTGACCGGGTCGGCGGGGTCGGCGGCGGCGACCGGCCCGCCGACGGTGCTGAGCGCGGCGGCGACAAGCAGCAGGCTGGCCGCGAACGCGGTGGATCTCCTCATGTGGGGGTGTCCTCCGGGGAGTGGGACGACGAGGCGATGCCCGGTCTGCGTCGTCCTCCCGGACGCCTTGCGGCGGCGGGATGCCCAGGAACGACGGTCGGCTCCGCGCGGCGAGCCATCGATCAGGATCATACGCCCGGCGCCGGTCGTGCAGGACTTAATTTATAGATAGGAGTCTTTACTGTTAAGAATGTTTAATTTATGTTCGGGGCACCTTCCGTTCCGCCCGAAGGAGTTGCCACCATGCGTCGAAGAATCACCCTCCCGCTGCTCACCGCCGGTGCCGTCACCGGCACGCTCGCGCTCGCCGCACCCGCGCAGGCCCACGGCTACGTCTCCTCGCCACCCAGCCGGCAGGCGCTCTGCGCGCAGAACCGGGTGCCCGACTGCGGCCAGATCAAGTACGAACCGCAGAGCGTCGAGGGCCCCAAGGGTCTGCGGAGCTGCCACGCCGGCATCGCCCAGTTCGCGGTACTCAACGACGACAGCCGCAACTGGCCGGCCACCTCCGTCGGCAGCACCGTCACGTTCACCTGGGTCAACACCGCCCGGCACGCCACCGCCAACTGGGAGTACTGGATCGGCGGCACCCGCGTCGCGGTCGTCGACGGCGGGGGCCGCCAACCCGGCGCGACCGTGTCCCACACGGTCGGCCTGGGCGGTTTCTCCGGCCGGCAGAAGCTGCTGGCGATATGGAACATCTCCGACACCGCCAACGCGTTCTACTCCTGCGTCGACCTCCAGATCGGCGGCGGAGGCGGCAACCCCACCCCGTCGCCCACCCCGACCGCGGCGCCCACCACGCCCGCGCCGTCGCCCACACCCACCCGGACCAGCACCCCGGCGCCGGGCGGGACGTGGACCGCCGGGCGGGCGTACCAGGTCGGCGACACGGTCACCTACGACGGCCGCGGCTACCGCTGTCGCCAGGCGCACACCGCCATCGCCGGCTGGGAACCGCCGAACGTTCCGGCGCTGTGGCAGCAGATCTGAGCCCGCGTACCCGCGCGGCGGAGCCGGCCGTTCCCCGGCTCCGCCGCGCGCCCGCGGCGCTGCTCGCGGTCCTGTTGACCCTGACTGGGTGCGGCGGGGCGCCCGCCGCCGATCCGTCCCCGCCGGTGCCGTCCGCCACGGTCCCGGCGGGCCCGGACGCCTCGGTGCCGGGCGGCGCGGACGCCCCGGTCAGCGGGATCGACGCGCTGTTCCTGGCCATGATGGTGGCGCACACCGAGCAGACGCTGGAGATCGTCCGGCTCGGCCTCGACCGCGCCGGTGACCCGCGGCTGCGCACGCTCGCCGCCGCCGTCCGGGCCACCGAGACCGACGAACTGGCCACCATGCGCCGATGGCTGCGCGAGGCCGGCCCGTCAGCCGCCGCTGCCGCCCGGCACGACCACTCCGGACACAGCGACGCCGCCGCCGGACTGGCCCGGCTGCGCGCCGCCGCGCCCGCCGACGCCGACCGGGTGCTGCGCGACGTGCTGAGCCGGCACCAGCGCACCGCCGCCGACCTGGCCCGCGCCCAGGTCACCGCCGGGACCAGCGAACGGGTACGCGACCTAGCCCGCCGCATCGACCGCTCCCGTACGGCCGAGGTCGAACTGATGGCCGGGCTGGGCTGAGCGGCGGTCCGCGTGGGGCATGACCTTCGTCACGGTCGCCGCCGCCGGCCCCGTCCCGACAAGGTTCACGAACCGGCGCGCACCAGCCCTTTCCGCGAGCCGCCGGAGCGCCCGGGGCCGCCGGGGCGGCCGCCTGCCGCAGCACCGCGGTTCGCCTCTGGGCAAAACCGGCCGCGTGCTGTCCCAGGTCATCGCTACGCTGTCGCCCGGACGTCGCCCCGCCGCGCGTTCCGCCCGCGCTCCGCCGACGGCGCGCGGCGCCGCCACCGCCTCGAAGTGCCGGACCGGATCCCCAGGAGACCGTCAGTGACACACCAACCCGTCGCGACGTCGACGAAGCTCGACGCCGCCGTACTCAAGGTGGCCGGCGTCGTCGTGCTCGGTGCGATCATGTCGATCCTCGACGTGACAGTCGTCAGCGTGGCGCTGCCGACGTTCCAGAGCGAGTTCGACGCCTCGTACGCCCGCGTCGCGTGGACCATGACCGGCTACACGCTCGCGCTGGCCACCGTCATCCCGCTCAGCGGCTGGGCCGCCGACCGGTTCGGTACGAAACGCCTCTACATGGTGGCGCTGGCGCTGTTCACCATCGGCTCCGGGCTCTGCGCCACTGCCGACTCGATCGGCGAGCTGATCGCCTGGCGGGTCGTCCAGGGCCTCGGCGGCGGCATGCTCATGCCGCTCGGCATGACGATCATGACCCGGGCCGCCGGCCCGCACCGCATCGGCCGCCTGATGGCGGTGCTCGGCATCCCGATGCTGCTCGGCCCGATCACCGGCCCGATCCTCGGCGGCTGGCTGATCGACGTCGCGAGCTGGCACTGGATCTTCCTGATCAACCTGCCGATCGGCCTGGTCGCCCTGGTCTACGCCCAGCTGGCGCTGCCCAGGGACAACGCCGAGCCGTCCGAGTCGTTCGACTTCCTCGGCATGCTCATGCTCTCGCCCGGTCTCGCGCTGTTCCTCTACGGCATCTCCACGCTGCCCGAGACCGGCACCGTCGCCGACACCAAGGTCTGGCTGCCGATGCTCGTCGGTGGCGCGCTCGTGGTCGCCTTCGTGCTCTACTCGTTCCGGCCCCGGCACCCGCTGCTCGACCTGCGGCTCTTCCGCAACCGCAACCTGACCATCGCCGCCGTCACCATGTTCGTCTTCATCATCGCGTTCATGGGTGCCGGCCTGCTGTTCCCGAGCTACTTCCTCCAGGTGCGCGGCGAGACGACGCTGACGGCGGGCCTGCTGATCGCACCGCAGGGCATCGGCGCGATGCTGACCATGCCGATCGCCGGCATGCTCGCCGATCGCGTGCCGGTCGGCCGTACGGTGCCGTTCGCGCTCGTGCTCATCGCGGCCGGGTTCTTCACCTTCACCCAGCTCGGCACCGACACGTCGTACTGGCTGCTCTGCGGCTCGCTGTTCGTGATGGGCCTCGGCATGGGCGGCACGATGATGCCGATCATGACCTCGGCGCTGAAGACGCTCAGCGCGGCGGAGGTGGCGCGCGGTTCCACGCTCGTCAACATCCTCCAGCAGATCGGCGGTTCGGTGGGCGCCGCGGTCATGTCGGTCATCCTCACCAGCGAGCTGAACGGCTCGCGGCCGATCCCCGGCGCCGTCGACCCGGGCACCGGCGCCACGCTGACCGAGGCGCAGCTCGCCATCGCCACCCAGCAGCGGCCCGAGTTGCTCCAGCAGTTCCCGGTTCCGCCGTCGCTGATCGAACGCGGGCTCGACTACGCGGCGAGCTCCTTCTCCACCACGTTCTGGGTCGCCTTCGGCCTGGTGCTGCTGACGTTCGTCCCGGCTGCGTTCCTGCCCCGCCGCCGGGAGCCCTCGCACCTGCTCGACGGCGAGACGGGGGAGGACAAGCGCCCCGCGCCGATCCCGATCCACTGACCGCCGCCGTGACACCGGGGGCCGGACGCGTCAGTGTCCGGCCCCCGGCCGTCGTGATCCGCTGCCCCGGCGGTGACCAGCGCCTAGGATCGGAAAAACGGAGCCGGGGAGAGGCGGACGGCGTGAGCGGACACGACACGCAGCGGTCGGCGCGACGGCGCAACCGGCTGTTGCTGGCGGGACTGCTCGCCGTCGTCGGGCTGATCCTGCTGTTGCTCGGTCTCACCGTCGCCAACGGCACCATCGCCGGTGTCGAGGTGGCGCTCGCGCTGTTGCTGCTGGTCGCCAGCTACGCGATCCAGCGCGTGGCCCGCCGCGAGACCGTCTACCGGGACGAGCGGCGCTGACCGGTCCGGCGCTCCGGCCGGGCTAGGCTGCCAGTGTGGATCACGAAGACCGGATCGCGCTGTTCCTCGACTACGAAAACCTGGCCCTCGGCGTACGGGACCATCACGGCGGCCGGCCGTTCGACTTCCGGCCGATCGCCGACGCGCTCGCCGAGCGGGGGCGCGTGGTGGTGCGCCGGGCGTACGCCGACTGGTCGTACTTCGACGAGGACCGCCGGATGCTCACCCGCTCACACGTCGAGCTGATCGAGATCCCGCAGCGGATGGGCGCCTCGCGCAAGAACGCCGCGGACATCAAGATGGCGGTGGACGCGGTCGAGCTGGCGTTCGAGCGCGGCTACATCTCCACGTTCGTGATCTGCACCGGCGACAGCGACTTCACCCCGCTCGTGCACAAGCTGCGCGAACTCAACAAGCGGGTGATCGGCGTCGGGGTGGAGAAGTCCACCTCCGCGCTGCTGCCCCCGGCCTGCGACGAGTTCCTCTACTACGACCGCCTGGAAGGTGTGGACGTGCCGCCCCCGGCCGCCCGCCGGTCGCGCCCGGCCCGGCCCTCACCGGCGGAGCCGGCGCCCGAGCCGGCGGTGGAGACCGTCCCGGCCGAGGACGAGTCGGCGCGGGACGTCGACACGCTCGCCGTGCAGCTCGTGCAGACGGTGGCCGGCATGCAGGGCAGCTCCAGCGGCGACGTGACCGCGTCCGCGCTCAAACGTGCGCTGCTCCGCAAGGACCCGACGTTCAGCGAGTCCGACTACGGCTTCCGTACCTTCGGCGAACTGCTGCGTCATCTCGCGGCGCACAACGTGGTGGAGCTGGCCGCCGGGCCGGCGAAGGGCGATCCGGAGGTGTCGCTTCCCGAACAGGGGGACCGGGAGGTCGCGTTCGGGCTGCTCCGCTCCGTGGTGGTGGACCTCGCCGCGGACGGTGGCGCGGTGGCGCTGTCCGGCCTGAAGGACCAGCTCCGGCGGGCCCGGCCGGACTTCAGCGAGAAGAAGCTCGGCTACCGCAGCTTCCTCCAGTTCTGCAAGGCCGCCGCCACCGGCGGCGCGGTGGAGCTGCGCTGGAGCCCCGAAGACGGCGACTACCTGCTGACCCCCCAGCCCTCCTGACCCTTACCCCGCCCTCACCCCCTCTCCTCGCGATCTTGCACTTTCGGCCCCCCCATATGGGGCGAATCCGGCGTCCTGGGGGCCGAAAGTGCAAGATCGACGGGGACGGGGGACGGGGGACGGGGGAGCAGGTCGGGAAGGGGTCGGGTTCACCGGGGATCTGAGGCCGGGGCGGCGGCCGGGGTGATCGGCGGGGACATCAGGGTCGGGGCGGCTCGGGTGAGGGGGTGGGGCTCGGCTCTGCTGTCGGGCTTGGCGCTCCGGTCGTGCCCGGATCACCCGTGGGGCTCGCGGTCGGCGCCGAGGTCGCCTGGGCGGCCGGCGGGGTGGACGGATCGGCGCGTGCCGGCGGGCGGTTGCCGGGGTGCGACGGTGGCGGTCCGGCTACAGGTGGCGCGGTGGTGAGGACTCGCGTACCCGGCCGCGCTGCCGGATCCGACCACGTCGCGGGATTCGGGAAGGGCTCCGGTCGCGGTGCGGGCCGGGTCGGCGGGGGTGTCGAGGGCGACGCCGGAGTGGCCGTGGGCTGTGCCGGCGGCGCGGCTGCCGTGGTGGACGTGCCCGCCGGGTGGGACGCGGGCCGGCGCGCCGGGTCGGTCTGCCCGGCGGTGGCGCTCCAGGTGCCGGCGGACGTGACGCCGAGCAGCACGGCCACCGCCGCGACGCCCGCCGCCACCAGCCGCCGGGGGAGTGCCGGTTCGGCCGGGGCGTCCCACGGACCGAGCGGACGGGGTGGCCGGGGACGGGCGGCCCGGTGGGCGGACCGCAGCGTGTCGATGTCCTCGACGACCGCTTGCCGTGTGCCGGTGGCGTCGGCGTGGGCCAGGGTGAGGTAGAACCGGGCGTTCGCCGCGCCCGGCGCCGGTACGCGCAGTCCCGCCGGTGCGCCGCCGTCGGTGCCGTGGAGCAGGGTGACCGGGCGGTCGCTGTGGTGCCCGAGGCCGTGCAGGTCCCGCAGGGGCCAGTCCCGCCGGACGTCGCGCCCGGCGAAGGTCACCCGCCGGTCGGTCACCACGGCGGCACCGCTGTCGACCACGCGCAGCCCGGCCGGTAGCGGGCCGTCGGCCGGGCCGAGACGGCCGGTGAGGGTGCGGCCGGGCGCGGGTAGTCCGGGCACGTGCCGGGCGGTGGCCTCGACCAGGTCGACGGCGGACAGGATGCGGTAGACGACCTCACCTTCGTCCAGCGGCACCGGCAGTGCGGTGCCCGGCAGCGCGCAGCCCCGGAAGCCGGCCGCCTCGATCGCCAGCCGGTCGAGGTGCTCCGCGCGGCGGCGCCAGGTCCGGGCCGCCGTCTCGTACGCCTGACGCCGGCGCTCGTTCTCGCGCCGCGCCCAGGCCAGCCGCCGTCGCGGATGAGCTCCGATCGCTTCTGGTCGCCTCGCCGTCACACCCCGTACAACGGGCCGTGACCAGGGCGGATACGTGAACGTGGCTATCGTCCGGTTTGGCGATGTTATGCCCGCTACTACACTTCGGGCATGCCGAGGATCGTCCAGTTGCTGGCCTCGCCGGTGCACCGGTACGTGGGCCGTCCGGCGGACGGACCCGCCCCGGCGCCACCCGGCGAACTGGTCGACCAGGTGCGGGTACGCGCCGGACTCGGCATCGTCGGTGACCGCTACTTCGGCCGTCCCGCGCACCGGGAGGCGAGCGTCACGCTGATCGCGCGGGAGTCACTGCCGCCCGGCACGGACCTCACCCAGCTGCGGCGCAACGTGCTGACCGAGGGCATTCCGGTGGACGACCTGGTGGGCCGGGTGCTCACGCTCGACTCCGGCGACGGTCCGGTCCGGCTGCGGGCGCATCGGGCCGCGCCGCCCTGCGCCTGGCTGGACGTGGTGGTCGAGCCCGGTACGTGGAAGGCGATGCGCCGCCGCGCCGGCATCCGGTGCGCCCCGCTCACCGACGGCGTGCTGCGGGTCGGGCCGGTCACAGTGTCCGTCGAAGACTGACCATGTCCCGGGAACTTTGTCCCTGCGACGGCCGACCAACCGAGGGGCGGCCGGTACCGCCTTGCCGGCAGGAGGGACGCCACTGATGAACCGAGCGGGGCTCTTATCCGTACCGTCCGGCATGAGCATGCCGGACCGGCGGACCGGCCGCGGATGAGACCGGACGCCGACGACGAGCAGGTCACCGGCTGGGCGCGGCGCGCCGCCCGGGGCGACCGGCTGGCCGCCGCCGCCTTCGTCCGGGCCCTCCAGGTGCCGGTGTGGCGTTTCCTCGCCCACCTGGCCGGGCCGGCCGAGGCCGACGACCTCGCCCAGGAGACGTTCCTGCGGGCGCTGCGCAGCCTGCCGGGCTTCGCGGGCCGGTCGTCGGCGCGTACCTGGATCTTCACCATCGCCCGCCGGGTCGCGGTGGACCACGTGCGGACGGCGACCACCCGGCCCCGGCTGGCGGCGCTGCCGGACTGGCAGACCGCCGCCGAGGCGGCCGGCGCGGTGACCGGCGGCGGGGACGACGGGGTGGTGTTGCGTGGTCTCATCGCCGCGCTGGCGCCGGACCGGCGGGAGGCGTTCGTGGCCACCCAGGTGCTCGGCCTGTCCTACGCCGAGGCGGCCGAGGTGTGCGGCTGCCCGGTGGGCACCATCCGCTCCCGCGTGGCCCGCGCCCGCGAGGACCTGGTCGCCGCCTGGTCCGGCGACGCCCGCGACCGCCGGGCCCGCTGAGATCGCGACCCGCCGCCTCGACCGCTGGCACAGCCCGCCGGCAGCCGGGGCTCGCGCGGCGGGTCGTCAGGCGGCGCGCCGGTCGCGGGCCTGTGCGGGGTACGGGCCGGGCGGCACCAGCCGCAGCGGCGCGGGCGCGGGCGGTTCCTCGATTCGCAGCGCCCACCGCGAGCCGTCCGACCGGCGCTGCCCGGGTGGCGTGTCGCCGGGACGGCGGCCGAGCCGGGACAGCACCAGCATCACGGCCCAGCCGACCAGCAGGAAGCCGTGGCTGACCAGCCGGGTCATCTCCACCTGTCCGATGATCAGGTCGTTCACCGACAGCAGCACCAGCGTGGCGACGAACGCGCTGAGCATCGGCAACAGGCCGGACGGGGTGGACCGGCGCGTCGCCACGTAGAGGAATCCGGCGCCGACCGCCACGTTCCACGCCGCCGACTCGTGCCACAGGTGCTGGCCGGAGGCGTGCGCGTGGGTGACGACCGCCTCCCGGCCGATCTGGGTCAGGCCGAGCACGAGCTGCACCGCGCCGAGCAGGCCGAGCGCCCCGCGCAGCCCCAGCGTGATCCGGTGGCGGCGGCTGGGCCGGGGCGGCGGCGCGGCGGCCAGCACCGCGTCGACCAGGTCGGGCACCCGCGGGGCGAGCTGCGTACGGACCCGCCGGATCACCGACGCCGCGGAGTCGAACCAGCCACGGCAGCCGGCGCAGCCGGTCAGGTGGGCCTCGGCCGCCTCGATCTCCGACGCGGACGCCTCACCGTCCAACTGTGCCGACAGGATCTCCCGCCACTGCTCACACGCCATGTAGGGATAGTCGTCGGGAGCGCCGCGCTGGTTCCCGGCGGGGTGCGGGTCACGCCCCGGTCAGCCGGGACTTCTGCACCTTGCCCATCGCGTTGCGGGGCAGCGCGCTTACCAGCCGTACCTGCCGGGGGCGTTTGTGCGCGGACAGGTGCCGCGCCACGAAGTCGATCAGCTCCGCCTCGGCCACGCCGTCGCCCACCACGTACGCGGTGACCTGTTGCCCCAGGTCGGGGTGGGGCGTGCCGACCACCGCCGCCTCCCGTACCCCCGGATGCGCCAGCAGCGCGTCCTCCACCTCACCGGCCCCGATCCGGTACCCGCCGCTCTTGATCAGGTCGGTGGCGGCCCGCCCGACGATCCGGTGGACGCCGTCCCGGCCGACGAGCGCGACGTCGCCGGTGCGGAACCAGCCGTCCGCCGTGCGGCTGGCCGCGTCGGCGTCCGGCCGGTTCAGGTAGCCGTCGAAGAGCGTGCCGCCGCGCACCTGAAGCTCACCCATCGCGGCGCCGTCGGCCGGCAGCGGGCCGCCGTGCTCGTCCACCACCCGCGTCCGCACGCCGGGCAGCGGCACGCCCACGGTGCCGGGCCGCCGGGGACCGTCGGCGCGGGCGCTCACCGTGACGAGGGTCTCGGTCATGCCGTACCGCTCCAGCGGCTGGTGCCCGGTCAGCCCGGCCAGCGCCGCGAAGACAGGTTCGGGCAGAGCGGCGCTGCCGGACACGAGCAGCCGGGCACCGCGCAGCGCCCGCGCCGCCGCGGGGCGCGCCGCGATCCGGGACCAGATCGTGGGTACGCCGAAGTACAGCGAGGCGCCTGCCGCCGCGTACCGCTCGGGGTGGGGCCGGCCGACGTGGTGCAGCCGGCTGCCGACGCGCAGCGGGCCGAGCACGCCGAGCACCAGCCCGTGCACGTGGAACAGCGGCAGGCCGTGTGCCAGCACGTCGTCCGGGGTCCAGGCCCAGGCGTCGGCGAGCCCGTCCAGGCAGGCGGCGACCGCGCGGCGCGACAGCACCGCGCCCTTCGGCGCGCCGGTGGTGCCGGAGGTGTAGAGGATCAGCGCGGTGGTCGCCGGATCGGGCTCGGGGAGTGTGGTGTCCGAGCGACGCGCCAGGTCCAGCGGTACGACCGGCGGCGCGGCGGCGTCGGTGTCCGGTACGTCCGGCGGCGCGAGCAGCAGTTCCGCGCCGGAGTCGCGCAGGATGTGATCGCGTTCCATCGGGCCGGCGTCCGGCGGCACCGGCACCACCGCCGCGCCGGCGAGCAGCCCGCCGACCACGCCGACCACGGTCTCCAGGCTCGCCGTGGCGGGCACCGCCACCCGGGTCGCGCCGCGCAGGTCGTCGGCGACGGCGGTGGCCGCGCGGCGCAGCTCCACCCGGGACAGCGAACGGTCGCCGACCCGGACCGCCCCGGGTCGCTCGTCGGTGGTCTCGGCGAGCCGGCTGAGCAGCGACACGGGCACCCCTTCCCGGTATGGCCGCCGATGTACCGCGACCCTAACCGGCTGGGCCACCCCCGCCGGGCACGCCGTCGGGTATGTGTCATCGTGGGCGGCGGCGAGGGAGGTGCCGCATGTCGGGTCCGTTGCGCGGGGTGCTGGTCGCCGACTTCTCCCGGATCCTCGCCGGGCCGTACGCGACGATGCTCCTGGCCGATCTGGGTGCGGACGTGGTCAAGGTGGAGCCCCCGGGCGGCGACGACACCCGCGACTGGCGGCCCCCGGTCCGCGACGACGTCTCCACCTACTACCTGGCGGTCAACCGCAACAAGCGGTCACTGGCGCTGGACCTGACCGACCCGGGCGACCTGACGCTTGCGCACCGGCTGGCCGACCGCGCCGACGTGCTGATCCAGAACTTCCGCCCGGGCGCGCTGCGCCGCTTCGGCCTTGACCACGACACCGTCACCGCCCGCAATACCCGCCTGGTGTACGCCTCGATCAGCGGCTTCGGCGACGCCGGGGGCGCCGACCTGCCCGGGTACGACCTGATGGTGCAGGCCGCCGCCGGGCTGATGAGTCTCACCGGTGACGCCGACGGCCCACCGTACAAGGCGGGGGTGGCCGTCTTCGACGTGATCGCCGGACTGCACGCGGCGGTCGGCATCCTCGCCGCGCTGCGGCACCGGGAGGAGACCGGGCGCGGTCAGCACGTCACTGTGGACCTGCTCTCCTCGGCGCTGTCCGGGCTGGTCAACCACACCAGCGCGCACGTCGCGGGGGGAGCGGCGCCGCACCGGATGGGCAACGCGCACCCGAGCATCGTGCCGTACGAGCCGCTGCCCACCGCCGACGGCGAGCTGGTGGTGATCGCCGGGAACGACGCTCAGTTCCGTACCCTCTGCCGGGTGCTCGGCGTGCCGGGGCTGGCCGACGACGCGCGGTTCGGCCGCAACGCCGACCGCGTCGCGCACCGCGACGAGCTGCGCCCGCTGCTGGTGACGGCGCTGTCCCGGCGCGGCAGCGCGGACTGGTTCGCCGAGCTGCGGGCGGCCGGTGTGCCGTGCAGCCCGATCAACTCGGTGGCCGAGGGAGTGGCGCTGGCGGAGGGGCTGGGCCTGGAGCCGGTGGTGACGGCCGGTGGGGTGCCGGGGATCCGCAACCCGATCGGCCTGTCCGGCACCCCGCCCCGCTACGACCTGCCGCCACCGGAGCTGGACGAACACGGCGACCAGCTGCGCGCCTGGCTCGCCGCCTCCTGAGCCCGGCCGGCCGGGCCCGCGGTCAGAGCGTCTCGACCAGGCGGAAGCGTTCCAGCACCGCCGGGGTGTCGTCGTCGACGGTGAACGTGGGGTCGCCGAGCCAGCCGCGGTAGTCGTCGCCGTGCCAGAACCGCTCGTGGCCGGCGCGCCAGGCGGCCACCGACTCGTGGCCCTCGCCCTCGTCGCGCGCGTGGTCGAGGTCGACGTCGCCGAGGCGGGCGACACGGACCTCCACCAGCTCGATCACCGCCACCGGACGGTTGTCGGAGTCGAGCACGGCCGAGCGGGCGCCGACCGCCGGCAGCGGCTCACCGTCGATCTCGTAGTCCTGGAGCAGACCGGTGGTGGTGGTCTTGCTCCCGTCGAGCACAGCGGCGACGAGCTTGTCGCGCAGCGGGCCGGGAAAGGCGAACTCGAACGTGGGCAGGTCGGCGTCCATGCCCGGCAGGCTAGCGGTCAGCGGCGGCGCGGCGCGCGGACAATTGGAGCCGGAACCGGCCGCCCGCTCAGCCGGCCGCCCGCTCAGCCGGCCGCCCGCTCAGCCGGCCGCCCGCTCAGCCGGCCGCCGGCAGCAGCCGGTCCAGCCAGCCCAGCAGCACCCGCTCGTACTGCGGGCTGACGCTGTCCAGATCCTCGCCCTCGCCGAGCGTGGGGGCGTGGTCGCAGCCGGCCAGCCGGGCAACCGTCAGCTCCGCGTCGCACGCCGCCCGCCGCCACACCGCGAGGCTCTCCTCGATCGGGATCCACGCGTCCGTCTCGCCGTAGCAGAGCAGCACCGGGCCGGTCAGCCGCGCCAGCACCGGCGCCGGGTCGTAGTCCATGTCGGTCCAGGTGCCCGGCGTGGCGGGCAACTCGTCGGGCAGGAACGCCAGCGGGAACCAGCGGCGTCGCGCCGCCGCGTCCAGTGCCGCCTGCGCCACCGGCCGCGGCACCTCGCCGCGCTGGAAGCCCTCTGCCAGCCGGCGCAGCTCGGCCAGCTCGGTGAGATCGGCCGGGCCGTAGCCGTGCCGGCGCAACTGCTCGGCCGTGCCGTAGCGCATCTGGACCGCCGGGCTCACCGCGCTGCACCCGACCAGGACCAGGAAGTCGACCGGATGCCGGGTCGCGGTCAGGGCCGCCGCCCACGCGCCCTGGCTGAAACCCCACAGCCCGAGCGGGACCGCCCCGACGTGCCGGCGCAGCTCGGTGAGCGCCGCCGTCGCGTCCTCGGCCTGCTCGGCCAGTGGCACGTCGCGCCCACCGGGCCGTGGGCGACGGTCGTAGCGCAGCACCGCCACCCCGGCCGGAGGCAGCAGCCGCGCCAGATGCTCGTAGAGGAAGTACGAGCGCTCGCCGGCGTGCGAGCCGTGCAGCACCACCAGGCCGCCGCGGACCGGCCCGGCCGGCAGGTCGAGCATCGCGGGCAGGCCCGCCGCGCCGACTGCCGTCTCCATGCCCGGCAGTGAACCACGAACCGTCCCGCCCGGTGGTCCCGGCCGCCGTCCGGGACACCCGCGTGCGTACGCTGAGCAGGTACGTCGCAGCGACCGTGGAGAACCGCCATGACCAGCCCCGCACCCCGTACCGTCCGGGTCGCCCGCCCCGAGGACGTGCCGGCCCTCGTCGACCTGATCGAGTCGGCGTACCGGGGCGAGCGCAGCCGGCAGGGCTGGACCCACGAGGCGGACCTGCTGGCCGGGCAGCGCACCGACCCGGAGATGGTGACCACGGCGGTCACCGGCCCGGACGGTGTGGTGCTCGTCGCCGAGCGGGGCGGCGACCTGCTCGCCTGCTGCCAGCTGGAGCACCGCGACGACCACGTCTACTTCGGGATGTTCGCTGTGGCGCCCGGCCGGCAGGGCGGCGGCCTGGGCCGGGAGCTGCTGGCCGAGGCCGAGCGCTACGCGGCCGAGCAGTGGCACGCCGGTGAGATGCGGATGACGGTCATCGTCCAGCGCGACGACCTCATCGCCTGGTACGAGCGGCGCGGCTACGCCCGCACCGGCGAACTGAGCCCGTTCCCGTACGGCGACGAGCGCTTCGGCGTGCCGCTGCGGCCGGACCTGGCGTTCGAGACGCTGCGCAAGAAGCTGGGCTGACTCAGCCCGGCCGGTCCACCAGCGCGACCAGCTTCTTCGGGGCCAGCACGCAGTAGCTCTCGGTGAGCAGCTCGGCGACCTCGGTCCAGTCCGTCTCCGCGTCCAGCCGCAGGCCGACCACGTCGGCGGCCCAGTCCGGCTTGAAGAAGTGCGGCCCGGCCGCGAGCAGCCCGGCGATCTCGTCGCCGGGGGAGCGGAACGTCATCACGCAGACCGGCTCGTCGGTCGCCGCGGCCCGCGCGTACGCCGCCTGGTGGCCGGGGTCGACGGTGAGCACGTGGGCGAACGTGCGGCCGCGCACGCGCCACCGCACGCCCACCCAGGCCGGTTCCTCGTAGGTCTCCGGCAGGCCGAGACAGACCGGGCGCAGGCGGTCGAGGTGCTCGGGTGGGACGTCTCCGGGGCCGGTCATGCGCGCAGGCTAGCCGCCGCCTCCGACAATCCGGCCGCCCCGGCGTGTCGGCCGTCCGCGCGCGCCCGATGCGGGAAATGTCGCAGCCGGGGAGTAGACAGCGATGAGTTCCGGTGAGCCGCAGGGTCATTGCGACGGAAGAACCCCTCGGACGAGAGGACGAGACATGAGCGGCGTACGAGTACTTGTCGGCACGCGCAAGGGCGCGTTCATTCTGACGTCGGACGGCAAACGCGACGACTGGACCGTCGACGGGCCGCACTTCGGCGGCTGGGAGATCTACCATCTGACCGGTTCGCCCGTCGAACCGGACCGGCTGTACGCGTCCCAGTCCGGCGGCTGGTTCGGGCAGCTGATCCAGCGCTCGGACGACGGCGGCCGGACCTGGTCGACTGTGGGCAACGACTTCGCCTACAGCGGCGAGGTGGGGCAGCACCTCTGGTACGACGGAACCCCACGCCCGTGGGAGTTCAAGCGGATCTGGCACCTGGAGCCGTCCCGCCACGACCCCGACACGGTGTACGCGGGCGGCGAGGACGCTGCCCTCTACCTGTCCACCGACGGCGGCCAGAAGTGGTCCGAGCTGACCGCCCTGCGTCAGCACCCCACCGGCCCGTCCTGGCAGCCCGGAGCGGGCGGGATGTGCCTGCACACGATCCTGCTCGACCCGGCCGACCGGGACCGCATCTACGTCGCGATCTCGGCGGCGGGCGCGTTCCGCAGCGACGACGGCGGTGCCAGCTGGCTGCCGATCAACAAGGGCCTGCGCTCGGGGGAGATCCCCGACGAGGACTCCGAGGTCGGGCACTGCGTGCACCGTCTCGCCCAGCACCCCTCCCGGCCGGACACGCTGTTCATGCAGAAGCACTGGGACGTCATGCGCACCGACGACGCCGGGGCGAACTGGCGGGAGGTCAGCGGCGACCTGCCGACGGATTTCGGCTTCCCGATCGCCGTGCACGCGCACGAACCGGAGACGGTCTACGTGGTGCCGATCACCAGCGACTCGCTGCACTACCCGCCGGAGGGCAGGCTGCGCGTCTACCGCAGCCGTACCGGCGGGGAGCAGTGGGAGCCGCTGACCGAGGGGCTGCCGCAGTCGCACTGCTACGTCAACGTGCTGCGCGACGCGATGGCAGTGGACACGCTCGACCCGTGCGGCGTCTACTTCGGCACCACCGGAGGTCAGGTCTACCACTCGGCCGACGGCGGCGACACCTGGGCGCCGATCGTGCGGGACCTGCCAGCAGTGCTCTCGGTCGAGGTCCAGGTGCTGCCGTGATCCGGGTCGTGCTGCCGGCGCACCTGAAGACTCTGGCCCACGTCACCGGCGAGGTACGTGTCGAGGTGGCCGGGCCGCCGACCCAGCGGGAGGTGCTGGACGCGCTGGAGGCCGCGTACCCGATGCTGCTCGGCACCATCCGTGACCGGCACAGCGGGAAGCGGCGGCCGTTCGTGCGCTTCTACGCCTGCGAGCTCGACCTGTCCAACGAGTCCCCGGACGCGCCGCTGCCCGAGGAGGTGGTCGCCGGCAAGGAGCCGTTCATCGTGCTCGGCGCGATGGCCGGCGGTTGAGGGGACCGGCGGGAACCGCGCCCGGCGCGGCCACGTCTGACCGGCATGACTCGTCACGGATCCCGGACGCACAGATGGACGACGGTCGCCGCGCTGGCGCTCGCCGGCTGCACCGCGTCGCCGCCGGCCGTCGCCCCGCCGCCCGCCGACCCGCCACCTGCCGGCACTGCCGTACCGGCCGGCGGGCTGCGGCTGGTCGCCTTCGACTCCTGTGACGAGGCGCTGCGGCAGATCCGTACGGCCGCGAAGGCGGCGGTCGGGCCGTGGGGCCTCGGGTCGGACGACCCGCTGCGGCAGTTCGCCGCGAAACGGGCGGCGGTCGGCGGCGTCGAGGACGCCACCTCGGCGTCCACGCCTGATTTCTCCGGCACCAACGTGCACGAGGCGGGCGTGGACGAACCGGACCTGGTCAAGTCCGACGGGCGGCGGATCGTCACCGTCGCACGGGGAGTGTTGTCGGTGGTCGACGCGGCGACCCGCCGCGTGACCGGCCGGGTGGCGCTGGACCCCACCACCGATCGGCGCTCCGGTGGCGAGGCGAGCCTGCTGCTGCACGGCGACCGGGCGCTGGTGCTGCTGCGCGACGGGTGGGTCACCAGGGGCACCGTCCCGGGCCGGCCGCCGGCCCCGGGAGCGGCCGGGCAGGCCCGGCTGGTCCTGGTCGATCTCGCCGGAGCGCCGCGGGTCGCCGGCGAGTACCGGATGGACGGCCGGCTGGTCGACTCGCGGCAGGTCGGCGCCACCGCCCGTGTCGTGATCAGTTCCGGACACCGGCTCGACTTCCCGCAGCCGGGGAAGCGCACCGACGCGCAGCGGGTCGCCGCCAACCAGGCCGTGATCGACAAGGCCACGCTCGACGACTGGCTGCCGCGCTACGAGATCCGCGACGGCGCCCGGACCGTCGGCTCGGGCCGGGTCGGCTGCGACCGGGTCAGCCGGCCGGCCGGGTTCTCCGGCGCCTCGATGGTGACGGTGCTCAGCTTCGACCTGGGCGCGTCCACGCTCGGCGCCGGTGACCCGGTCACCGTGTTCGCCGACGGCGACACCGTCTACGGCACCGGCTCCCGGCTCTACGTCGCCAACGACCAGCGGTGGCGGACGTGGCGGGGCGAGCCGTCCGAGGCGGGCGGCTCCCGCACGGAGATCTACCAGTTCGACACCGCGGCGGCCATGCCGCGCTACGTCGCCGCCGGGTCCGTGCCCGGCTGGCCGATCGGCCAGTACGCGATGTCCGAGTGGGACGGTCACCTGCGGGTGGCCACCACCACCGGCGACACGTGGAACCGCGGAACGTCCTCCCAGTCCGGCGTGTACGTGCTACGCGCCGAGGGCGCCACGCTGAACCGGGTCGGCGCGGTCACCGGGCTGGGCAAGGGCGAGCGGATCTTCGCGGTGCGGTTCCTCGGCGGCACCGGGTACGTGGTGACGTTCCGGCAGACCGACCCGCTGTACGGGCTGGACCTGCGCGACCCGGCCGCCCCACGGGTCACCGGCGAGTTGAAGATCAACGGATACTCGTCGTACCTGCATCCGGCCGGTGACGGCCGCCTGATCGGTGTCGGACAGGACGCGACCGACCAGGGGCGGGTGACAGGCACCCAGGTGTCGCTGTTCGACGTGGCCGACCCGGCCCGGCCGGCCCGGCTCGCCCAGCACCACGTCCCGGGCGGCTGGTCCGAGGCGGAGAGCGACCCGCACGCCTTCCTCTACTGGGCGCCGGAGCGGCTGGTCGTGCTCCCGGTGACCCGTCCGGGCGTGGTCACCGACCAGGCCGAGAGCGTCAAGGGCACGCCGTCCGGCGGTGTGCTGGCGCTGCGGGTCGGCGACAAGGGCTTCACTGTGGCCGGCGCCGTCGACCACCCCGCCGACCTGGCCGACGGCGGCGAGTGGACGCCGATCCGCCGCTCGCTGATGGTCGACGGTGTGCTCTGGACCGTCTCCGACGCCGGGCTCAAGGCGACCGCCCTGTCCGGCATGAACACCCTGGCCTGGGTGCCGCTGACCTGACCGTGGACGGCCGGACCCCGCCGCGTGCCAGGCACGCGGCGAGGTCCGGTCCGCTCACTGTTCCAGCGCCGCCTCGGCGGCCGATACCTGCGGTCCCGTCCGCAGCGCGTACGCGACGACGCCGCCGAGGAGGAACGTCGTGGCGGTGACGGCGGCGATCCGGTTGTCCGGCTCCTGTGCCATCCACAGCGCGACCTGCCGCCATTCCGGCCCGCCCGGCGCGGCCAGGAGCGCGCCCAGCGCGGCCCAGGCGGTCGGCACCTGCCAGGCGGCCCGGGCGCCGGCGAGCGCGGCGCCGAGCCCGACCAGCCCGGTCAGCCCGGCCGTGTCGCGGGCCAGTACGGACAGCGGCCCGAAGTCGGCGCCGAGTACGCGGGCGGCGGCCAGCAGCCCGACCACCAGTGCGCCGTACCCGAGCAGGTGCCCGGCCCGGCGCGGCGCCCACTGCCAGGCGGCGGTCCGCTCCAGCGCCGGGTCGGTGCCGGCGAGCGTCGGCCCGAGCGGCGCCACCGCCAGCGCGGTGGTGAGCACGGCGAGGCGAGCGGGCACCTCGGGACGGTCGGTGAAGGCGGACCAGGAAAGAGCCATCACGGCGACGGCGACCGCCGATCCGGCCAGCGCGGCGGGTAGCCGGCGGGACCGCACGTAGAGCGGCAGCCAGCGGGTCACGGCGCGGCCCGTCCGGTGAGCGCCGGCATCAGGTCCGGCTCGCACCGCGCGGCCGCGTCCCGCAGCGCGGTCACCCGCCGCAACTGCTCCGGCTCGGGCAGCGCGCGCAGCTGTCGCACGCCGGTCCGGATCTCCTCCTGCTGCTCGTCGGCGTACCGGTATCCGGTCCAGGAGTCCCACAGCCGCACCGTTTCGGCATCGAGCAGCCAGGCGGCGGCGACCGCCGGGGCGATGTCGTCGCCGCTGCGCCCGCAGCCGTACCACTTGGTGCCGCCGCCCAGGGCGATGCGTTCGGCCACGTCGGCGGCCCGGCCGGTGTCCGGGTCGACTTCCAGGAGGAACTGCACGGTGCCGGGTTCGGGTTTGGGCCGGTGCCACTGCTCGCTGTCGTTGCTGCCGATGGTGTCCAGCCGCAGTTCCACCGCGCGGGTCGGCGCGTCCGGCAGCTTCGCCAGCGCGCGCAGTCCCCGGCGGGCCTCGGGAGTGATCTGGGGCAGCAGGTGCGCGTTGATCGCGGTGACGCACACCTGCGGCGTGCCGTCGGCGCAGACGTAGCGGCGTGCCGACTGGTCGAGCTGCCAGATGCCGGCGGGGCCCGGTGCGCTGATCAGCAGGAGTCCCGCGACACCGGCGGCCAGGCTCGCCGCCGCGCCGGCCCGGAGCGGCCACGACCGGCCCGCCGCCAGCAGCAGGCCGGCGAGGACCAGCCCGACCCCGAGCGTGAGGCGGCTGAGCAGCAGCCGGTCGGACAGCGTCTCCCACGGCGTGTCCGGCGGCCAGGAGATCATGAGGGACGCGTTCGTCAGCCGGCTACCGGCCGGACCGCCGAGCATGGCGGTGCCCTCCTGCGCCACCAGGCCGGCGGCGGCCAGCAGCGGCGGCAGCAGCGGTGAGGACCACAGCCGGCCCGCTGCCACACCGACCCAGGCCGCGCCCACCAGCACCAGCACGTCGATCAGCGGCCCGGCGAGTCCGCGTACGCCGAGGTAGGTGCCGCCGGTGGCGATCACCGCCGCGCTGGCGGCGACCACGAGCAGGTGCGCGGCGGCGGCGGCGACGCCGAGCGCCGTCATCGCCGGCAGCGCGCGCTGCCAGCGGGGCCGGCCGGTGCTGTTCATCAGCTCGTCGGCGCGGGTACGGCGGTCCCGGCGGCCGAGCACCGCGCCACCGGCGAGCGCGAGCGGCATCAGCAGGAAGACGTTGGAGGCGTGCACGTAGCCCAGCCGCAGCCACTGTCCCTGCCAGAAGTCGTACATGCTGGCGGTGCCGAGGACGCCGACGGCGATCAGCAGCACCGCCACGACCGGCGCGTTGGAGCGGCGCAGTTCGACGCGGATCTGTCGGATCATCGGGCGCTCCGGTGCTGCTGGAGCAGGTACGAGTAGCCGCGCTCGGCGGCGCTGTCGCCGATGCCGCCGGTCTCGCCGTGGCGGACCAGGTCGGCGGGCAGGCCCTGGAACACGCGGGCGCCGTGATCCATCAGGATGACGTCCGAGCAGGCCGCCACCACGTCCTCCACCAGGTGGGTGGAGACCAGCACGCAGGCGTCCGCGCCGAGTTCGCGGATCAGCTCCCGGAACTCGACCCGCTGTTCCGGGTCGAGGCCGACTGTCGGTTCGTCGAGCAGCAGCAGGTCCGGTTCGTTCACGATCGCCTGGGCGATGCCGGCCCGGCGCAGCATGCCGCCGGACAGCGACTTGAGTTTGGCGTCGGCCCGGTCGGTGAGGCGTACCCGTTCGATGGCCCGCTGGGCCGCGCCCGGCACCGCCGAGGCCGGCATCTCCCGCAGCCAGGCCACGTACTCGACGTACTCCCGCACCGTGAACCGGGGGTAGTAGCCGAACTGCTGCGGCAGGTAGCCGAGCCGGCGGCGCACCGGCCGCAGCTCGCGGGTCGTGGTGGCGTCCGCGCCGAGCAGCCGCAGCACTCCGGCGTGCGGCTTGACCACAGTGGCGAGCGCGCGCATCAGCGTGCTCTTGCCGGCGCCGTTGGGGCCGAGCAGCCCGTGCACGCCGGCGCCGAGGGTCAGGCCGAGGTTGTCGACGGCGAGGTGCCGGCCGGCCTTCACCGACAGTCCCACCGCCTCGATCCGCCAGGCGTGCCGGGTCGGCGCCACCTCGTCGGCGCTCACTGCGCGTACCAATGTCGTCTCCTTTTTCCGGGCAGGGTGGACAGCGGCGCCGGACGGGCGCCGTGTGGTGGTGGGGGTCGCGGGGCCGGCGTCAGCCGGTGGGCCGCCGCAGGTGTTCGGCGCGTAGCGCGGTCAGCACCGTGAGCACGACGGCGGCCGTCGCCCAGGCGGGCATGGTCGCGGGCCGGAGCAGGGTCTCGGTGACGGCGGCGGCGCGGTTCGCGTCGGCGGTGAACGACCCGGCCGCGACCGCCGCGAGCCAGCCGCCGCCGAGGAGCGCGGCGGCCACCGGCACGCCGACGCGGCTGCCGAGCAGCAGCGTCGCCGCGGTGAACGTCAGGCAGGGCAGCAGCCACAGCGCCGGGTTGCGGCCGACCGCGAGCCCGGCCACCGCGAGCACCGGCGCGACCAGGAGCAGAACCGCGAGGGTACGGCGCAGCAGCAGTTCCAGCCCGGCGCGGGCGGTGCCGGCGACCACCTCCCAGTTCGGGTTGGCGCGGCGGGACCAGGCCACCGCGAGCCCGGCCAGCGGCGCCACCGGCGCGAGCAGCAGCACCGCCGAGGGGCGATCCGGGAAGTTGCGGTCCAGCAGCACCGCGGCGAGGATCGCCGTGCACGTCATGGCCGCCCAGGCCGGCATCGACCAGTCGGTCCAGCGCAGCCACCACCGGCGCAGCGGCCGCCGGGGCACCGGCTGCGGGCCGGTGCGGGCCTGTTCCAGGATCGCCTCCCGGGCGTCGCCGAGCAGGGCCCGCAGCGGCGGCGCGGCCAGCTCGCCGAGCCGGTCGCGGCACTCGGCGCAGCCCTCCAGGTGCACCTCGATGGTCCAGGTGGCGGCGTCGTCGGGGCTGCCCGCCGCGTACGCGGCCAGGGCCGGCGGGGGAACGTGAGCGGTCATGTCAGTGCCTCCCGGAGTGCGGTGCGGGCACGCCGCGCCCGGCTCTTCACGGTGCCCTCCGGCACCCCCAGCAGGACCGAGGTCTCCCGGACGGTGAGCCCGTCCAGGACCATGGCGGCCAGCACCGCCCGCAGCTCCGGGGCGAGCGCGTCCAGCGCGGCGCCCACCTCGGAGCCGAGCGACCCGGCGAGCGCCTCGTCCTCGGCGGCGGGCGCGCTGCGTACCGGAAGCACGTCGGTCGGCACCTCCCGCACCCGGGCGCGGCGGCGCATCGCGTCGACCAGGCGGCGGGCCGCGATGGTCCAGATCCAGCCGGCGGCCGAGCCGCCCGGCGCGTCCGCGCCACCGGAGGGCCGGAGCCCACTGAACGAGCCGGCGGCGCGCCACACCGTCAGGTACGTGTCCTGGAGGACCTCGGCGACGAGGCCGTCGTCGGCGCACCGCCGCCGCAGCCGGATCGCGAGCCACGGCGACGTACGCCGGTACAGCTCGTCGAACGCGTCCAGGTCGGCGCGTGCGACCCGCCGCAGCAGCCGCTCCTCGTCCTGTCTGCTTCCTTCCACGCCTAGATGGTCGTTCCCGGCGCCCTCGACGGATCACGGCCCGGAGTGACCTGGGTCACTCCCGGCCGTGCGGGGCTGTCCGTCACTCCGACGCGGCGAACGGTCCCGCCGGGCCGAACGCCAGTGCCGCGAACCGCTCGCCGATGCGCCGGTCGGCGGCGGGATCGGGGTGCAGCTCGTCGGGGAGCGGCAGCTGCGCGTAGTCGGCCTCGCCGTACAGCTCCAGCCCGTCGAGGTAGTGCAGGTTCGCATCGGCGCCGGCCCGGGACGCCACGATCCGGGCCAGTTCGGCGCGGATGACGCGCAGCGTGAGCCGCCCGGCGGCCACCTCGGCCGGGTCGCCGGTGGCCCGGAACCGCACCTTCCCGTCGGCGAACCCGGCCGCGCCGGGGCCCGGCGTGTCCTCCTGGATCGGGCACAGGATCGACGACACGACGAGCAGCGGCGTCCGCGGATGCCCCTCCCGGATGGTGTCCAGGAATCCGTGCACCGCCGGGCCGAACGCCCGCAGCCGCATCGCGTCGCTGTTCACCAGGTTGATGCCGATCTTGACGCTGATCAGGTCGGCCGGGGTGTCGCGCATGGCCCGCGCGGTGAACGGGTCGAGCAGCGCGCTGCCACTGAACCCGAGGTTGACCACTTCCACGTCGGCCAGCGCGGCGGCCACGGCCGGCCAGGTGCCGGTGGGGCTCTCCGCGTCCGAGCCGTGGCTGATCGAGCTGCCGTGGTGCAGCCACACCCGGCGGCCGTCCGTGCCGGCCGGCTCGACCGGCGCGTCGGTGCGCAGTGCCACCAGTTCGGTGATCTCCCGCTGCGGCAGCCAGATCACCACCTCCTTGTCGGTGGCGGGCAGGTCGGTGAAGCGCACCGTGCCGACCGGGCCGGGCTCGACGCCGGACGTGCCGGTGGTCAGGTCGATGGTGAGCACCCTGCCGCCACCGGCGGTGGCCTGACCGGCGAGACGGCCGTCGACGACCAGGTCGTAGCGGCCGTCGGGACGCGGCCCGGTGCCCCGGTAGACCATCTTCGTGGGCAGCACGTCCAGCTCCACAGTGGTGGCCCGGGTGCGGAACGCCAGCCGTACGCCAGAGGGCATCGCCTCCGCCATCATCACCTGCGGGTCGGTGTTCTGCGCCCGGGCCCACGCGGGCAGCCGGTGCGGCAGCACCCCCTGCGCGGTCCGTTCCAGGTCGAGTGCGCCGCGCAGCAGGTCCGGGGTGATCGGAGTGGTGAGGTGAGGGGATGACATGGTTCCGATCCTGCCGCCGGATCCGGCGGGCGGCCACCTGATTTGTCCGACAGGCCGGACTCGTCACGCTGGGTCAGCCGGTCAGCACGCGATCCACGTACCGAGCCGTCATGGTGGCGAGCACCAGGTCCGGATCGGTGGCCCACACCTCGGCGTTGAAGATCTCCACCTCGACGTCACCGGAGTATCCGGCGGCCTCCACCGCGCGGCGCAGCGGCGGGAAGTCGATGTGCCCGTCGCCCATCATGCCGCGCCCCAGCAGCACGTCGGCCGGCAGCGGGGTGAGGAAGTCGCAGACCTGGAAGCTCGCGATCCGCGCCCCGGCGCGGGCGATCTGCCGCCACACGTCCGGATCCCACCAGACGTGGAACGTGTCCACCACCACGCCGACCTGGTCGGCCGGGAACGCCTCGGCCAGGTTGAGCGCCTGCCCGAGCGTGGACAGCACCGCCCGGTCGGCGCAGTACATCGGGTGCAGCGGCTCCAGCGCCAGGCGTACCCCGCGCTCGCCCGCGTACGGCGCCAGCTCGGCCAGCGCGTCGGCGACCCGCAGCCGCGCGCCCGCCAGGTCGCGTGAGCCGGGCGGCAGGCCACCGACGACGAGCACCAGGCAGGCGGCACGCAGTTCGGCGGCCTCGTCGATCGCGCGCCGGTTGTCCGCCAGCGCCGCGGCCCGTCCGGCCTCGTCGGCGGCGGTGAGGAACCCGCCCCGGCACAGCGACGACACCCGCAGCCCGGCGTCCGCGACGAGCCGCGCCGCGGCCGGTACGCCGATCTCGGCCACCGGCTCACGCCACAGCCCGATCGCCGGGATGCCGGCGCGCACACAGCCGCCGACCGCCTCGGCCACGGACCAGCGCTGCGTGGTGCGCTGGTTGAGCGACAGCCTCGCCAGCCGCGCATCGGTGGTCATCCGGGCACGCCCGCGACGTCCAGGTACGCGCGCATCCGCCGGGCCGCGAGCTCCGGGTCGCGCAACAGCCCGGCGGCGTCGGCCAGCCGGAACACCTGGACCAGGTGCGGGACGCCGCGCCCGCCGTGCAGGCCGCCGACCATGGTGAAGCCCGGCTGCCGCCCGTTGAGCCAGGACAGGAACGCGACGCCGGTCTTGTAGTACGGCGTGGGCGGGGCGAACAGGTGCCGGGACAGCGGCACCGTCGGATCGAGGACCGCCCGGAACCCGGCCGTGTCGTCCGCGTCGAGGCGCCCCAGCGCGGCGGACGCGGCCGGGGCGATCGCCGCGAACGCGCCGAGCAGCGCGTGGCTGAACCGCTTCCCGTCGCCCTCGATCAGCTCCGGGTAGTGGTAGTCGTCGCCGGTGTAGACCTTCACCGCCGGTGGCAGCAGCTCCCGCAGCCGGACCTCCCGGGCGGCGTCCAGCAGCGACACCTTCACCCCGTCGACCGCCTCGGCGTGGGCGTGCACCAGCGCGGCGAACGTGGCGGTGGCCTCGTCCAGGTCGGCCGAGCCCCAGTAGCCGGCCAGCGCCGGGTCGAACATGTCGCCGAGCCAGTGCAGCACCACCGGCACGCCGGCCTCGCGCAGCACCCGCTCGTAGACGCGCAGGTAGTCGTCGGGGCCGGTGGCGAGCGCGGCGAGGTGCCGGCTGGCCATCAGCACCGGCGTGGCGCCGCACCCCCGCACGAACGCGACCTGCTCGGCGTACGCGGCGACCACCTCGTCCAGCGTGCGCGGGACGTCGGTGAGCTGGTCGGTGCCGGCCCCGGCCACAATGCGCCCGCCGCAGGCTGCGGCCTCGGCGGCGCTGCGCCGGATCAGCTCCCGGGTGGCCGCCCAGTCCAGCCCCATCCCGCGCTGCGCCGTGTCCATCGCCTCGGCCACGCCGAGGCCCCACGACCACAGGTCGCGCCGCACCGCGAGCGTCGCGTCCCAGTCCAGCCGCGCCGGGCGGCCGGGGGAGTTGTCGGCGTACGGGTCGGCGACGACGTGCGCCGCCGCGTACGCGATCCGGCTGGCCGGCGGCGCGAACGGCCGGCGCCAGGCGGGCGGTTCGCGCAACGTCAGCTTCTCGGTGCCGCCGCCTGGAACCGGCAGCGTGATGCGTGTGCTCACCGGGGGATCTCCTCGATCGTCACCCGCCGCCCCTCGCGGGCGGAGCGCAGCCCGGCCTCGGCCAGTTGCACGCCTCGGGCGCCGGCCAGGAAGTCCCACGGGAACGGCTCGTCGTCGACGACGTGCCGCAGGAACGCCTCCCACTGCACCTTGAACGCGTTGTCGTGCTCGCCGTTGTCCGGCACCGTCTGCCACTGCGCGCGGAACGGCTCGGTGACCGGCAGGTCGGGGTTCCACACGGGCATCGGGGTGGTGCCCCGGTGCTGGATGCGGCAGTCGCGCAGCCCGGCCACCGCGCTGCCGTGCGTGCCGTCGACCTGGAACTCGACCAGCTCGTCCCGGTGCACGCGGACCGCCCAGGAGGAGTTGATCTGCGCGACGATGCCGCCGGCCAGCTCGAAGATGCCGTACGCGGCGTCGTCGGCGGTGGCCCGGTAGCTGTTCCCGGCCTCGTCGACGCGCTCGGGGACGTGCGTGGCGGTGACGGCGGTGACGGCGGTGACCGGGGCGATGATCTGCTCCAGCACGTAGTGCCAGTGCGGGAACATGTCCAGCGTGATGCCGCCGCCGTCCTCGGCGCGGTAGTTCCAGCTCGGACGCTGCGCGGCCTGCCAGTCGCCCTCGAACACCCAGTAGCCGAACTCGCCGCGCACGGACAGGATCCGGCCGAAGAAGCCGCCGTCCACCAGCCGCTTGAGTTTGCGCAGGCCGGGCAGGAACAGCTTGTCCTGCACGACGCCGTTGCGGACGCCGGCGGCGGCGGCGAGCCGGGCCAGCTCCAGCGAGGCGAGGAACCCCTCGGCGAGCGGCTTCTCGGTGTAGACGTGCTTGCCGGCCTCGATCGCCGCCCGGATCGCCTTCTCCCGCTGCGCGGTCACCTGCGCGTCGAAGTAGATCCGGTTGGCGTCGTCGGCGAGTGCCGCGTCCAGGTCCGTCGTGTACGCCGACAGCCCGTGCCGCCCGGCGATCTCGCCGAGCCGGTTCTCGTCCCGGCCGACGAGGGTCAGCTCGGGCCAGATGCGGCTGCCGTCGCGGGCCGGCACGCCGCCCTGTTCGCGGATGGCGAGCAGGGACCGGACGAGGTGCTGCCGGTAACCCATGCGGCCGGTGACGCCGTTGAGGATGATGCCGACGGACGTGCGTTCCACTGTGCCTCCCCGCCCTGAATGCGCTTTCAGTAAGCGCTTTCAGGGTGCTACCGTAGCCACGCCGGAACACCGGGTCAAGACGTTCCGCAGGGAGCCGCATCGATGTCGCACGTGACGCTGGAAGACGTGGCCAGGGCGGCCGACGTCTCCCTGGCCACCGCCTCCCGGGCACTCAACGGCCGACGGGTCACCCCCCACCTGCACGAGCGCGTCCTGGCCGCCGCCGCGCGGCTCGCGTACACCCCGAACGCCCACGCCCGCGCGCTGGCCGGCGCGTCCCGGCGCAGCGTCGGCGTCGTCTGCCACGACGTCACCGACCCCTACTTCGCGGCGGTCGCCGGTGGCGTCATGCGCGTCGCCGCCGACAACGACCTGCTGGTCATGCTGGCCAGCACGTTCCACGACCCGGAACGCGAGATCGCGTACGTGTCGATGCTGCGCGCCGAGCGCGCCCCGGCCATCCTGCTCATCGGCTCCGGATTCGAGGACCCCCGCTGGGAGCGGGCCATGGCCGCCGAGCTGGCGCCCTACCTCGACGGCGGCGGCCGGGTCGCGGTGGTCAGCCGGCACCGCAACCTCAAGGTCGACAGTGTCCTGCCGGAGAACCGGTCCGGTGCCGCCGAGCTGGCCCGCGCCCTGCTCGGCCTGGGGCACCGCCGCTTCGCGGTGCTCTCCGGCCCGCCCGAGCTGACCACTGTCGCCGACCGGCTCGGCGGGTTCCGCGACGAGCTGGCCGCCGCCGGGGTGGCGCTCGACCCGGCCGCGGTGGCCGAGGCGGCGTTCACCCGCGACGGCGGCTACCAGGCGATGACCGAGCTGCTCGACCGCGGGCTCGACGCCACCTGCGTGTTCGCCTGCACCGACGTGATGGCCGTCGGCGCGTACGCGGCGCTGCGCGACAGGGGGCTGTCGGTGCCCGGCGACGTCTCGGTCGCCGGCTTCGACGACATCCCTGTCGTACGCGACCTCGCCCCGCCGCTCACCACTGTGGCGCTGCCGCTGCACCGGCTCGGCGAGGAGGCGATGAGACTGGCCCTGACCGAGAACACCGCTCGCCGCCGCCGGGTCGTACGCCTGCCCGGCGCTGTGGTGTTGCGGGACAGCACCGCGCCGGTCGCCTGAGCCGGGCCGGTAGGGTGCCGTCATGATCGAGGACGCGCCGTGCCGTTGACGAACCCCTGGCTGACCGGGCCGACGCCGACGAGAAAGCTGGACCGGGAACGCCTGGCCGAACGCATCCTCAACCTGCTGTCGTCGCAGAACATGTGCGTGCTCGCCACGACCGGGCCGGACGGGCCGCTCGCCACGCCGGTGCGTTACTACCCGCTCGACTTCACGCTGATGTTCACCGCCGCGCCGCGCTCACCGAAGATGCGCAACATCGCCGCCGACCCCCGGGTGTCAATCGGCGTCTTCGCGCCGCTGGTCGGGCTGGCCAGCAGCCGTGGCGCCCAGGTGTTCGGCACCGCCCGGGTGCTCGGCCCGGACCACCCCGACCGGGCGCACCACTGGGCCGCGTTCCGCTGGGAGAACGAACACGCCGAGCGCGGCCGGCCGCTGTCCGAGCCGCCCGAGGACCTGCTCGTGGTGATCGAGGCCGACCGGATCGTCTACACCGAACACTGGTTGCGCCGCGAGGGCTACGCCCCGCGCCAGCACTGGCGTCGCTGACCCGTCCGCCGGCCGGCGGTGGGTGGAGCACCGCGTGTGCCACCCATGACCTCTACACCTCGCGGAAACCGCCTAACGCCCGGTCAGCGCCCCGGCCAACGTGTCGACGAACCGGGGGAGCACCTCGTCGTCCGGCAGGTGAGCCGGGTTGATCTCGGTGACCGACAGCCCGGCGAACCGAGGGCTCGCCACCAGCTCCGCCAGCGTCGCCGCCGCCTCGCCGAGGCTGAGCCCGAACGGCTCCGGCACGTCCGCCAGCGGCGCGTCCACGAAGCTCAGCACGTCCACGTCGAAGTGCACCACGAACCGGTCGGCCGCGCCCTCGGCCACCGACCGTGCCCGGCGTGCCGCCGCCCGCGCGTCGGCGTGCACCTCGTCGGCCGGCACGTACGCCAGCCCCAGCTCCGCCACCAGCTCCCGCTCGTGGTCACCCCGGGGCAGCGAGTCCCCGTACACCACCACCCGCTCCGGCGACAGCAGCGGCACCGCCGGCCCGACACCCGCCACCTCGGGCAGCGTCCCCGGCAGGCCGAGCATGTGCGCCAACCCCATCGCGTCCAGGTTGCCGTTGGCGCGGGTCTCCGGGGTGTAGAGATCCGGGCCGCCGTCCACGTACACCAGCGCGGACGGCAGCCCGGCCCGCGCGCAGCCGGCGACCAGGCCGAGCGTCACCGTGCAGTCGCCGCCGAGCACCAGCGGCGCGCGCCCCCGGCCCAGCGCCGCCGCGACCCGGTCGGCCACCGCCGAGGCGACGGCGGCCACCGTGCCCGCGTTCTGACCCCTGGGGTACGCCGGATCCGGCCGCCACCGGAAGCCCGGCACGTCACCGGCGTCCTCGACGTCGGCGCCCAGCAGGTCGAGCAGGCCGGCGGCGCGCAGGGCGGCCGGTGCGCGCTCGATGCCCGGGGTGTGGGCACCGGCGCTCGACGGCGCCCCGATGACCGTCCACTGACGATGATCCATCGCCCCACCCTAACCGTCGGCCTGGTCAGCGCAGCACGAGCAGGTCCAGCGCGTCGATCACCGGCCCGGTGTCCGCCTGTGCTGCCTCGCGTAGCCGCCGGACGCCGGCGGCGTACTCCGCATCGGTGATGAGCTGAAGCGGCGTGTGCGCCTCCCGGCGCAGGCCGGCCGCCGCCTCCCGCAGCGACGGCGCGGTGACCTGCGGAACCTGCTCGACCGCCGCGGTGGGGAAGCCGGCGGCGGCGAAGGCGGCCTCGACGTCGGCGATGCCCGGGTACGTGTCGAGCACGCGGACCGCCTCGGGGAAGTAGTCGAACAGCGTGATCGCCTCGTGCCGTCCGGCGAACGCGGACCGGATGAGCACCGGGGCCCCGGGCCGCAGCACCCGGCGCAGCTCGCGTGCCGTCGCGGCCAGATCGGGGACGTGGTGGATGACTGTGGACAGCCACGCGCCGTCGACGCTGTCATCGGCGAGGGGGATGTGCTCGGCGTCGCCTGCTAAGAGCGGCGCGAACGCGCACCGGGCGCGCATCGCCGCCGAAGGCTCGACGGCGACGACCTCGATGCCGGGGAACCAGTCGGTGAACGCGCGCGCCCAGCTGCCGGTCCCGGCACCGAGGTCGAGCAGTCGCATGCCCGGGCGCGGGGTGAGGTGGCGGGCGACGGCGGCCCGCCAAGCCGTGAGACCGTCGTCGGTGAGGTGCCGGGTCGCGGCGAACGCCTCGGCGTCGGCGTCGTGGTACGCGATGCGGGCCATACGCGAAAGCCAACTCCCCGGCGGGCCGCTGAGGCAAGACACTGTGGCGGATCTGGCTCGGCTTCGGAGAGGGGTAGGGGTGCGGTATCGGATCCACTTCGAGGCCGGGCTGCCGGCGGATGCCGTGCGTGCGTTCCTGCTGACGGAGTACGGCGTCGCGCCGGAGACCGTGTACGTCGGGCGGATCGAGGACCGGGCCATCGACGATCCTCGGCCGGTGGTGATGCTCACGCCGCCTGACGAGGACGAGGGATTCGGCTGGATCCTCACCGGCGACACCGAACTGGCCGACGCCACCGGTCTGCGCGAACATGACCTCGCGGTTGCCCTCGCCCGGGCGTTCGGCGTACGGGCGCTGGTCGACGACGGCGGCGTCCACCCCGACCGGTGGGTGCTGGTCAGCGCCGACGGCAGCAGCGGCCGGGTGCTGACCGACGCCGACGCCGCCGCCGACGGGGACCTGCGGATCGTGCACGCGCTGGAGCCGATCAGTGGGGAGCCGCAGCTCGCCGTCGTACCGCCGCCGGACTGGGCCCGCGACTGGTGACCCGGCCGGGCCCGGGATCAGTGGATGAGGCTCGCGTGCCAGTCCCGCAGAAACGCCTCCGCCAGCGCGCGAGCCCGGGGGCGAACGTCGAAGCTCTCCCCGACCCGGCGGCGGGCCATGTGTGACAGCCCGTCAGCGGCCTCGTTGAGCGCGTGCCCGCTGTGCGCCTTGACGTGCCGGAAGGACAGGTCCGGTCGACGGCTCACCTGCTCGGCGAGGCGCACCAGCGTCGGCCGGTCGGCCCAGCGGCGCCGGCGCAGGCTGTAACCGGCCGGCATGTCCGCCACCGAGCCGGACTGCCAGCGGTGCAACCACCGCAGCGCGGAGAGGCTGTCCACCAGCACGGTCATCGCCGGTGGCGGGTCGTCGTACGCGGTGAGCAGGAAGTCCACCGCCCGCAGCTCGTTGATCAGCACTCGGGACGCGCCGGTCGGGTCCAGGCGGCCGGTGCCCCGGCTGCGCAAGCCGTACCGGCCGTCGCTCGCCACGTACCCGATGCCGCCGGCACGGCCCTTCCAGCTCGCGTCGGTCGCGGCGACGACCGGCGCGGAAGCTGTCGCCCACCGCTGGACCTGCCCACGTCCCCGTTCCGGCTCCGGTTGTGACCGGCAGTCGGCGCCGTGCTCCTCGGCCAGCCGGGTGGCGTTGTCCAGGAGCTGCCCGGCCGAGGCGAGCTGGTCGTAGTGCGCCGCGGTCAGGGCGAGGGTGACCGCGTCGCCGATGCGCTGGCACTGCGGGCAGGTGGTGCGGAAGACGTAGCGGCGCAGCGGGAGCGCGCGGGCGTACAGGGGCGCGGGCAGGAGGCTCAGGGCGTGGCGGAACTCATCGGGTCGCATACTTGCTCCTGACGGGTATGGGAGGGCGGGGGTCAGGCCGGCGCGATGGTCCAGTTGCCGTCGGCGGTGATCTGCACGAGCGCGGGCGTGGTGAGCGGGCGGACGCCGGAGTACGCGCCGATCTCGTTGACGAGCAGGCCCCCCTCGCCGTCGTCCAGGGAGTACGCATGGACGACGAAGTTGGACGAGCCGCGCCGGTGGGTGATCCGCACGGCGGTGGCGTCGCCGCCGAGCAGCAGCACGTCGTCACCCTTGCCGGACGCCTTTCCGGTCTCCGACGTGGTGGCCAGTTGCGCGACAGTGCCGATGGTGAGCGTCCACGAGCCGCTGGCCTCGATCTCGAACTGCGTCGTCAGCGAGCCGTCCTCCACGTTGATCCACCGCTTGCCGGTGTACGACCCGATCTCGTTGACGAGCAGCCCGTCGCCGTCGCTCTTGAGCACCGTGTTGCTGTTGCACCGGCAGGTGAACTTGACGACCGCGAGGTCGGTCAGGTCGGGGATGCGCACCACGTCGTCGCCGCGTCCCTTCACGACCTTCGGCTTTGGAGTGGGCGACGGCGCCGGCGGCTCGGTGGTGGCCGGCGCGGCCGGGGTGGGCGCGGCGGTGGTCGGGGCCGCCGTGGTCGGCGCGGCGGACGGGGACGCCGAGGCGGGGACGGTGCTGCGCTGAGCAGCGGTGACCGGCTGCGGCTCGTCGTCCTCGGTGAGCGCGCCGGCCAGGATGACGCCGCTGATCGCGAGAGCGAGCACGACGCCGCCGGCGACGAGGGGACGCGCGTCTGCGGGGCGGTTCGCTGCGGCGGGCGGGTTCGGCATCGTCGCGTCGCCGGTCCGGTCGGGCGGCGCGGGCTGGGTCGGGTCGGACATTGCGGTTCCTCTCGGGGTCGGGGGTGCGGGGCGGGTGCGGCCCGCCCCGCAGCGGTGGCTGGTCAGTTCAGCGAGACGGTCACGCCGCCGGAGAACGGCGAGTCGTGCAGCTCCAGGCGGGCGAGCTTGACGCCCTTGGGGATGTCGAAGACGACCACGCCGGTGACCTGGTTGCCGGGGTTGATGTCGTTGAGGAACGTCTCGGCGTTCTTGTTGGCGTAGAGGCCGGCCGAGCCGTCGGCGGAGTACTCGGTGCCGTTGGCCGCGTACGCCTTCTGGCTGCTGCCGTCGAACATCTGCGACTCCTTGCCGATGTTCTTCACGTTCAGCGTGACCAGGCAGAACTGGCCCTGCGCCGTGGCGCCGACCATCGACGTGCCGACCTTGCCGACGCCGCACTTGGCGGACTTGACGGTGAACTCGAACTTGCCGTCGCGGGCCGGCTGGCCGATCTTCGCGGTCTTCGGCTTGTCCTCGGGCTTGCCGGCGTCCGCCTTACCGCCGTCGACCTTGCCGGCGGCGGCCTCGGTGCCGGATTCCGCCTTGCTGCCGGTGGTGTCGTCGGTGGTGCCGGCGCCGCAGCCCAGGGCGACGAGGGCGCCGGCGATCAGGGCGAGCGTGGTGGTCTTTCGCATCGTTTTCCTCCTGCTGTGAACGTGGCGGCGTCAATAAGAGCATCATCTGTGAACGGTGTCAACAAGCATCATGCTTGACAGATGTGACACACTCCGAACGTGCAGGAGACACCGACAATCACCGCAGCGGAGATCGCCCGGCTCGCCGGTGTCGGCCGGGCCGCCGTCAGCAACTGGCGCAAACGGCACGGCGACTTCCCCGACCCGGTCGGCGGCAGCGCCACCAGCCCGGAGTTCGACCTCGCCCAGGTCGAACGCTGGCTGCACGCCCAGGGCAAGCTCCCGGAACTCGCCACCGCCGACCGGCTCTGGCGCCACCTCGCCCCGGCCGGCGCCTCACCGGCCGCCGGGCTCGCCGCCGTCGGGGCCCGGCTGCTCGCCCGGCAACGCGGCCAACGACCTGCCCGTCCGGCGGACCCGCAGCTCAAGGCGCTGCTGCCGGACGTCGACGCGCTCGCCGACGAACTCGGCCCACAGGGCGCCTTCGACGCGCTCTGGCAACGCTTCTCCGCCCCCGGACCGGGCCGCCCCTTCGCCACCCCCGACGACATCGCCGACCTGATGGCCGGGCTCGCCGCCGTCGCCGGCGGCTCCGTGTTCGACCCCGCCGCCGGCACCGGCGCCACACTGCGCGCCGCCGTCCGCGCCGGCTGCACCTCCGCGTACGGGCAGGAACTCGACCCCGACCTCGCCCGGCTCGCCGGACTGTGGCTGGCGCTGCGCGACGTACCAGGCGAGGTGAGCACCGGCGACTCACTGCGCGCCGACGACTACCAGGGGCGCACGTTCGACGCGGTCGTCTGCCACCCGCCCTTCGGCGCCAGCAACTGGGGCGACGAGGAACTCGGCCACGACCCCCGCTGGATCGTCGGCACCACCCCACGTACCGAGCCGGAACTCGCCTGGGTCCAGCACGCGCTATCCCACCTGCGCCCCGGCGGCCACGCCGTACTCCTCATGCCCCCCGCCGTGGCCGGCCGCCGCGCCGGCCGCCGCATCCGCAAGGAACTGCTGCGCCGCGGCGCGCTGCGCGCCGTCGTCGCGCTGCCACCGGGGGCGGCGGCACCGCACGGCGTACCCCTGCACCTGTGGGTGCTGCGCCGCCCGCCCGCCGACGCGCCGCTGCCGGCGCGGACGCTGTTCGTCGACGCCGCCACCGGCGACCACTCCCGCATCCTGGAGACCTGGCGGGCCTTCACCGCCGACGGCGAGGTGGACGAGCCCGGCTACGCCCGCGCCGCCGACGTCATCGAACTGCTCGACGACGACGTCGACCTCACCCCCGCGCGTCGCCAGCCCGCCGTCGCGGGCGAGGCGACAGGCGAACATCTGGTACGCACACGCGAGCGCCTCGCCGCCGTCGTCGCCGACCTGCCCACACTGATGCCACAGGTGACGCCCGCAGCCGACGGGGGCCAGGGGGAGTTCCTCACGGTCGGCGAGTTGGTCCGGGCCGGCGCTTTGCAGCTTCTCGGACCGATCCGGGGCGCTGCCTCCGGCGACGACGGTGAGCCGACCGGCGACGGTAGGCCGGTGCTGACCGTGCCGGACGTGCTCGGCGGCGGCGAACCCTCGGGCCGCGACGACGGGCGGCTCGGGCAGGAGATCGTCCTGGCCTCCGGGGACGTGGTGGTGCCGATGATCGCGCGGCAGCTCGTCGCACGGGTGGTGACGACCGATGGCGCGCTGCTGGGGCGCAACCTGTATCTGCTGCGGCCGAATTCCGCCGCCTTGGACTCGTGGTTCCTGGCGGGCCAGCTTCGGACGTCGACGAATGAGCGGCAGGCGTCGAGCCTGTCGGGGACGCTGCGGTTCGACGTGCGGCGGGCGCAGGTGCGGCGGGTGGCGCGGGAGGAACAGCAGGCGTACGGGGAGGCGTTCCGGCGGCTGCACGCGTTCGAGTCGGCGCTGCGGCAGGCGGCGACGCTCGGGGCGGAGCTGGTGCAGCTCACGGCCGACGGGTTGGCCCGTGGCGCGGTCCGCCCCGCGGATGGCCCCGGGTGATTCCCCGGCGGATCTTCCTTCCGTCAGATATCCGACGCGGGGGCGGCGTTCTGGTGACAGATGCGGAAGCCTGCGGGCCGGTGGCCCGCCGTGCATCCTCCGCCTGAGACGACACGCTGACGCTCGGTTGATCGTTTCGGCCGAGTGGGCGACTACAACGATGCAGGACGGCAGTGATACTGCTTGTCTTAAGGCAATCGAAAGGAAACTGGTGAGCACCAAGCACCAAGAGTTGGCCAACTTCATCTGGTCTGTGGCCGACCTGCTTCGCGGCGATTACAAGCAGTCCGAGTACGGACGTGTGATCCTTCCGTTGACAGTGCTGCGACGGCTGGACTGCGTGCTGGAGCCGACGAAGGACGCGGTGCTCGCCCGGTACCAGCAGCTCCAGGACGCCGGCGTGCAGAACATGGAACCGGTGCTGCGGAGGGCAGCCGGACTGCCGTTCTACAACACCAGCGAGTTGTCCTTCAAGACCTCGTTCGGCGACCAAGACCACGTGGCGCTCAACCTGCGCGCCTACATCGGCGGGTTTTCGCCGGGCGCGGTCGACGTGCTGGATAAGTACGGCTTCGACGCCCAGATCAGCCGGCTCGCCGAAGCCGGGTTGCTCTACCAGGTGGTTGCCAAGTTTGCAGAAGTGGACCTGCACCCGGACGTGGTGTCCAACCACCAGATGGGCTACGTCTTCGAGGATCTGATCCGCCGCTTCTCGGAAATCAGTAACGAGACCGCGGGTGAGCACTTCACGCCGCGTGAGGTCATCCGGCTTATGGTCAACCTGCTGTTGGCGCCCGACGAGGACGACCTCGTCACCCCGGGTATCGTCCGCAAGATCTACGACCCGGCCTGCGGCACCGGCGGCATGCTCACCGAGGCGCAGGAGCACATCCAGGCCCACAACCCGCACGCCACCGTCGAGGTGTACGGGCAGGAGCTCAACGGCGAGACCTACGCGATCTGCCGCTCCGACATGATGCTCAAGGGCGGCGACCCGACGAAGATCGCCTTCGGGAACTCGTTCAACCAGGACGGCCACGAGGGCGAGCGGTTCGACTACATGCTCGCCAACCCGCCGTTCGGGGTCGAGTGGAAGAAGGTCGAGAAGTTCGTCAAGGACGAAGCGGCCCGCGGCCACGCCGGCCGCTTCGGTGCCGGCCTGCCCCGGATCAACGACGGTTCGCTGCTCTTCCTCCAGCACATGATCTCGAAGATGAAGCGCCCCGAGGACGGTGGCAGCCGCCTGGCGATCGTCTTCAACGGCTCGCCGCTGTTCACCGGCGCAGCCGGCTCCGGTGAGTCGGAGATCCGCCGCTGGATCCTGGAGAACGACCTCCTGGAGGGCATCGTCGCGCTGCCCGACCAGCTCTTCTACAACACCGGCATCTCCACGTACTTCTGGATCCTCACCAACCGCAAGGCGCCGGCTCGCCGTCGGAAGGTCGTGCTGCTCGACGGCCGCGACTACTGGACGAAGATGCGCAAGAGCCTCGGCGACAAGCGCAAGATGCTCACCGACGAGCACATCGCCGAGCTGACCCGGGCGTACGTGAACGCGCTGGCCATCGCGGACGATGCGGAGCACCCGCAGCACGCCAAGGTGAAGGTCTTCAAGACCACGGACTTCGGCTACCAGCGGATCACCGTCGAGCGCCCGCTGCGGCTGCGCTTCGAGGTCACGGAGGAGACGGTCGCGCTGCTCGCGGAGGCGAAGGCGGTGCTCAAGTACGCGGAGCGGGAGTCGCTGCTGGCGGCGGCGAAGTCGCTGATCGGTACATCGTCTGCGACGCGCGCCGAGTTCGCGATGAAGCTGAACGGACTGGGGAAGCTGCCGACAGCAGTGGAGAAGGCGGTGTGGGAGGCGTTCTCGGTCAGCTCACCCGAGGGGGAGGTGCAGACCGACCGCAAGGGCAAGCCGCTGCCGGATACCGACCTGCGCGACAACGAAAACGTCCCGCTCGAAGAGGACATCCACTACTACCTCGAACGCGAGGTGCTGCCGCACGTCCCTGACGCTTGGATCGACGAGAACAAGACCAAGGTCGGCTATGAGATCCCTTTTACGCGATATTTCTACGTATATGCGCCGCCCCGGCCGCTCGCGGAGATTGACGCCGAGATCAAGGCTCTTGAGGCTGAGATTCAGAGTTTGCTCGGCGAGGTGACGAGGTGAGCGTTGGACTTGCCGGGCTGCGCATACCGGCCTCCTGGAGATGGTGGCCCCTGAAGCGCGCTGCCCTTTCCATTAGTCGAGGATCTGCTCCAGACTATGTGGAGGATGGGCCGGTCTGGGCGGTAAGCCAGGCAGCAAACCAGCCGGGGGGTCTTGATTGGAGCCGGGCCCGCTTCCACGCCTTCGGTGGCAACCCTGCAAACCTGAAGGGGCTGCTGCGTCCGGGTGACGTCCTGATCAATTCGACAGGTCGAGGCACGTTAGGCCGGGTGGGCTACTTTACGGGCTCGCCCGATCGCCGTGTGGCGATGGCCGATGGTCATGTGACCCGTGTCAGAGTGCGGCCAGACGTGCTTCATCCCCGGTTCGCATACTATTATTTATCCTCGGATCCGTTTCAGCACTACATCTACTCGGCACTTATCGTGGGAGCAACAAACCAGATTGAACTTGTAGGCGAACGGCTCGCATCCGCACCGATTCCAATGCCGCCGATTGAGGAGCAGCGCCGCATCGCCGACTTGCTCGACGCAAAGGTTGCCGTGCTAGACAGGCTGTCAGCTTTATCGTTGCAGCAACTGTCCCTCATGGACGAGCGTCTAGTCGAGTTATGCCGGGCCATGACGACCGGCACCCTGCGCTCGATTGACCACGTAGAAACTGGTGTACCTTGGATGCCCAAGGTCGCGTCCGGATGGGCTTTAAATCGCGTTGGGCGTGTCTTTCGAACCGGAAGCGGAACTACACCCAAGTCGAGCGAGGCTACTTATTTTGAGGGTGATGTTCCGTGGGTAAACACCGGCGATCTGCGTGACGGTCCTGTCACTGCTGTCAATCGTCGGGTGTCTAGGTTGGCTCTGCGGGAGTATCCGACCCTAGCTCTCTATAGGCCCGGTTCCCTCATAGTCGCGATGTACGGGGCTACGATTGGTCGGGTCGGTATGCTCGAAACCGAAGCTTGCGTCAATCAGGCGTGCTGCGTGTTGTCCCAAGCGACTCTCGTCGACACAAGATTTGCCTTCTATTGGTTTCTCTCCCACCGGTCGGAGATCATCCGGCTGGCGTCTGGCGGGGGTCAGCCGAATATTAGCCAGGATATCGTTCGCGGCCTCAGGATCCCTGCTCCAGACCTACATGAGCAACGCGAAATTGTGCAGAAGATTGACAGGGAATGGGATCGAGCGGCGGCCATGCGGTCAGCGCTTTCGCGGAGGATCAATCATCTGACGGAGCGGCGACAGGCACTGATCACCGCGGCCGTCACCGGACAGGTCGAGGTCACGACTGCGGGGGGGATGGACGTATGAGCCCGGTTCCGCAGGAGCAGGCGTTCGAGGCAGCAATTGAGGGTCAGCTGCTCGGCTCGGGCTGGCTGCGGGGCAACGGCAGCACCTACAGGCCCCAACTCGGACTCGACCCCGCCGAGCTGCTCGCGTTCATCGGCGCTACCCAGCCGGACGAGTGGGCGAAGCTTCTGGCCTACCACGGCAACAACCCGGACGAGGCGCAGCGGCAGTTTGCCCAGCACCTCGCCAAGCAGATCGATGAGCGCGGCCCACTCGACGTCCTCCGCCGTGGCGTGAAGGACAAGGGCGTGCTCATCCGTCTCGCCTACTTCAAGCCCGCCCACGCCATCACCGACGACGCGCTCAAGCTCTACCGCGCCAACCGTCTCACCGTCACCCGTCAGCTCGCGTACTCGACAAGCAACAACAACACCCTCGACCTGGTTCTCTTCGTCAACGGCATTCCGTTGGCAACCGCCGAGCTGAAGAACCCGCTCACCGGCCAGACCGTCGAGGACGCCAAGGAGCAGTACCGCAAGACCCGCGACCCGAAGGAACTGATCTTCGCTCGGCGTACCCTCGTACATTTCGCCGTCGACCCTGACCTGGTCTTCGTCACGACGAAGCTCGCGGGGGAGAAGACCCGGTTTCTACCGTTCAACACCGGGTCGAACGGGCCCGGCGTGTCCGGTGGCGCCGGCAACCCGCCGGCTACGGACAAGGGTTACCGCAGCTCCTATCTCTGGGAGCAGATCTGGGACCCCGACGTTTTCATGGACCTGGTCCGGCGGTTCCTGCACTACGACAAGGAATCCAAGGCGCTGATCTTCCCGCGTTACCACCAGTGGCACGCGGTCACCCAGCTCACCGACCATGCGGCCCGGCACGGATCGGGTCACAACTACCTGGTCATGCACTCGGCTGGGTCGGGCAAGTCGAACACCATCGCCTGGCTGGCGCACCGGCTGTCCAGCCTGCACACCGCGCCCGACACCGCCAAGGACGGGCTGCGCCCCAACGAGCCGGTCTTCGACAAGGTCATCATCATCACCGACCGGGTCGTCCTCGACCGGCAGTTGCAGGACACCGTGTTCCAGTTCGAGCACGTGCCCGGCGTGGTGCAGCGGATCGACAAGGACTCCGCGCAGCTCGCCGCCGCGCTTCAGGGTGAGACGGCCAAGGTCGTCATCACCACGATGCAGAAGTTCCCGTACGTGCTCAACCAGGTGCAGGGCCTCAAGGGGAAGCGGTTCGCGGTCATCGTCGACGAGGCGCACTCGTCGCAGTCCGGCGACTCGGCCGCCGCGCTGAAGAAGGTGCTGCTCAAGCTCGGCAGCGACGACGTCGACGAGTCCGGTGACCTGCTCACGGCGTCGGCGCTGGCCAGGGGCCGGCACGAGACGTTGTCGTACTTCGCGTTCACCGCCACCCCGAAGCCGAAGACGCTCGAACTGTTCGGCACGCCGCACCCGGTCACCGGCAACCCGCAACCGTTCCACACGTACTCGATGCGGCAGGCCATCGACGAGGGGTTCATCCTCGACGTGCTGCGCAACTACCTCACCTACAAGTCGTACTGGAAGCTGGCTAACGCCAACCCCGACGACCCGGAGGTCGACCCGAAGAAGGCCGGCGCCCAGCTCGCCCGCTTCGCCAGCCTGCACCCCACCATGCAGGCACAGAAGGCGGAGATCATCGTCGAGCACTTCCGCAAGCACACCGCACCGCGCCTCGGCGGGCGCGCCAAGGCCATGGTGGTCACCGGCTCCCGCGAGGCCGCCGTCCGCCTGCACACCGCCATCAAGAAGTACGTCGAGATGCAGGGCTACGTGGGCTGCGACTCCCTCGTGGCGTTCTCCGGTGATCTGGAGGTCGACGGCGTCGAGCACACCGAGGCGCGGATCAACGGTTTCGGCGAGGGTGAGCTACCCGGCAGGTTCGGCTACACCGCCGCCGACGACAAGCACGCCGGTACGCCGAAGGCCAAGCAGGACACCGAGTACAAGATCCTGGTCGTCGCCGAGAAGTACCAGACCGGCTTCGACCAGCCGCTGCTCACCACCATGTACGTCGACAAGCTGCTCAAGAACGTCGCCGCGGTGCAGACCCTGTCCCGGCTCAACCGCACCCACCCGCTCAAGAGCCAGGGTGACGTGTTCGTTCTCGACTTCGTCAACGAGGCCGGCGACATCGCCGAGCAGTTCAAGCCGTACTTCGAGACCGCCGCCACCACCCCCACCGACCCGAACCTGCTCTACACCGCGCAGAACGCCGTCACTGGCTACCCGGTCCTCGTCGACTCGGAGATGCAGGCGTACGCCGAGGCCCTGCTCGCGGCGGAGCGGAAGGCGACCACGGAGACGGGCCTCCAGCGGGCCCACGCCGCCCTCTACCGCTTCACCGAGCCGGCCGTCCAGCGCTTCAACGCCCTGGCCGCCGACGACCCGGAGGCCGCGGACGGCTTCCGGTCCGCGCTGCGCGACTACACCCGGATGTACGCGTTCCTCAGCCAGGTGGTGCCCTACCACGACGAGGACCTGGAGCGGCTCTACCTGTACGGTCGGGCGCTGCTCAACCGGCTCCCGCGACGGCAGGACCCGTCCGTCGACATCGGCGAGGTGCAGTTGACCCACCTGCGGGTCAGCAAGACCGGTGAGCACGACGCCTCGCTGACCCCCGAGGGGGAACAGATGCTGCCCGGCTTCGTCGGTGGTGGCGTCGGCTCGCAGCACGACCCGGAGAAGGTCGCGCTCTCGGAGCTGATCGACGTGTTCAACGACCGGTTCGGTATCGGCCTGGGCGAGGCCGACAAGGTCTGGGTCGAGCAGCAGATCGTCGCCCTCGCGGAGGACGGCACGCTGGAAGCCGCCGCGCTGGTCAACGACGAGAGCAACTTCGGCGTCGTCTGCGACAAGCGGATCGAGGACGTGATCCTGTCCCGCCACGACGACAACGGCAAGCTGATGCAGCGCTACCTCGACGACGAGAGCCTGCGGTCGCAGCTCAACGAGTTCGCACGCCGGCAGGCGTACCAGATGATCCGCCGCCGCAAGGGCATCGCATAACCGAGACTCGCCGAGAGGAGGACGGTTGTCCCCGTCCACGTCCACCTTCCACCTCTGGATCGCCGTGAACGAGTCCCAGGTCACGACAGCGCTCACTGCGCTGAAAGTGACCCGCTCGTCACGCCGGCACGAATGGGGCAGCATCACCGACCTGCGAGCGGTCCCGGCCACCCCGGAGCCGTCGAAACTGCCCGGCGTCCTCGTGCTCTGCACCGCTACGGTGATCTTCTCCGCCGTGCTCTTCTTCGCGGGCGCACCACTGCCTGTCGTGCTGTTTCTGGTCGCGCTTCTGCTGGTCTGCGGGCTAGCCGCGATCACGTTGACGAAGCCGCCACCGCAGATCGAGGCGCCCGACCAGGCGGCTTTTCCGGCCCTGCACCGCACCCTGACCGACGCCGACGACCGGCGAGACTTCCTCGACCTGGTGGAGCTGGCGGAGCGGGCCGGCCGGGCACTGCCCGAGGTGGACCGCGTGATGGATGCGGCAGAGGGTGGGCAGATCCTGGCGCAGGCGCTCTGGGAGGCGAGCGACGTGCTCAGCCGCCGCCAGCAGTTGCGTACCCAGATGGGGCGCCGGCAGCCCGGCCCGGCGGCGGAGGATTCGACGAGCAGCGTGGGGAAGGCGCTGGCGGAACAGCGGCAGCGCGTGACAACGCTGTGGGACGAGACGGAGTCGGAACTGACCCGGGTGCGTAACGCGCTCGAACTCGCCGCCGTGGCTGCCGAGAACGCGGCACACGATCCCGGTGCGGACGATGCGGTCCGAGAGGCTTACCAGGAGTTGCTCAACATCTATGGCGAGCGGTACTAGCCGACGACTCGTCGGTGTCATCTGACAGGACTGCCGGGGGAGACGAATGCAGGCGCAGGAACGAGTAGCCGATCGATACGAACTGACGTATCCGATCGGTCACGGCGGTATGGGGGAGGTGTGGGCGGGCTTCGACGAGAAGCTGGACCGGCCCGTCGCCATCAAGTTCCTGCGTAAGCTCGCCGTACCCGATGGCGACCGCGACACCGCTGTCGACCGGTTCATCCGTGAGGCACGGGTCACCGCCCGCCTGGACCACCCCGGGGTGCCGAGCGTGCACGACGTCGGCCACCACGGCGACGACCTCTACATCGTCATGCAGCTCGTGCCGGGCGTGCTTTTGTCCGATCTGATCGCCGAACGCGGATGGCTCGCCGTGCCGTGGGCCGCCGCCATCGGCACACAGATCTGCTCGGTACTGGCGGTGGCGCACGCGGCCTCGCTCGTGCACCGTGACCTGAAGCCGCAGAACGTCATGGTGACCCCCAGCGGCGCCGTCAAGGTCCTCGACTTCGGGGTGGCCGCCCTGCTTGGGCCGGAGGTACCCCGGCTGACCGCCACCGGGCACACGCTGGGCACGCCCACCTACATGGCTCCCGAGCAGGCGCTCAACAGTGCCGTAGGTCCCCGCACCGACCTCTACGCACTCGGTTGCGTGTTGTTCGAGCTGCTCACCGGCAAGCCGCCGTACCGGGCCGACAACCCACTCGGCATGCTGCACCGGCACCTGAACGACCCCGTCCCGTCAGTGCAGGAGCACCGCGCGGGCGTGCCGGACGTCCTGGTGCACCTCCTCGTACGGCTGCTTGCCAAGGACCCGCAGCACCGGCCCGAGTCGGCGGCCGAGGTCTACGAGCTGCTGGCGCCGTTCGGAGCGGTCGATGCCGAGAAGGCAGCCGACGCTGCCCCGACTGTGGCGGACGGGCAGCGGGTGGACCCGACAATGCCGTACCGGTATCCGTTCGGGCCGTTGCCGCCCCGTTCACCGCTGCCGCCGACGCGCATCGACATCGTCCGTCCACGAGCAGCGGCAGAGATCGTCGAGCCGCCGTCGCTCGACCAGCTCGCCGAGGTGGAGGAGAGGGCCTGGGAGCTTGCCGAGGAAGAGCGGTTCACCCAGGCCGCCGAGCTGCTCGAATCGGTGTTGCGGCCGATCAGCGGCGCGCACGCCGCCAGGCAACCGCGAGTCCTGGAGCTGCGGCTCAACCTGGCCAACCTGTACGTCCTGGCCGGGGCGTTCCGGCAGGCGCTTCCGGAGTTTCAGCGGCTCGTCGTCGATCTCGCCAAGCGTCCCGTGCCGGACGAGGAATTGATCTGGCAGTGCCGGCAGCAGGCGGCGAGCTGCCAGGCGGAGCTGGGCGAGGCGACCGAGGCGTTGCGAGAACTGCGGGCGCTCCTCGCCGAAGAACAGCGGGTGATGCCGCCGGACTCGCCGGAGCTCTTTCCGCTACGGCAGCAGATCGCCATGCTTGTCGCCGGCTTGGGCGACGTGCCCGAGGCGCGGCAACTGCTGGAGGGGCTACGGCGCGACATCAGCGCGCTCTACGGCTCAGGGTCTGCGCCGTCGGCCGAGATCGAAGCGCTGCTGAGCCATCTGCATCGGCTGGGGGAAGAGATGCCCGGATCGACGGGCCAGACTTCGTCCGGGGCAACACAGCGTGAAAGATGAGGAGCATGTTCGAACTGGAAGACGCCGTCAGCCGGGACGGCCTCGGCCGTCTCCCGCACGGCCGGGACCGGCTCGAGCAATGCCTTGACCGGTTGGCGCGCTTCCGGCGCGAACACCAGTTCTTCTTGCACAGCAAGGAGAACGTTACGCGACACACGTAATGCCGTGGCCGCGTGCGGCGTTCAGATCGTGTGGTGCCGCACCAGGCGGCGCCAGCGAAGCGCACACGAGCCGGCCAGCTTCGAGTTCTGGTCGACACCTGTTCTACCTGGAACCTCGCCATCGACCACCGGTCCTGCCACACCCGTTTCACCTGCGAGCTCGGCTTGGAGTTCAATCTGCGGCAACTGAGCGCAGGAGGTCGCCCAGCTCTTGCTCGCTGGCCAGCCCAGCGGGCCTGCTTGCGGGAGGAACACACCTGCCCGCTGTGTCTGGGCGCGGCCCCGACTCGTCCCTGTCGCAAGTACGACAGAGCGGTCGTGCTGATTTCCTCCACATCGCGCCTATCGTGGCTGCTCTGTGTCAAAGGCGGGCGGCCGGCTGCAGAATGCAGCTTCGAGGATGAGGAGTCGGCGCATGGTTTCGGCGCACGAGACGACGTTGCGTGAGCTGCTCGAGGGTGCGAAGCAGTATCGGGTGCCGCTCTATCAACGGACCTACTCGTGGACTGACTCGCAGCTCAAGCGACTGTGGGACGATATCCGCAAGTTGGCCGAGGAGCGTGTCGAGAGCCCGGACCTCACGCATTTCATCGGCTCGCTCGTGCTCGCGCCCAGCCCCACTTATGGGCCTTCGGTATCGGAGTTCCTTGTCGTGGACGGTCAGCAGCGGCTGACCACCCTGTCGATCCTGCTCTGTGCGATCCGCGACCACCGGGCCAAGCACGAGGACCTCGGCCACCGAGACCGGATCGACCAGGAATATCTCATCAACAAGTACAAGCCCGCCCACCGATTGAAGCTCGTTCCCACTCAGGCAGACCGGGCTGCCTACGAGGCGTGCCTGGAGGCGACGCCACAGGCTGGGGGCAGTGACCAGGTGGGCGCGGCGTACCGATTCTTCGCCGCCCAACTTGTCGCCGTCGACGATCCGGACGATCCGCTGGACATCGAACGCATCGAGGATGCCGTCATTTCCGGGATGTCCCTGGTCTCGGTCGTGGCGAAGGCCGGCGACAACGTTTATCGGATCTTCGAGTCGCTCAACAACACCGGCCTGAAGCTCACCCAGGCCGACCTGCTCCGAAATTACCTGTTCATGCGGCTACCGACCCGTGGCGAAGCGGTCTACGACTCGTTGTGGTTCCCCCTGCAGAAGCAGCTGGACTCTGGGGAACTGGAACAGTTGTTCTGGCTCGATCTGGTGCACCGCAACCCCGAGGCGAAGCAGACCGACACCTACGTTGGTCAGCAGGAACGGCTCAACGGCCTGCGCACCGAGACGGAGATCGAGGACGAGGTGCGCAGATTCTGCGGCCTCGGTGCCCTCCTGCGGGCCATCCTGCATCCCGAGGAGGAACAAGACCCGGAAGTGCGGCGACGCCTGACCAGGCTGAACGCGTGGGACACCACCACCGTATTGCCACTGCTGCTGCACCTGCTGGACCGTCGGCAGGAGGGGACCGCGACCTCCGGCCAGATCGCCTCTGCGATGCTCTATGTCGAGAGCTACTTCGTCCGGCGTCTGCTCATCGGCCGGGCCACCGCGAGCATCAACCGGGTGCTGCTGCGCATCGTAACCGACATGCGGAAGGACCTGTCGGTCGACGAGGCGGTACGCGCCTATCTGTCGGTGGGACGAAAGTACTTCGCCACCGACGCCAACCTGCGGGACGCTGTTCGGTCGATCCCGTTCTACCTCAATGGCCGCGCCACCCAGCGCAAGTTGGTGCTGCAATGGCTCGAAGAATCATACGGTAGCAAGGAGCCAGTCTCGCCGACGACGCTGACCATCGAACACGTCATGCCGCAGAGCCCGACCGCCGAGTGGAAGCAGATGCTCGGCGAGGACCTGCGAGGTGAGGAGAGCTTCGCCGAGGTGCATGAGGCACTGGTGCACACCTTGGGTAATCTCACCCTGACCGGCTACAACGCGGAGCTGAGTAATAGCTCTTTCCTGGTGAAGCGGGCCCAACTGGGTAAGAGCGGGATCGCGCTCAGCCGGGAGATCGCCGAGCAGAAGCGTTGGGGTCGCCCCGAGATCCATGCCCGTGCCGATGCCCTCGCAGATCGCATCATCGCCACCTGGCCCGGGCCGACTGAACAGGCAGGCGGCAAGTCGGAGGTGCCCTGGGACATCATGAACACGGCACTCGCCGCGCTGCCCGCCGGCTCCTGGACCGCGTACGGCGACCTCGCCGCGCTCATCGGTAGCCACCCCGTTTCGGTCGGTGCGCGGCTGGCCAACCATCGTGCGCCCAACGCACACCGGGTGCTTCAGGCAGAAGGCGTGGTGGCTCCTAATTTCCGCTGGCTCGATGAGGGCCGAAATGACGATCCACGCGACCTGCTGCGTGACGAGGGCGTGGAATTCGACAAGTATGGTCGGGCCAGCCAGGCCCAGCGCATCGGAGTGGAGGAGCTGGCCCAGCTCGCCGGACTGCCCCAGCAGGACGCGTCAGATCAACTGCTTCGGCCTCGGTCCCGGCGGAACAACTCGCTGGATGACCGCTTCCTTGAGCAGTTGACCGACCTGCAGGACGCGCAGGTCGCGCATGGGACGGTTGCGGTGCTCGAGGCGTGGGTCGGAATGGGTGGTCAGCTCTTCTACGGCACCGGGGGCGAGACGTCATGCTTTCTTATGGCCCGCGACAAGGCCCATCCACTTGGCAACATCTGGCCTTCCACCATTTATCCGAGTGGAAAGTTTGAGATTGTCTTTCAATACCTGACCATCCGAACTCCATTCGACGACATAACACTGCGGGAACAGTTCCGTCAGCGGTTGAACGAGCTGCCGGGCGTGAAGATCGCCGCCGCAAAGCTCGCGCTGCGTCCGGGCTTCTCCCTTGACGTACTCGCGGACGCGGCCGCCCGGGAGACGTTGGTCGAGCACCTCCGATGGTTCTACGCGCAGGCCCTGACGAGTGAAGCGTGATACGCCCGCCGGTGCCTGAGAGGAAAAGAGAAGTGAATCAACCCCTCACCTTGCATGAGATCCTCGCCGTGCTGAATGCCCCGGCTTCGGTCGATGACCTTCGTCGGTACTTCCACTCAGCCGGCGAGTCGGCCTTCACCGGCGGGCAGTTCGATGTGCTCGGCGGGGGCGGGTCCCGTCCCGAGGTCGCGTACGTGGTCACCGCTGAAGACGTGGTCGCGGTCGAGTTGCTCGGCGTGTGCATCCCGGCGAGACAGCGGCTCAACCTGCTGCGGGGCCAACTCGGCCGGGAAGTGACCGCCCAATTGGTCGACATCCCGAATGATGTCGAACTGGGGAACGCGGCGGCGCTGCAGTACATCGTCGATGCTGGTGCTGCGAGCTCCCTGTGGAATCGCCTCTGTGCCGCGGACGGCATCGGTTGGGTGACCGCTGGCAAACTGCTCGCCCGGAAACGGCCGTCGCTCGTGCCGGTTTACGACACCGTCGTCTCCTGCGCCTACGGCACACGGACCGGCTTTTGGCGGTGGCTACACGGCAAGCTCGGCGAAGAGGGCGGAGTCTTGAGGGAGAAGCTCGACACCCTGCGTCGGGACGCCGAGTTGCCGGCCCTGGTCAGTCGGCTGCGGGTGCTCGACGTCGTGTTCTGGATGCGGCACCGAAGCGATCACGTTCCCGGCGACTGCTCTGGGCTACGAACGCCCGACCCCGTGTAGGGACGAGATGCGTGAGATCACGGTCCGGTTCGACTGTCCCGACCATGACGGTGAATGGCGTCCGTAGGCTGAGGAATTCGATCCGGTGCGCTGTAACTATGCTGGCTGCGATGCCGTACCGCCTCCCTTCAGGCTCCCGACGGCCGGCGGTGCTTCTCCCAGAGCGCACGGTCTGCGATATCGGGCGTGGTGCCGGGCGGGAAGTCCCGGTAACCCGACCGGGGGTCCCAGGCCGCGACAAGCAGGTCGAGGCCATGCAGGAGAAGCACCGGCCAGGGGCTCACCGCGGTCAACTCGATGAACAAACGTCGTGCCTCGTCACGCTGCACCTCGCCGTCCCGTCGGCTGTAGCCGAGGTCCCACACGAGGCTGTAGCCGTCGATGACGGACTCCTCCTCCGGCTCGTCAAAGGGGTAGCTGTAAGGGTTGGCTGACAACTCGCCGCCGACGACGCCGGGCCGTCCGTCCGAGGCCGGTCGACTGAGGTACACCTTGCCCTCGTCGTCTCGGCTGAACTCCACGTGCATGCGGGCGGCGAGTTCAGCCGCCACACCCTCGGGCGTCAGATTGGTGTGGATGAAGATGTGCTCGAAGGTGGACATGCGCCGTCCGGCTCCTAGGGAAGATCGATGATGCGGCCGTCGCCGAGGATGATGCGTACCGTCGCCGGCATCTGCTGGTCATGAACACGGGCCTGTCCGGCCGCCCGGCCGTAGCCGCGGCGCGCATCCTCCTCCGTCAAACCGACGTTACGACCGTCGAGGACCGCGACCCCGTCGGATCCTGCCTGTTCACCCGCCTCAAGGATATTCCGCCGTACGCTACTGCTGCCTGACCCGACCAGTGTCTTGAACTCGGTGATCACACCGGGATCCTCCGGACCAGTCCGCACCATCGCATCGGGATTCTTCATCTTGTGGGCGTCGTCTATTCGTTCCCTCGGATGGACCATCTCACCGTCGCCGGCGAGACGGTCCGCGATCGCCCGCTCCTTCTTTTCGAAAAGCGCCCGAGGATCGTGCACCCCCGGGTGGAACTCGTCACCGAGCGGGCCGTGGTGTCGGCCCGGATCGAAGTCGGCGGGCCTCGACCCGTGCGGGCCGTCCGGTTTGGCGGATCCGCCACCTGGAACCTCAGGGGAGCGACGACCCAGAAGGCGGCTCAGCGCCTCCTTCAGCTTCTCGATCAGCTCACCCAGCCGCCGTACCTCCGGCATCAGCCGCCGCAGGCTCGCCAGCAACCCCCGCAACAACCGCCCGATCCGCGCCGCCCACGACGCCACTGTCGTGGTCACCTGCTCGACCACCAGCGGCGTCGCCAGCCCGGCCGTGGCGACCAGTTCGGTCGCGTACACGATCAGGCGGGACACGCAGGCGGCGATGGCGTCGCGGACCAGCAGCCGCACGGCCGCGACCAGGCCGGCGGCGCCTTCGGTGATCGCGGCCATCGCCTCTGCGCCCTGCGCCAGCCCGGTGATGGCCTGCTGCTGTTCGCCCGCCCAGCGGCGGTAGCCGGTGGCGGCGGCGCCGGTCCAGCCGGCCACCTCGGCGCGTACGGCGTGGGTCAGCTCGGCGGCGTCGTCGCGCAGTGACGCGGCGACGTTGCGCCAGGTCTGGGCGTGCGCGGTGATCTCGGCGGGGTCGCCGGCGAGCCAGTCCAGGGCCTCGCTGAGCGGCTTGACGTGTTCGATGAGCCAGGCGATGCCGTACTGGAGGAGGGCCCCGGCCGGGTCGGAGACGAGCGCGAGCGCGTCGAGGCCGGCGCTGACCACGCCGAGGCTGCTGTCGATCCAGCTGCCGGTGCGTACGCCCTGGGCGATGAGTTCGATGTCCTCGCAGATCCACACCCCGGCCCACGGGCTCGGTCCGGTGTCCGCCGGGTCGGCGACCAGCGGATTCGTGCTCACCTCTGCTGCCGCAGCCGGTCGAGCAGGTGCGCGGCGCGCGCGTCTGAGGCGCGGTAGCGCTCCGCGCTCGCTCGCACCCTGTCCGCGGTGTCCCGGACCGAGGTGGCGGCGGTGCCGATGCCGTCGGTCAGGGTCCGTTGGAGGCCGTCGAGCAGGACCGGCATGATCGCGCAGAGTTGCCCGTACGCGTCGGCGCTCAGCCGGACGTGCTCGCCGGCCTGCCGGGCGGTGTCGATGCTGTCGGCGCGGTGGCCGAGGGGCGCGGCGTGCGCGTTCAGGTCGTCCGGGTCGACCTGGAGGCCGTCACCGGGCTGCATCCGGTGTGCCCGGATCGGGGTCGAGCCGTCGCCGGTGCGACTCGACAATCGCCGTCGCGGCCGGGTCGTCCGCGCCGAACGTTTCGGTGGTCGCCTCGGTGAGCCGACGCAGCAGGTCCGCCCGGGCGGCCCGGGTGACCACCAGGATCTGCCGGGCGGTGTGCGCGGCGGAGTGCTGCCGGACACGCTCGTCCAGTCGTACGTCGGTGGGCAGCCCGGACGCGTCGACGGTGACCTCGACCAGCCCGTCGGCGCTGCGGGCGGTGCCGGTCAACGCCTGTGTGCGGGCGGACAGGGCGCGGGCGCGTGCGGCCCGGTCGCCCAGCGACGACTCCCACTCGTCGAGCCGGCACGCCGCCGCGTCCAGCGCGGCCTCGTCCGTCCACATGACGACCCTCCCCAGGGGACTGCGACAGCGCCACGCTACCAACCGATCGCGGTGCGTGTATGCCCGTGAGGCTCCGGAGCGGGTCAGCCCTGCAGCCGCTGCGCCCAGTACACCTGACCGTCCGGTCCCATGTAGACGAGCGCCAGCAGCAGGTCCGGCAACGTCACCGGCGCGGTGGCGATCGGGTGCGCCCGCTCGTGCCGCTCCAGATGTGGGAACAGGACGACGAATGTCAGGGGTGAGGCGAGCGTGTCGATGATCGACAGCCTGCTGCCGGCGCTGAGCCACTCGTTCTCGCCGACCCGGATGTCGCCCGCGCCGCGCAACCAGGGGTAGCGGTCGGGGATCCTGTTCTCCACACCGGCGCTGCCCATGCCGACGCTCTCCTGCGGCGCTGCCACCGCGAACACCGACGGCTTGAGGTCGGTGCGCTTGTCGACGAGGAACAACGCGAAGTACCCGCCGTCCAGGGGCGCCGGTGGCTCCTGCCACGACACGCGGCCCAGCACGAGCTGGTCGCCGTCGTACGTCACCGGCGCCTGGTATGCCGACCCCAGCGCGACTTGGGCCTCGTCATGGGTGACGAACTCCAGCGAGGAGCGCAGATGCAGCGCCTCCGGCCCGTACGGCGGGTGCTGGCGCCACCAGCGCCAGCCACCGGCGGCTGCCACGGCCAGGACCAGCACCGCCACCGTCGAAGCCGCCCGCCGCCACGTCACGGTCCTCAGTGAACCACCTCGCCGGTGCCCGTGCGGGCCAGCCGGATCATGGCCGCCACCGACCGGTCCACGTCCGCCTCCGTCGTGGTCGCGTTCGACACCGAGATCCGCATCAGCCGCCGTCCCCGCCAGGTCGTCCCGCCCACCCAGCACGTCCCGTCGGCCTGCGCCGCGGCCACCACCCGGTCGGTGCGCGCGTCGTCGCCGAACCCGACGAGCACCTGGTTGAGCACCACGTCGTTGACCACCTCGAACCCGGCTGCGGTGAGCCCGTCGGCGAACCGCCGGGCCAGCGCGCAGCATCGCTCCACGAGCGCGGCGACGCCGTCGCGGCCCAGCTCCCGGAGGCCGGCCCAGACCGCGAAGCCACGGGCGCGGCGGGAGGACTCCGCGGTCAGGTCCGCGCCCGCCGGCACACCACCGGAACCCACGAGGTACGCGGCCGCGTACGACATGGCCGCCGCGTGCGCGTCGGGCCGGGCGCAGAACGCGAACGCCGTGTCGTACGGCAGGTTGAGCCACTTGTGGCCGTCGCAGGCCCACGAGTCGGCGTTTTCCAGCCCGTCCACCAGGTGCCGGGTCGACGGGCTCGCCGCCGCCCACAGCCCGAACGCGCCGTCCACGTGCGCCCAGCCGCCGTGCCGGTGGACCAGGTCGCAGGCGCGGCGCAGCTCGTCGCACGCGCCGGTGTTCACGTTGCCCGCCTGAAGACAGACGATCGTCGGTCCGGGACCGGCGTCGCGCAGCGCCGCCGCGAGCGCGTCCGGGTCGACAGCGCCCTGCGGGCCGGCCGGTACCGCCCGCAGCGCGTCGGTGCCGAGACCGAGCAGGCGCAGTGACCTGTCGATGGTGGCGTGCCGCTCCGTGCCCGCGAACACGCGTACCTCGGGCGCGCCGGACAGGCCGCGTCGTTCCACGTCCCAGCCGGCGTCGGCGAGCACCTGGTGGCGGGCGGCGGCGAGCCCGGCGGTGTTGGCGGCCTGCCCGCCGGTGACGAACCCGACCGACGCGGTGGCCGGGATGCCGAGCAGGTCCTTGAGCCAGGTCCCGGCGGCCGCTTCGGCGGCCACCGCGGCGGGGGAGGTGACCGCGTTGAACGCGACCTGGTCCCACCCGGCGGCCAGCATGTCGGCGGCGGTGGCGGCCGGGGAGGCGCCGCCGACGACGAAGCCGAAGTAGCGCGGCCCGGCGGTGGCCACGAGCCCCGGTTCGGCGGCGGCCACCAGGTCGGCGAGGACCCGTCCGGGCGGGGTGGGCGCGTCCGGCAGCGGCCCGGCGAACGCCTCGTTCAGCGCGGCCTGGTCGACGGGTACGCCGACCGGCCGGTCCGGCAGCGACAGCCGGTAGTCGGCCGCGTGGTCGGCGGCGCGCCGGAACAGGTGCCTCAGCTCGTCCATCGCCGCACCCTAGCCGCAGCCACCCGGAGGTGGGGCCTGTGCGGGCTGTCCGGGCGCACGTGGAGTGAGTGCTGAGTGACGTCCGTGACCGCTGGCTCACCCATCGTTCCTGCGCTTGTGTGGATTGCAGAAAACCGTTTGTGGCTTTCCCACTGAGAGGTGGAACCCGGAGGACCGATGATTCTGAGAAGACTGCTTGACAGCGCATCCGCCCGTCTCGCCCGCCAGAGTTCCGATCTGCTTCAGCTCGTCGTCCTGACGGGTACGGCGCTCGTGGCGATGTTCGGCATCGGACGTGCGTGGATGGTGGCGCTGCACCTCCCGTCGTGGACGCTCGCCACCCCGCTGGTGCTGCTGGCCGTTGCAGCCATGGTCGTTTACTACGTCCGGTGTGTTCACCACCCGGCTGACTTCGTCATCGAGGAACTCGACGGATCGTTGGTCGTCACCAGGGTCGAGGGTGAGGATGGCCGCCATCATCACCGATACGCCTACACGCGACAGCAACGTGTCCGGGCCACCCGGCAGATCCGTCTCGTAGGCATCCGTTCCCACTGGAGCGGACAGACTCGGGTGATCGAGGGGGCGACGTCGCTGTTTCCCGAACATCGGCTTCTCGACGGCGCAGTGGCCGAGGAGGACGGGCGCGTCTACCGGTGGTTGTATCTGCTCGGTCCGCTTGCCCGCGGTCGTCGCGTCAACGTCGGAATCAGACAGGTGTTTGAGGATGTCTACGCCCCTATGAAGCCCTATTACCGCGAGAGCTGCGAGGAACGGCGGGTGGGAAAACTGTCGGTACGTGTCCAGTTCGATCGGGCGGATTCGCCAGCCGAGGCGTGGCAGGTCGTGTGGCGGAGGACGCGGTCGGGATCGAGCCGCCAGGAGATCGCCCGTACCCGCTGCCAGCCGAGCGGTAACCACCTGGCGGGGAAGGTGGTCTATGAGATGACCTTTCAGCGTCCGGACCGCGAATGCGCGTACGGCATCTGGTGGCGGTGGCCCGAGCCGCCGACCCGCCGGCGCCCGGGTTCGGCATCCGCCGGTGCTACGACCGAGCCCGAGCACGACATCAGCCCGGATTCCCCGGCCGGACGGCGGTGATCCGACCCGGGAATCCGGAGGATCGACCTGATCATCTCTCCAGATGCCGGTCTACGAAACCGCCGCGGTCAGGGTGGCAGCCGAGACGGTCGCCGCCGCCCTGACCGTCCTGTGCGGACGTCCGGCCTGTCTCGTCGACGCGGGGGAGAGCCTCCGCGTGATCACCGGTGAGCTCGCGACCGTTCTGGCCGACGAGATGAGCATGGACGATTGGGACGAGGCGGTCCCGCCGTGCCCGGGTCACGGTCATCCCCGCCGGCTGGTCCGGCGGGGCGATTCGGTGGTGTGGCAGTGTCCCCGGGACCAGGCCCACGCGCCGGTGCTCCTCATCGACTGCGGCCGGTGAGCAGCCCGGTCAGCCGCCGCCGAGGGCGGCGTCGAGCCGGTCCAGGTGTGCGGCCACCGGCCCGGCGGTGAGCAGCCCGCTGCCCGCCCCGGCTACCTCGCCCGCCGCCGGGGCGAGCGAGGACCGCGCCCGGAGCATCGCGTCCCGGTCGTCCAGCGCGACGGCGGCCCGCGCGGTCAGGCACCACAGCGCCTCCATGAGCAGGTCACGCGGCGGTGCCGGGGTGCGGCGCAGCGCGGCGGCGGCCTCGTCGCGGCGGCCGCCGGCGAGCAGCTCCAGCGGGCGCGCCCAGGGCGCGTACGGCCCCCAGTCCGTGTCGGCGGGAAAGTCGGCCGGCAGGTCGTGCCACACCCGCAGGCAGAGCAGCGCCAGCGGCGTCAGCCCGTGTTCGACACCGGGCATGCCGCAGCCGGCCAGCGCGGTCGCCCACGACCGGTACGCCGCCTCCGACTCCGGGTACGACGCGCCGGTGGCGGCGGTCCGCATGGCCCGGTAGCCGCCGGTGAACACGCCGACGAGTGGGCTTTCGTGCCGGGCGGCGAGCCGGTCCGCCGCCTCGGCGTGTGCGTCGGCGGCGGTGAAGTCGGCGAGCGCGCTCCGCGCCTGCACCCGGATCAGGTGTCCGAGGATCTCCACCGTGGCCAGGCCTTGCCGGGCGGCGAGCGTGACCAGTTCCGCGCCGATCGAGTCCCGCCGCGCGGCCAGCCCGGCCCGCTGGAACGTCTGCATCCACACGCCGTTGAGGGCCTGGGCCAGCAGCGCCGGGTCGGCCACCCGCCGCGCGATCGCCTCCGCCTCCCGCGCGGCCTCGGCGGGGCGCGGCGACGCCGTACCGCGCGACTCGATCGCGACGGTGGCCAGCAGCCGGGCGCGCGTCGCCTCCGGCGCGTCCGGAACCAGCCCGGCCAGGGCCCGCTCCGCCGCCGCGACGACCCGGGTCGCCTGCGCCGGGTCGTCCGAGCGGGTCCAGATCGCCGGTACGTCGTACCCGCCGATCACCCGCGCGGTGAACTCCGGGTCGCCGAGTTGCTCGGCCGCGCTGATAGCCGCCTCGCGCTGGTCCCGGGCCGCCTCCAAGCCGCCCGGCCCGGTCACCGCGAGGCTGCGCAGCAGCCCGACAGTGGACTCCAGCCGGGCCCGCGCGCCGGGCACCACACTGCGCTCGTACGCCGCCGCCGTCTCGGCCCAGACGCGCGCCGGGCCGGTCGGTTCGGGTTCGGCCTGGCGCAGCAGGTCCGTCTCCAGGCGCCGCAGTCGCGGTCCGGGGTCCAGGCCGAGTTGGTCGCGCAGCAGTTCCCGGGCGCGGCGCAGCACGGCGAGCGCGTCGGCCTGCCGCCCGGCGCGGTAGAGCGCCGACGCCAGCAGCGCCCAGCCGTCCTCCCGCCACGGGTACTGCGCGACGTGGGCGTCGAGATCGGGCACGGCGTCGGCGGCCCGGTCCAGCGCCAGCAGCGCCTCGGCCCGCCGCTCGACGGCGGTGAGCCGGATCTGGTCGAGCCGGGTCCGTTCGGCGTGCGCCCACGGCTGGTCGAAGTCGGCGTACGCAGGCCCGCGCCACCAGCCCAGCGCCTCGTCGAGCCGGTCCAGGGCGGCCCGGGGCAGCGCGTCCGCGACAGCGGTGACTGTGTCCTCGAACCGCCAGGCGTCGACGCTCTCCGGTTCGGCGCGCAGCGCGTACCCCGGTCCCTCGGTGACCAGCAGCCGGGCGGGCTCGCGGGGCGGACGGTGCGGTTCCAGGCGGCGGCGTAGCGCCGCGACGAACGTGCGGACCGCGCCCACCGCGCCGGCCGGCGGGTCGTCCCACAGGTCGTCGACGATCTGCCCGACCGGCACGGTCCGGCCCCGGGCGGCGACCAGCCGGGCCAGCACGGCCCGGTGCCGGGGCCCCTTCAGGTCGACCGGCACACCCGCGTCGTCCCAGGCCGTGACCGGACCCAGCACACCGAAACCGACAGGCACCGACCCCTCCTCGACCCGCTGGTCACCGTATCGCGCTCATCGGTTGCTCATCCGGCGCCGCCACGCTGGACCGGTACGACGAGACGAAAGAGGGATCATGATGAGCACCACCATCGCGGGATTCGACTACCAGCGCGTTCCGGTCGCCGAGGGTGTGACGCTGAACGTGGCGGTGGGCGGCGTGGGCAGCCCGGTCGTGCTGCTGCACGGCTTCCCGCAGACGCATCTGATGTGGCGGCACGTCGCCGCCGACCTGGTCGGCGAGCACACGGTGATCTGCCCGGACCTGCGCGGCTACGGCGCCAGCGACAAGCCGGCCGCGCTCACCGAGGACACGTACGCCAAGCGGACCATGGCCGCCGACGTGGTGGCGCTGGCCCGCGCGCTCGGACACGAGCGGTTCGCGCTCGCCGGGCACGACCGGGGCGCGCTGGTGGCGGTCCGGGCCGGCCTGGACCACCCGGACGCGGTCACCCACCTGGCGTCGCTTGACGTGCTGCCCACCCTCGACATGTGGGACGTGCTGCACGGCGCGTCCGCCTCGGTGGCGTTCCACCTCTACCTGATGGCGCAGCCGCCCGGCCTGCCCGAGACGATGATCGCGGCCAGCGCCGACGCGTTCTTCGGGCACTTCCTGGACGCCTGGGCCGGTGACCCGGCGGCCATGCCGTCGGAGGTGCGCGCCGAGTACCTGCGGGCCTCCCGGGAGGCGGTCGACTCGATCGTCGCCGACTACCGGGCGTCGGCCGGGATCGACGTGGCGCACGACCGGGCGGACCGGGACGCCGGGCGGCGGCTGACCATGCCGGTCACCGTCATCCAGCAGGACTGGGGCGCCGCGCTGGGCTACGACGCGGCAGCCGTGTGGCGGGCCTGGGCCCCGGACCTGGAGCACCGCACCACCACTGCCGGGCACTTCATGGCAGAGGAGGCGCCGGGCGAGATCGCCGGAGCGCTGCGCGCGCTGCTGAAGCGCTAGCCGGGCCGGACTTCGTTGGCGAACGCCTTACCGTACGTTGTACGTTAGTGGCCGTCGTCAACGGAGGGGGCACAGACGTGGAACACGCGATCCTCGCGGAGGGCCTGCGCAAGCGGTACGGGGACACCGCCGCGCTGGACGGGTTCGACCTGCGGGTGCCGGCGGGCACCGTGTGTGGGCTGCTCGGGCCGAACGGCGCCGGCAAGACCACTGCCGTCCGCATCCTGGCCACGCTGCTGCGCTTCGACGCCGGGCGGGCCGAGGTCGCCGGCTACGACGTGGCCGGCCAGGCCGATCGGGTACGCCACCGCATCGGCCTGGTCGGCCAGCACCCGGCGGTGGACGAGGCGCTGAGCGGGCGGGAGAACCTTGTCCTCTTCGGCCGCCTGTTCCACCTGGACCGGGCCGGGGCGAGGCGACGCGCCGGCGAACTGCTCGACCGGTTCGGGCTCGCCGACGCCGGTGACCGGCCGGTGCGCACGTACTCCGGTGGCATGCGCCGCCGCCTCGACCTGGCCGCCGGGATGATCCTCGCGCCCTCGGTGCTGTTCCTCGACGAGCCGACCACGGCGCTCGACCCGCGCGGGCGCAACGAGGTGTGGGAGGCGGTACGCGACCTGGTCCGCGACGGCACCACGGTGCTGCTGACCACGCAGTACCTGGACGAGGCCGACCAGCTCGCCGACCGCGTCTGCGTGCTGGACGCCGGGCGGGTGATCGCCGAGGGTACCCCTGACGCGCTCAAGTCCCGCCTCGGCGGCGACCGGATCGAGCTGGTCGTCCGCGACGCCGCCGACCTGGCCGCCGCCGCCGGGCGGCTGCGCGCCGTCGCCGTCGCCGAACCGGCAGTCGACAGGGACCGGCGGGCGGTGAGCGCCCAGGTCGGCGACCGGGCGGGCGCGCTGACCGAGGTGCTGCGCGCGCTCGACACCGACGGCGTGGGCGTGGCCGACATTGCGTTGCGCCGGCCCACACTGGACGAGGTGTTCCTCCAGCTCACCGACGGGCCGGCCGCCGGCCGGACCGGCGTGGAGGTGACCGCGTGACCGCCACAGTGACCCCGGCCCGGCGCGCGTCGCTGGCCGGTGACGGCCTGACGCTGACCGGGCGCGCGCTGGCGCACTGGCGGCGCGAGCCCGGCCCGCTGATCGGCTCGCTGGGCTTCGACATCCTGATGGTGCTGATGTTCGCCTACCTGTTCGGCGGCGCGCTCCAGGTGCCCGGCGGCGGCGACTACCGGGAGTTCCTGATGCCCGGCATGTTCGCCATGACGATGGTCTTCGGCATCAGCATGACCACCATGGCGGTCTCGGCGGACCTGGAGCGCGGCGTCACCGACCGGCTGCGGTCCATGCCGGTGTCCCGGCTGGCGCCGCTGCTCGGCCGCGCGGTCGCCGACCTGATGTTCGCGGTGGTGACGCTCGCCGTCATGCTGCTCGCCGGCCTGGCCGTCGGGTGGCGGGCGCGCGGCGACGCCGGCGACACGTTCGCCGCGCTCGGGCTGATCCTGCTGCTGCGGTTCGCGCTGGTCTGGGTGGGCGTCTTCCTCGGCCTGACGGTGAAGGGGCAGAGCGCCGTCACCGCCGTGCAGACGCTGGAGTTCCCGCTGGGCTTCCTGTCCAGCGCGTTCGTGGCGCCGTCCACGATGCCCGCGTGGCTGGGCGCGGTAGCCGAGTGGAACCCGCTGTCCGCGACAGTGGGGGCCACCCGGGAGCTGTTCGGCAACCCCGGGTGGGGCGGCGACTCGTGGGTGGCCGCGCACCACCCGCTGCTGGCGGTGCTCTGGCCGCTGGCGCTGGTCGCGGTGTTCCTGCCGCTGTCGCTGCGCCGCTACCGGGCGCTGAGCCGCTGAGCCGAACCCGGGGGCGGTGTGCGCCGCCCCCGGGCACGGGTCACGGCCCGGTCAGCACGACCAGCTCGCCGGTGGCCCGGGTCATCGCGACGTACCTGTCCACCGCGCCGGAGACCCCGTCGCCGAACGACTCCGGGGCGACAAGCACCACCAGGTCGAACTCCAGCCCCTTGGCCAGCACCGGGCTCAGCGAGCGGACCCGGTCCGAGGCCGGGAACGCCGGGTCGCCGATGACGCACGCGACGCCCTCGCTGTGGGCGTCGAGCCAGCCGTCCACCACCGCGCGCAACTCCGCGCGGTCGCCGTACCGCACCGGTGCGCCGTCGCGGATGGACGTGGGCACGTTGGCGTCCGGCAGCACGGCCCGGATCACCGGCTCGGCGGCCGCCATCACCTGCGCCGGCGTGCGGTAGTTGACCGACAGCGTCGCCACCGCGACGTGGTCGAACCCGGCCCGCGCCAGCCGCCGCTGCCACGACTCGGTGAACCCGTGCCGGGCCTGCGCCCGGTCGCCGACCACCGTGAAGCTGCGCGACGGGCAGCGGGCCAGCAGCATCTGCCACTGCGCGTCGGTCAGCTCCTGCGCCTCGTCCACCACGACGTGCGCGAACGGCCCGGCGAGCAGGTCCGGGTCGGCAGCGCTCAGCGCGCTGGAGTCGACCAGGCTGGTGCGCATGTCCTCGCCGTACAGCATGGTCATCAGACCCTCGCCGTCGTCGTAGGCGTGCGACGCGATCAGCGCGTCGACCACCGTGTCCATCTGCGCGCGCTGCGCGGCCAGCACCGCCTCGTCGCGCCGCCGCCGCAGGGACGCCTCCGGGTCGCCGACGCGGCGCCGGGCCGCGTCCAGCCACGGCAGGTCCGCCACCGTCCAGGCCCGGGGGTCGGCCCGCCGCAGGGTACGGATCTCCTCCACGCCCAGCCCGGGGGCGCACCGGCGCAGGTAGGCCGGCACCGACCACAGGTCGGCCACCACGTCGAGCGGGTCGAGCAGCGGCCACGCCCGGCCGAACGCGGTGACCAGCTCCCGGTCGCGCGCCAGCGACCGGCGGACCGTCTCCTCCGGCTCGTCGCCGCGGTACTTCTCCACCAGGATCGTGAGCAGTTCCTCCCACACGTCGTCGCGGGCCTCGTTGTGCGGGACGCCCGGTCCGGCCGCCTCGAACGCCGTCACCCAGTCGTCGGCGGTAAGCCGCAGCTCGTCGTCCCCGACACCGACAGTCATCCCGGTGGCGGGCGGCTCCTCGTAGAACCGGACCGCGGCGTCGACCGTCCGCACCGGATCCGCCGACGCCTTCAGCCGGGCCACCTCGGGTTCGATCTCCGGCCTCGCCGCCGCGCCCTCGGGCACCAGGTCGGCCAGGGTGCAGATCTGCACGTCCTCCTCACCGAGGCTGGGCAGCACGTCGGACACGTAGTTCAGGTACGGCTGGTGCGGCCCGACGACGAGCACCCCGCCCCGGCGCTCGCCCAGCCTCGGGTCGGCGTGCAGCAGGTACGCGGTGCGGTGCAGCGCCACCACCGTCTTGCCGGTGCCGGGACCGCCGTCGACCACAAGCGCGCCCCGCGACCCGGCCCGGATGATCGCGTCCTGGTCGGCCTGGATGGTGCCGAGCACGTCGCGCATCCGGGCCGACCGGGTCGCGCCCAGGCTGGCGATGAACGCCGACTGGTCGTCCAGCGCGGCGTGCCCGGCCAGGGCGTCGGCGGTGAACACCTCGTCCCAGTAGTCGGTGATCCGGCCCGCGCTCCACCGGTAGCGGCGGCGGCTGGCCAGGCCCATCGGATCGGCGTGGGTGGCGCCGAAGAACGGCTCGGCGGCGGGGGAGCGCCAGTCCAGCAGCAGCCGGCCGCCCGCGCCGTCGGTCAGGCCGAGCCGGCCCACGTACACCGGTTCGGCACCGTCCGCGCCGACCATCCGGCCCAGGCACAGGTCCAGGCCGTAACGGCGCAGCGTACGCAGGCGCGCGCTCAGCCGCCGGACCTCCTGGTCCCGGTCCACCGCCTGCCGGCCCCGGCCGCCCGCGGCCCGGCGTGTCTCGTCGAGCCGGTCGGTCAGGTCGGCGATCGAGCGGCGCAGGCTGTCCGCGATGGCGGCGAAGTGCCGTTCGTCGGCGGCGATCAGGTTCGGGTCGGCCTTGGCCGACAGACGTTCGGGAAGATCGAAAACGCTGGTGGCAGGCAGGTTCAACTCGTCTCCGATCACGGGCACGGCCGGGCCTCCGCTCTTCGCGGCTCCGGCCGAATACCTCGGCAATGGGGTTACGGGCGGCAATTCTGCGCCACTACCCGGGCCTTGCGGCAAGACCGGGGGGCGCTATATGTTGGTAGTGGCGGGAGAACCCGCCATTCTTTTTGCGCGAACAATTCTCGTACCCATTCCGGGTGTCCCGCCGCCCGCCGGTGACCGGCGTGGTCGGTAGGATGACGGCACCATGTCGAAGGAGCGCCGGCGCAAGGCCGATCCCGCCCGCAGCCTGGCCCTTCTCTGGCGCACCCGGGAGCCGGCCAGCCGGGGCGCCGGTCCCTCCCTCAGCGTCGACCGGATCGTGCGCACGGCCGTCGAGATCGCCGACGCCGAGGGCATCGACGCGCTCACCATGCGCCGGGTCAGTGAGGCGCTCGGCGTCGGCACCATGTCCGTCTACACGTACGTGCCCGGTAAGGCGGAACTGCTCGACGTCATGGTGGACACCGTCCTCGGTGACCTCCCGCGCCCGGCCGACGTGCCGGGTGGGTGGCGCGGCCGGCTGGAACGCATCGCCCGGGACAACCTGGCGCTCTACCGGGCCCATCCGTGGCTGCTGCGCGCCGAGACCACCCGGCCGGTGCTCGGCCCGAACGTGCTCGCCAAGTACGACTACGAGCTGCACGCCGTCGCGGACATCGGGCTCGACGACGTGGAGATGGACGCGGTGCTCACGCTCGTGCTGGGGCACGTCAAGAGCGCGGCCCGGGCCGCCCTGGACGTGGCCGAGCTGGAACGTGAGACCGGGATGACCGACGACCAGTGGTGGCAGACGCACGGGCCGTGGCTGGAGAAGTTCATGACCGCCGGCAGCTTCCCGCTCGCCGCGCGGGTCGGCACCGCCGCCGGCATGGCGCACGGCGCCGCGTACGGGCCGGACCACGCCTTCGAGTTCGGTCTCCAGCGGGTGCTCGACGGCATCTCGGTGGTGGTCGCCGAGCGTGCCGGTGACGGGACGGCGCCCGGGACGACCTCGTAGTCCGGCTGTTCACGTCGGAAATCGCCGTCGCTATCGTGGCCGCGTGATCACCTGCGTCGTGCACTACACGATCGACCCCGCACAGATCGAGGCGTTCGAGCGTTTCGCCCGTGCCTGGATGCGGCTGGTGGCACGGCACGGCGGTGTGCACCACGGCTACTTCCTGCCCGCCGAGGGCGCCAGCGACCGGGCCGAGGCGCTTTTCAGCTTCGAGAGCCTGGCGGCGTACGAGCGGTACCGGGCCCGGTTCGGAGTGGACCCCGAGTTCGTCGCCGCCGACCGGATCCGCGACGAGTCGGGCTGCGTCCTGCGGTACGAGCGCACGTTCATGCGCCCGCTCCTGCCCGGCGACTGATCCTCCGGCCGGGCGGCTACCGAGCCGGGTGCGGGCTCTCGGCCGCGGCGGCGTACCGGCGGGCCAGGTGGGCGAACGCCGCCCGCAGCTCGGGCGGCCCGACCACCTCGATGTCGGCGTCGTAGCGGCCGAGCACGGCGGCCAGCCCGGCCCACGACCAGCCGCCCAGGACCAGGCGGCAGCGGTCCGGTCCCAGCTCCTCGACGATGCCGTCGCGGGTCCACGCGGACACCGTCCGGGCGGGCAGGTCGAGGGTCACCTCGCCCCGGCAGGGCCAGTCACCGGGCCCGGTGGCGCCCTTGAACCGCCCGGTGACGTACGCGGCGACGTCCCCGCCGGGTAGCTCGCGCGGCGTGAACCGGGGGCCGGTGGGCGTACGCGGACTGATCCGGTCGACCCGGAACGTGCGCCAGTCGGCCCGGTCGAGGTCCCAGGCGACGAGGTACCAGCGTCCGCCCCAGGTGACCAGGTGGTGCGGCTGCACCCGGCGCGGCGGCGCATCCGGTGTGCGGGCGGCGGACGTCGACACCGACTCGTAGTCGAAGCGCAGCTCCTCGCGGGCGTGCACGACGGCGCTCAACGTCATCAGCAGACCCGCGTCCACCCGGGACGCGGCGGGCGTGGCGGTCCGTTCCACGGCGATCACCCGCAGCGCGTCCACCCGGTGCCGCAGCCGCGCCGGCATCACCTGCCGCACAGTGGTCAGCGCCCGGGCGGCGGCCTCCTCGATGCCGGTGACACCGGTGGCGGCGGTCTGCAACGCCACGGTGAGCGCGACCGCCTGCTCGTCGTCGAAGAGCAGCGGCGGCAGCGCGGAGCCGGCGCCGAGCCGGTAGCCGCCGTCCGGGCCCTTGGCGCTCTCGATCGGGTAGCCCAGCTCGCGCAGCCGGTCGACGTCGCGCCGCACCGTACGCGGGCTGACCCGCAGCCGTTCGGCCAGCAGCGCGCCCGGCCAGTCCCGCCGGGCCTGGAGCAGGGACAGCAGGGAGAGCAGTCGCGCGGAGGTCGTCGGCACGACACGCATTCTGCCGCGAGAAGAGGACAGAAACTGACCGCTACGCCTGCGAGTGTGGTCTCCGTACCCGATCAGGACCGGAAGGAACAGATGACGATGACCGGCACGACCACGACCTCCACCACCCTCGACGCCGAGCGGGCCGACCTGCTCGCCGAGCTCGCCGACGCCCGGAACATGCTGATCAACACGGTGCGCGGCCTCACCGACGAGCAGGCCGGGCTGCGGCCGACCGCCAGCGCGCTCTGCCTGGGCGGCGTGATCAAACACGTCGCGTCCACCGAGGAGGCGTGGCTGCGGTTCGTGGTCGAGGGCCCGTCGGTGATGTCCTTCGCCCTGCCCGAGGGCGTGACCTGGGAGGACTTCATGTCGGGCAAGGCGCGTGAGCTGCCGGAGTGGGCGATCGAGCGGGGGCGGGACTTCCAGATGCTGCCCGAGGACACGCTGCCGGCCATCCTGGACCGGTACGCCCGCGTCGCCGCCCGTACCGAGGAGGTCGTCGCCGGCGTCGAGGACCTGTCGGCGACGTGGCCGGTGCCGGACGCGCCGTGGAACGAGCCCGGCTCGGTCCGCAGCATCCGGCGCGTGCTGATCCACGTCATCGCCGAGACCACCCAGCACGCCGGGCACGCGGACATCCTGCGCGAGAGCATCGACGGGCAGACCACCACCTGAGCCGCCCCGCAGACCCGTGCCGGGCGGCGGTCAGGCGACCGCCGCCCGGCCCATCCGGGTCACCGCCTCGGTGAGCACCGCCGGGGAGGTGGCGAAGTTGAGCCGCACGAAACCGGCGCCGCCGGATCCGAAGACGTGCCCGGAGCTGAGCGCCACCCGGGCCCGGTCGAGGAACATCCGCGCCGGACCGGCCAGGTCGCTGGCCACTCCCGGCCCGTCGCCCGCCTCGGTGGGTACGCCGAGCGCGCGGCAGTCCAGCCAGGCCAGGTACGTGCCCTCGGGCGGCCGCCACGACACAGCGGGCAGGTGTTGGCTCAGCAGCGACCCGAGCAGCGCCCGGTTCGCGTCCAGGGCGTCGAGCAGCCGGTCCAGCCACGGCCCGCCGGCCCGGAACGCGGCGGTGTGCGCGAGCACCCCGAGGTGGCTGGGGCCGTGGCTGACCTCCTCCGGCATCCGGGCCAGGTCGTCCGCCGCGTCCGGCCCGGCGACCGCCAGCGCCGCCTTGAGCCCGGCCAGGTTCCACGCCTTGGACGCGGACAGCAGCGCGAACGCGTTCTCCGCGCCGGGCACCGTCAGGTACGGGGTGAACCGCGCGCCGGGCAGCGCCAGCGGCGAGTGGATCTCGTCGGCCACCACCCGTACGCCGTGCCGGGCGGCCAGCTCGGCGACGGTGGCCAGCTCGTCGGGGCGGTGCACCACACCGGTCGGGTTGTGCGGGTTGCAGAGCAGGAACGCCGGCCGGTCGCCGAGCGCGCGGGCCCGGCGGAACGCCTCGTCCAGCGCGGCCGGGTCGAGCCGCAGGTCTGCCCCGAGCGGCGCCTCGACCACCCGGCGCCCGGCGTTCATGAGGAACGCGTAGAACGGCGGGTAGACCGGGGGAGTGACCACCACGGCGTCGCCCGGGCCGGTGACCAGGCGCAACACCTCGACCGTACCCATCATCACGTCCGGCACCAGCGAGGTGCGGCCGACCGGGAAGTCGGCCCAGCCCCAGCGCTGCGCGGCCAACCCGCCGACCGCCTCGGCGTACCCGGTGCCGAACGCGTAGCCGGTGTCGCCCAGCTCGACCGCCCGGCGCAGCGCCTCGGCCACCGGCGGCGCCAGCGGCACGTCCTGCTCGGCCACCCACAGCGGCAGCACGTCCGGCGGGTAGAGCCGCCACTTCACGCTCGTGCGCTGCCGCAGCTGGTCGAGCGTGAGCTGGGTGAGCGGGTTGCCCTCGTCGGCGGAAACCGTCATGCGGCCCACCCTAGGTGGCACCTACCATCGGCCGATGGCCCACCCGGCGTACCCGCTGCGCACGTCCCGGCTGCTGCTGCGCCCGGTGACGCTCGGCGACCTCGACGACGTGCACGCCTGGCAGCGCCGGCCGGACGTGGTCCGCTGGATGGCCGGCGCCGCGCCGCGTACCCGAGCGGGGTCGAGGTCGTCGGTGACCGCGATGGCCGGCGAGGACGCGCTGCGCGCGGAGGGCGACTGCCTGACGCTCGCCGTGGTCGGCGGCGAGCGGGTCGTCGGCGCGGTGGAGCTGGTCTGGCGCAGCCGCGCCGACCGCACCGCCGAGCTGGGGTACGTGTTCCACCCCGACCACGGCGGCCGTGGCCTGGCCACCGAGGCGGCCGGCGCACTGCTGGACTGGGGTTTCGGCGAGTTCGGGCTGCACCGGGTCATCGCCCGCTGCCACGCGGACAACGAGCCCTCGGCACGTCTGATGGCCCGGCTCGGCATGCGGCGGGAGGCGCGGCACGTGCGCAGCTACCGGTTCCGGGGCGGCTGGGCCGACCAGCTCGTCTACGCGATCCTGGCCGACGAGTGGCGGTCCCGCTGAGCCGGGTCAGGAGACGGCGACCGGATCGCCGACGTGGATCTCGCCGGTGAGCCGCATCACCGCACCCTAGCCGATCTTGGGGGTGGCGCGGTCGATGATCGCGGCGAGGTCCAGCCCGCCCGGCAGCGTCCCGTACGCCTGCCCGTGGTCTCCGTCGAGCCGGGACGCGCAGAACGCGTCGGCGACCGCCGGGTGGCCGTGACGCACCAGCAACGCGCCCTGGAGGACCAGCGCCAGCCGCTCCACCACCCGCCGGGCGCGCAGCTCCAGGTCGCTGTGGTCGGCCAGTTCGTCGCGGACCCGGCGCACCGCGGCGTCCAGCCGGGCGTCCGCGCCGGCCGCGGCGGCCACCTCCGCCTCGTACGCGGCGAGCACCTGCGGTTCCCGGGTCAGGGCGCGCAGCACGTCCAGCGCGGCGACGTTGCCGGAGCCCTCCCAGATCGAGTTCAGCGGCGACTCGCGGAACAGCCGCGGCATGCCGGACTCCTCCACGTAGCCGTTGCCGCCCAGGCACTCCAGCGCCTCGGCGGCGTGCCCCGGCCAGCGCTTGCAGACCCAGTACTTGCCGACGGCCAGGGCGAGGCGCTTGAACGCGGTCTCGCCGTCGTCGCCGCGCGCCGACCTGTCGGTCGCGCCGGCCAGCCGGACCATCAGGACGGTGGCCGCCTCCGACTCCACCGCCAGGTCGGCGAGCACGTTGCGCATCAGCGGCTGGTCGGCCAGGTAGCCGCCGAACGCCCGCCGGTGGGTGGCGTGGTGCACGGCGGTGGTGACGCCGTGGCGCATCCCGGCCGCCGCGCCGATCACGCAGTCGAGGCGGGTCAGGTTGACCATGTCGATGATGGTGCGCACGCCCCGGCCCTCGTCGCCGACGCGCCACGCCACCGCGTGCTCGTACTCGACCTCGGCGGAGGCGTTGGAGCGGTTGCCGAGCTTGTCCTTGAGCCGCATCAGCCGCATCGGGTTACGGGTGCCGTCGGGCAGCACCCGGGGGACCAGGAAACAGGTGAGGCCACCGGGCGCCTGGGCGAGGGTGAGGAACAGGTCGCACATCGGCGCCGAGGTGAACCACTTGTGCCCGACCAGCCGGTAGCCGCCGTCCGGCTCCGGCCGGGCCGTCGTGGTGTTGGCGCGGACGTCCGAGCCGCCCTGCTTCTCCGTCATCGACATGCCGGCGAGCAGGCCGCGCTTGGTCTGCGGCGGGCGCAGCCCGAAGTCGTACTCGCGGGTGGTGAGCAGCGGCTCGTAGCGTGCCGCCAGGTCCGGGCTGTGCCGCAGCGCGGGCACCGCCGCGTAGGTCATCGAGATCGGGCAGCCGTGCCCGGCGTCGGGCCGCCACAGGTAGAAGCCGGCCGCGCGGGCCACGTGCGCGCCCGGCCGGTCGTCGGCCCACGGCGCGGCGTGCAGGCCGTGGCCGACCGCGGTACGCATCAGCTCGTGCCAGGACGGGTGGAACTCCACCTCGTCGATCCGGTGGCCGTACCGGTCGTGGGTGCGCAGCACCGGCGGGTGCTCGTTGGCGAGCCGCCCGTGTTCGGCGGCCTCCTCGCCACCGGCGAGCCGGCCCAGCTCGCGCAGCCCGGGCAGCGCCCAGCCGGCGCCCTCCCGGGTCACGCCGTCGCACAGCGCCGGGTCGTCGGCGGTGTCGTGGCCGACCATCGGGGGGACCTGGTTGACGACCTCGTGTGTGGTCACGGCGGCAACTCCCAGCGCGGTGGCGGATCAGGTCGGGGCCCGGATTGAACCATCGTTCAGTCCGCACCGGCAAGCACCCGCCGACCTGTCAATTTGACTGGTTTCGTTTGACATCATCCGGCTCGGAGATAAGACTCGCCGAAACTTTCTTTTGTCCGGGAAGTGGCTAGGGGGGCCTGTGTCCAGGAAGAAGCTCGGCGTGCTCGGCGCCGCACTCACACTGACAGTCGGCGTCCTGTCCGGATGCACCGGCGGCGAGGCGGTCGACGTCGGCGGCGGGGGGAACGCCGGCGGCGCCGGTGGTGTCCTCAACGCCGCGATCGGCGGCGAGCCGGATCAGCTCGACCCGCACAAGACCTCGGCGTACTACAGCTTCCAGGTGCTGGAGAACGTCTACGACACGCTCGTCGAGCCGGACGCCGACCTGAAGATGGTGCCGTCGCTGGCGACGAAGTGGACCACCAGCGCCGACCAGCTCACCTGGACGTTCACGCTGCGCGAGGGCGTGAAGTTCTCCGACGGCTCGCCGCTGACCTCGGCCGACGTCGTCTACTCCTATGAGCGGATCATCAAGGAGAAGCTGAACAACGCGTACAAGTTCGCCACCGTCAAGTCGGTCACCGGCCCCGATCCGGCCACAGTGGTGGTGACGCTGACCGCGCCCACACCGAACCTGCTGGCGAACCTCGGCGGGTTCAAGGGTGTGGCGATCGTGCAGAAGGCCAACGTGGAGTCGGGCGCGGTGAAGACCGCACCGGTGGGCAGCGGGCCGTTCAAGGTGGCCGGCTACACCTCCGGCGACAGCGTCAAGCTGGTCCGCAACGACGCCTACTGGGGGGACAAGCCGAAGCTGGACGGCGTCACGTTCACCTTCGTCAAGGACCCGACGGTGGCGTTGCAGAACCTGCGCAGCGGCCAGGTGCAGTGGACCGACAACCTGCCGCCGCAGCAGGTGAAGTCGTTGCAGGACGGCGACGACCCGGTGGTGAAGTCGGCGGCCTCCACCGACTACTGGTACGTGGCGCTCAACGAGGCCCGCAAGCCGTTCGACAACCCCGAGGTGCGGCGCGCGATCGGCTACGCGCTGGACCGCGAGGCGATCACCAAGGCCGCGAAGTTCGGCCTGGCGACCGTCAACCAGACCGCTATCCCGAAGGCCAGCGGTTTCTACTTCGACTACGCGCCCTACAACCACGACCCGGCCAAGGCGAAGCAGATGCTCGGCCAGGCCGGCGTGAGCAACCTGACCATGGACCTGATGGTCACCAGCGAGTACCCGGAGACGGTCACCGCCGCCCAGGTCATCGCCGCGCAGCTCAAGGACGTCGGAATCACCGTCAAGATCCGTACGCTGGACTTCGCCCAGTGGCTCGACGAGCAGGCGAAGGGCAACTTCGACGGGTTCATGCTCGGCTGGCTCGGCAACATCGACCCGGACGAGTTCTACTACGCCCAGCACCACAGCGGCGGCACGTTCAACTTCCACAAGTACAAGAACCCGGCGGTGGACAAGCTGTTGGACGACGCCCGTACCCAGACCGACCAGGGCGCCCGCAAGCAGGCGTACGAGCAGGCGGCGAAGCAGATCGTCGACGACGCCAGCTACCTCTACCTCTACAACCCGGACGTGGTGCAGGGCTGGTCGAAGAAGGTCTCCGGCTACGACGTGCGCACCGATCGGGCGATCCGGTTCCGGTCGGTCGCCCTGGCCAAGTGATGGCCCGCTTCGTCCTGCGGCGGGTCCTCCAGTCGGCGATCGTGCTGGTCGGCGTCACGCTTGTGGTGTTCCTGCTGCTGCAACTGGTGCCGGGCGACCCGGTCCGGGTGGCGCTCGGCACCCGGTTCGACCCGCAGACCTACGAGGCGCTGCGGGAGCGCGCCGGGCTCGACCAGCCGCTGCCGGTGCAGTACGTGAGCTACCTCGGCCACGCGCTCACCGGTGACCTGGGGGTCAGCTTCCGCACCGGCCAGCCGGTGAGCCACATCGTGCTGGAGCGGCTGCCCGCCACGCTGTCGCTGGCAGTCACCGCCGTGGTGTTCGCGTTGCTCGTCGCGTTCCCGCTGGGCATCGTCGCGGCGGTACGCAGCGGCTCCGCGATCGACCACGCCGCCCGCGTGTTCAGCCAGTTCGGCGTCTCCGTGCCGGACTTCTGGATGGGCATCATGGGCATCCTGCTGTTCGCCGGGGTGCTCGGCTGGCTGCCCCCGTCGGGCTACGTGGCGCTGACCGACGACCCCGGCCGGTGGGCCACCCACGTGGCGCTGCCGGCGGTCACCGTCGGCCTGGTCACCGCGTCGATCCTCACCCGGTTCATCCGCTCCTCGGTGCTGGAGGTGCTCTCCGCCGACTACGTGCGCACCGCCGAGGCGAAAGGGCTGCGCAACCGCGTGGTGATCCTGCGGCACGTGCTGCGCAACGCGCTGATCCCGGTGGTCACCGTGGTCGCGGTGCAGCTCGCCAGCCTGCTCGGCGGCGTTATCGTGATCGAGGTGCTGTTCGCCTGGCCGGGCATCGGCCGGCTCACCTTCGACGCCGTGCAGGCCCGCGACTACCCCGTCCTGCAGGGCGCGGTGCTCCTTGTGGCGGCCCTGTTCCTGCTGGTGAACCTTCTGGTGGACATCCTCTACGCCCGCCTCGACCCGAGGATCACGGTCAAGTGAGCACCACGACCGAGAGCACCGGACGCCGCGTCCTGGACGCGCTGCGGCGCGACCCGCTCGCCGTCGGCGGGACGATCGTGCTCGTGCTGCTGGTGGTGGTGGGGATCGCCGGCCCGTGGCTGGCACCGGCCGGCGTCAACGACGTCGACGTGGACCAGATGCTGCGCCCGCCCAGCGGCGCGCACCCCTTCGGCACCGACGAGCTGGGCCGCGACGTGCTCAGCCGGGTGCTCGTCGCCGCCCGGGTGTCGCTTCAGGTCGGCGCCGTCAGCGTCGGCATCGCGCTGGTCGCGGGCGTGACGCTCGGGCTGTTCGCCGGCTACTACCGGGGCTGGCTGGACAGCGTGCTCATGCGCTGTATGGACGTGCTGTTCGCGTTCCCGGTGCTGCTGCTGGCGGTGGCCATCGTGGCGGTGCTCGGCCCCGGCCTGCTCACCGCCATGGTCGCCATCGGCGTGGTCTACACGCCCATCTTCGCCCGGATCACCCGCGCCGGTGTGCTCTCCGTACGCGAGCAGGTGTTCGTCCGGGCCGCCGTCTCCATCGGCGCGTCCGACCTGCGCATCATGCGCCGGCACGTGCTGCCGAACATCGCCGCGCCGCTGATCGTGCAGACGTCTCTGTCGCTGGCGTTCGCGATCCTCTCCGAGGCCGCGCTGTCCTTCCTCGGCCTGGGCATCCAGCCGCCCGCACCGGCCTGGGGCCGGATGCTGTTCGACGGGCGTGGCTTCGTCACCGACGCGTGGTGGCTGGGCGTGTTCCCGGGCGCGGCGATCTTCCTCACCGTGCTGGCGTTCAACCTGGTCGGCGACGCGCTGCGGGACGTGCTCGACCCGCGCCAGCTCACCCTCGGCGAGGCCCGCAGGAGCACCCCATGAGCGAGCGCACCGAGCGAACCGAGAGCCACGAGCGCATGACCGACTCGACAGTGCTGTCAGTGGACGACCTCACCGTGACGATCGGCACCCGCCGCGGCCCGGCCCGTGCGGTGGCCGGGGTGTCCTGGCAGGTGCGGCAGGGGGAGACGTTCGCGCTGGTCGGCGAGTCGGGCAGCGGCAAGAGCATGACCCTGCTCGCCGCCACCGGTCTCGCCCCGCGCGCCGCCACCGTCACCGGCCGGGTCCGGCTGCTCGACACCGAGCTGACCGCGCTGCCCGACGAGCGTCGGCGCAAGGTACGCGGCCGGCACGTCGGGTTCGTCTTCCAGGACCCGATGACCTCGCTCAACCCGGTGCTGCCGGTGGGCCGGCAGGTCACCGAGGCGGCCGAGGAGCACCTCGGGCTGACCCGCCGCGCCGCCCGCGACCGGGCGGTGGAGTTGCTGGAGCTGGTGGGCATCCCGTCGGCGGCGCGGCGCGTCGACGCGTACCCGCACCAGTTCTCCGGCGGCATGCGCCAGCGCGTCGCCATCGCCATGGCGCTGGCCTGCGAGCCGGATCTGCTGATCGCCGACGAGCCGACCACGGCGCTGGACGTCACCACGCAGGCGCAGATCATCGAACTGGTCGCCGACCTCCAGGCCCGGCTCGGCACCGCGGTCGTCTGGGTCACCCACGACCTGGGCGTGGTGGCGGGCATCGCCGACACCGTGGCGGTCATGTACGGGGGACGGATCGTCGAGCAGGGCCCCGTCGACGCGGTGTTCGACACGCCCACCCACCCGTACACCCGGGCGCTGCTGGCGGCCCGGCCGGACCCGTCGCGGCGCGGCGAGGACCTGGTCGCCATCCCCGGTTCGCCGCCGAGCCCGCTGGACCTGCCGCCCGGCTGCGCGTTCTGGCCGCGCTGCCCGGTCCGTGCCGATCCCCGCTGCGAGCACGAACTTCCCCCGCTGACCCCGGTCGGCGAGGGGCACACGGTCCGCACCTTCTACAGTGGAGAGACCGGATGAGCGCCGACACCCCGGACGTGGTGGCCGAGCTGGACGACCTGAAGGTGCACTTCCCGACCCCGGCGGGAACGGTCCGCGCGGTGGACGGCGTCAGCCTCGCCGTACGCCGAGGGGAGACGCTCGGGCTGGTCGGCGAGTCGGGAAGCGGCAAGTCCACTGCCGGTCTGGCGCTGCTGCGGCTGGTCGACCCGACCGCCGGCCGGGTCCGGGTGGCGGGCGAGGACGTGACCCGCTGGTCCCGCCGGCGCCTGCGCGCGACGCGCCGCCACGTGGCGATGGTCTTCCAGGACCCGCAGGCGTCGCTGGACCCGCGCCGCACGGTCGGCGACAGCATCGCCGAGCCGCTGTTCGTGCACCGGCTCGCCAGGTCCGCCGCCGCCCGCAAGGCCCGGGTCGCGGAGCTGCTGGACCTGGTCGGCCTGCGCGCCGACACCGCCGGCCGGTACCCGCACGAGCTGTCCGGCGGCCAGCGCCAGCGGGTCGGCGTGGCCCGCGCGCTGGCCGGGGAACCGGACCTGATCGTCCTGGACGAGCCGATCGCCTCGCTGGACCTGAGCGTCCAGGCGCAGATCATGAACCTGCTCCGGCACCTGCAACGCGACCTCGGGCTGACCTACCTGTTCATCGCGCACGACCTGGCCGCCGTGGAGCACATGAGCGACCGGATCGCGGTGATGTACCTGGGCCGCATCGTCGAGACCGGCCCGCCCGAGCGGATCTACCAGCACCCGGCGCACCCCTACACGGCGGCGCTGCTGTCGGCGGTGCCGGTGGCCGACCCCCGCGTCGAGCGGGAGCGCCGCCGCATCGTGCTCACCGGCGACATCCCCAGCCCGGTGGATCCGCCCAGCGGTTGCCGCTTCCGTACCCGCTGCCCGCAGGCCCGCCCCGCGTGCGCCGAGACCGACCCGGCGCCGGCCGAGGTGGGCCCGGGTCACCACGCGGCGTGCCTGTTCCCGCTCGACGGCGAGCGCGACGATGGCCTGGGGGAGGACGGCGCGACGACACGGGCCGACGCCGGCACGCCGTAGGCTCGCGCCCATGGCGTTCACCACCCGGCCGACGCTGCGCGGCACGTTCGGCATGGTCTCCTCCACGCACTGGCTGGCCAGCCAGTCGGCGATGGGTGTGCTGGAACGCGGCGGCAACGCCTTCGACGCCGCGGTGGCCGCCGGCTTCGTGCTGCACGTCGTGGAGCCGCACCTCAACGGCCCGGCCGGTGAGGTGCCGGCGATCCTCGCCACCGCGACCGACCCCACACCGCGGGTGCTGTGCGGCCAGGGCCCGGCTCCGGCCGCCGCCACCGTCGCGCACTTCCGGTCGCTCGGCCTGGACCTCGTCCCCGGTGCCGGACCGCTCGCCGCCGTGGTGCCGGGCGCCGTCGACGCCTGGCTGTTGCTGCTGCGCGACCACGGCACCCGCACGCTCGCCGAGGTGCTGGAACCGGCGATCGGCTACGCCGCCGCCGGCCACCCGCTCGTCGGCGCGGCCGGGCAGACCGTCGCGCGGGTCCGGTCGCTGTTCACCGGCCACTGGCCGACCTCCGCGCGCCTCTGGCTCCGCGACGGCCGCCCGCCCGCGCCGGGGGAGATGATCACCAACCCGGCGTACGCGGACACGCTGCGCCGCCTCGTCGACGCGGGACGGGCCGCCGGTGCGGACCGGGAGGCGCAGATCGAGGCGGCCCGGCGCGCCTGGCGGGAGGGTTTCGTCGCCGAGGCGATCGACGCGTTCAGCCGGCTGCCGTTCCGCGACTCCAGCGGGCGCGCGCACGCCGGGCTGGTCACCGGCGACGACCTGGCCGGATGGTCGGCCACCTGGGAGGCGCCGGTCACGCTGGACTGGCACGGGCACACGATCGCCAAGACCGGCTTCTGGGGCCAGGGTCCGGTGCTGCTCCAGACGCTCTCCATTCTGGACGCGCTCGACGACCCGGCCGTCCACGACCCGTCGAGCCTGGAGGGCATCCACGCGCAGGCCGAGGCGCTGAAGCTCGCGTTCGCCGACCGGGAGGCGTGGTACGGCGACACCGCCGTGCCGGGTTCCGCGCTGCTGTCGGCCGACTACGCCCGCTCGCGGGCCGCGCTGATCGGCGACAGCGCGGACACGACGCTGCGTCCCGGCAGCCCGGCGGGTGAGCCGCCCCGGCTCCCGTCCCACCTGCGCACCGACGCGGGTCGCGGGGCCGTCCCGCGGGATCCGAGCACCGGCGAACCCACGGTACGGGCGGACGGCGTGACCCGCGGCGACACCTGCCACGTCGACGTGGTGGACCGGTGGGGCAACATCATCTCCGCGACGCCCAGCGGCGGCTGGCTGCAGAGCTCACCCGCCATCCCGGAGCTGGGGTTCCCGCTCGGCAGCCGGTTGCAGATGTGCTGGCTGGAGGAGGGGCTCGCCTCGACGCTGCGGCCGGGCCGGCGTCCGCGTACCACGCTCAGCCCGACGCTCGTGCTCCGCGACGGCGAGCCGGTGATGGCGTGCGGGACGCCCGGTGGCGACCAGCAGGACCAGTGGCAGCTGCTGTTCCTGCTGCGGCACCTGGCCGGCGGGCAGGAGTTGCAGGAGGCGATCGACGCCCCGATGTGGCACACCACGAGCCTGCCCGCGTCGTTCTATCCGCGCGAGGTCGAGCCGGGCGTGCTGGTGCTGGAGGACCGGATCGACGCGGATGTGCTGGCGGGCCTGCGCGCCAGGGGCCACACCGTGCGCCTGTCCGGCCCGTGGAGCCTGGGCCGCATGTGCGCCGTGACACGCGACCCGCGCACCGGAGTGCTCTCCGCCGCGGCGAACCCCCGAGGCGCCCAGGGCTACGCCGCAGGCCGCTGACCCTCCCGGTCAGGTGTCGATGCGGGTGATGTTGCGGATCTTGTTGGCGGCGTCCAGGGCGGCCACCTTGTACGCCTCGGCCAGCGTCGGGTAGTTGAAGACGGCGTCCAGCAGGTAGTCGACGGTGCCGCCGCAGCCCATCACGGCCTGCCCGATGTGGACGATCTCGGTGGCGCCGGTGCCGAAGACGTGCACCCCGAGCAGCCGCCCGTCCTCGGGTGAGACGAGCAGCTTCAGCATCCCGTAGGAGTCGCCGACGATCTGCCCCCGGGCCAGTTCCCGGTAGCGGGCGATGCCCACCTCGAACGGTACTGACGCCTCGGTCAGTTCCTCCTCGGTCTTCCCGACGAAGCTGATCTCCGGAATCGTGTAGATGCCGATCGGTTGCAGGTCCGACATGCCGCGCGCCGGTTCGCCGCAGGCGTGCTGGGCGGCCAGCCGGCCCTGTTCCATCGAGGTGGACGCCAGCGCGGGGAAGCCGATCACGTCGCCGACGGCGTAGATGTTGTCGACGGCGGTGCGGTAGTCGGCGTCCACGGTGATCCGGCCCCGGTGGTCGGCGGTGAGCCCGGCCGCCTCCAGCGCGAGGTCGTCGGTCTGCCCCTGCCGCCCGGCCGAGTACATCACCGTGTCCGCGACGATCTTCTTGCCGCTGCGCAGGACGCAGAGTGCGGCGCTGCGGTGCTTCTCCACGGAGGCCACCTCCTCACCGAAGCGGAAGGTCACCGACAGGTCCCGCAGGTGGTACTTCAGGGACTCGACGATCTCCTCGTCGCAGAAGTCGAGCATCCGGGGGCGTCGCTCGACCACCGTCACCTTGGTGCCGAGCGCGGCGAACAGGGACGCGTACTCCATGCCGATCACCCCGGCCCCGACCACGACCATGCTGCCCGGGACGGCCTGAAGGTTGATGACGCCGTCGGAGTCGACGATCGTGCGGTCGTCGAAGTCGACGCTGTCCGGGCGGGCCGGGCGGGTGCCGGCGGCGATGACGGCCTTGTCGAAGCTGACCCGGGTCTCCCGGCCGGAGCCGGCGTCCACCCAGACGGAGTGGGCGTCGGCGAACCGGCCGGTGCCGGTGATCAGCGAGATCTTGTTGCGGGCCAGCTGGTTGCGGATGACGTCGGTCTGCCGGGTGATCACGTGCTGGGTGCGGGCGGCCAGGTCGGCGACGGTGATCTCCTCCTTGACCCGGTAGCTGCTGCCGTAGAGGTCGCGCTGGCTCAGCCCGGTCAGGTAGAGGACCGCCTCACGCAACGTCTTGGAGGGCACGGTGCCGGTGTTTATGCACACTCCGCCGAGCATGTCGCGGCGGTCCACGATCGCCACCCGGCGGCCCAGCTTCGCCGCGGCGATCGCCGCCTTCTGTCCACTCGGTCCGGAGCCCAGCACCAGCAGGTCGTAGTCATACACGAGCGCCAGCCTCGCAGGGTCTCGCAACCTGTGCCAGCCGGGACGCCCCCACGAAGATCGATTACTGCCGTAGGGTGCGCTGGTGCGCCGCCCCATAACCCTGATCATGATCCTCGGACCGCTGCTCGTCGCCGGGTGCACCACCGCTCCCGCCGCCCCGGCCGCGACCCCCTCCGCCTCCACCCCGCCGAGCCCGACCGCGCCCGCCGTCGACTACGCCGCCTGGCAGGCGGGGCGGTCGACGCCGGTCGCCGACCCGGTCTATCCGGCCCGGGGCACCGACGCGCTGGACGTCCTGCACTACGACCTCGCGCTGGAGTGGGCGCCGTCGACCACCACCCTCACCGGCACCGCCACGCTGCGGATCCGGCCGGTGAAGGACGCGCCGGACCTGGTCCTCGACTTCATGCCCTACCAGCTCGACAGCGTCACGCTGGACGGCGCGACGGTTCCCGGCGCGGTGGCCAAGGAGAAGCTGACCGTCTCCGCCCCGGTGGCGGCGGACAAGCCGGTGACCCTGGTGGTCACCTACCACGGCCGGCCGAAGACGACCCCGATGCCGTCGCACCGCAAGGACACCGAAGCCCTGGGTCTCACCGTCAGCAAAGAGGGCGGCCTCTGGACCATGCAGGAGCCGTTCGGGGCGTTCACCTGGTACCCGGCGAACGACCAGCCCTCTGACGAGGCCCTCTACGACATCCGGGTGACAGTGCCGGCGGGCTGGTCCGCGATCGCCGGCGGCACGCCCGCCGGTCAGTCCGGCACCACGTTCAGCTACCGCAGCACCGACCCGGTCGCGACCTACCTGACCACGCTCGCGGTGGGGAGGTACCAGAAGCTGACCGTGGCGGGGCCGCGCGGAGTGCCGCTGACCTACTGGTACCGCAAGGGCACCGACGACAAGCTGCTGCCGTACCTGAAGAAGTCCCCGCAGTACCTGACCTGGCTGGAGAAGAAGTTCGGCCCGTACCCGTTCCCCTCCGGCGGCGTCGTGGTGGTGGACTCGGCGTCGGGCATGGAGACCCAGCAGATGATCACGATGGGCCGGAAGATCGAGAACACCGCGGCCCGCCGGGACCGCTGGGGCAGCGACCTGATGCACGAGTACGCCCACCAGTGGTTCGGCAACTCGGTCACGCCCACCACCTGGCGGGACCTGTGGCTGAACGAGGGCTGGGCGACGTACATCCAGGACCTGCACACCAAGGAGAGGATGAAGCTCAGCGAGGCCAGCCTGGACCGGTACCTGCGCGAGGGTGACGCCGCCCTGCGCAAGAAGCTGGGCCCGCCCGGCCGGCCCGACCCGAAGCGGTTCGCCGAGGGGAACGTCTACCTGTGCCCGGCGGCGATGCTGCGTGAGATCCACCGGACGGTCGGCGACAAGGCGTTCTTCGCGCTGGCTCGCGCCTGGGTCCAGGAGCAGCGCAACACGCCGCAGGACCGGGCCTCGTTCATCGCCTTCGTCAACAAGCAGACCGGCCGGGACTTCACCGCGCTGATCAACGCCTGGCTGGACTCCCCGACCACACCGAAGAAGATGACCCCGAAGAAGATCGGCTGACGCATCGCGGGGGCCCCGCCCGTCCGGCGGGGCCCCCGCGGCGCGTCTCAGCGGCCCTGCAACGCGCGGACGTTGTCGCCGAACGTCCAGCCCTTCGACCCGTCCCAGTTGACCGACCAGGTCATCAGGCCCTTCAGCCGCCCCTGGTAGGTGTTCCACGCCTGGGCCACCAGCGCCGGGCTCATGTAGCCGCCGCCGGCGCCGACCTGCGCGGGCAGCCCGGGGACCTGCCGGTCCAGCGGGACGCGGACGGTGGTGCCCTGGATGACCAGGCCGGCGTCGAGGCAGTTGGTCTGCGCGACGAAACCGGCCACCGTGCCGGCCGGGTACGAGTCACCGGCGCAGCCGTACATCGAGCCGTTGTAGTACTGCATGTTCAGCCACCACAGCCGCCCGTTGTCGGCGTACTTCTTGACGATCGGCAGGTACGCGCCCCAGATCGAGCCGTAGGTGACGCTGCCGCCGGTGACGTACGCGGTCTCCGGCGCCATGGTGAGCCCGAAGCCGGCCGGCATCTGGGCCAGCACCCCGTCGATGATCCGGATCAGGTTGGCCTGCGAGGGGGAGAGCTGGTTGATGTTGCCGCTGCCGGTCAGGCCGGTCTCGATGTCGATGTCGATGCCGTCGAAGTTGTGCCGTTTGAGGATCGGCACGACTGTGGCGACGAACCGGTCGGCGACAGCGCTGGAGCTGAGGTCGATGCCGGCGGTGGCGCCGCCGATGGACAGCAGCACGGTGAGCCCGGCGGCCTTGGCCTGGCACACCTGCGCCGGGGTGGGCACCTTGACGCCGGCGTCCATGCCGTCCTCCCAGAGCACGGTGCCGTCGGCGCGGATGACCGGGAACGCGGCGGTCACCACGTTGTAGCCGTGCCCGGTGATCCGGGAGTCGGTGACCGGGATCCACCCGAGCCCGGGGTGTACGCCGTTGGCGGCACCGTCCCAGTTCTCCCAGTAGCCCTGGAGCACCTTCCCGGACGGCCGGGACCGCAACGCACAGGTGTCCCCGCCGGGCGTGGTCGGGCTGGACGACACGGTCGGCGTGGGCGATGGCGGCCGGGTGGGGGAGGCGGACGGAGAGGCGGAGGGCGTGGGCGATGGCGGCCGGGTGGTGGGGCTCGGCGACGGCGTGCCACCGGTGCAGGCGCCGAGGTCGGTCCAGAGCGCCGGTACGGCGGCCGGGGTCCAGCCCGCGCCGGCCGGCGGGGTGTGCGTGACGAGCGCCTGGTAGAGCCGGCCGGCATAGGTGGCCCGGCTGCCGGCGGTCCAGGTGACGCTCTCGGCCCAGACCGGCGCGTCACACGCGACGAGCGCGCCCACGGCGCCGGTCGGTGTGGCGGCGGTGGCGGGCAGGGCGGCGGCGGTGGCGGCGAGCAGCGCGACGCCACCGAGCAGAGCGGTCATCCCACGTCGAAGTCGCATGACATACCTCCTCATCGATGCGCCGGAGGTTATCAGTTAACTTTGTTAAGTGTAAATGCGGCGTACCCTGTCACCACCCCGCTCAGGGCGTGAAGCAGGAACGAAAGCCGCCCTCGGGCGGCCGGGAAGGACGGCGGCGGACGTGGACGCCAGACGCACCACGGTGCGCGACATGCGCCGGGCCAACCGCTCGGTCCTGCTCACCCGGATCTGGCTGGACGGCCCGCTCAGCCGGCACGAGCTGGGCCAGTCCACAGCGCTCAGCCTGGCCAGCGTCAGCAACCTGGTCGGCGAGATGATCAACGAGGGCCTGGTCGAGGAGGCCGGCTCGGTCGAGTCCGACGGCGGCCGTCCCCGCGTCCTGCTGCGCGTCGCGCCCGGCTACGGCTACCTGGTCGGCGCCGACGTCGGCGAGACCCGCGTCCAGGTGGAGCTGTTCGACCTGAGCATGACCGCGCTGGCCAAGGCCGAGTACCCGATCGACGCCGCCGACCCGGACCCCGAGCGGGTCGCCGGGCACCTGCGGCACGGCCTCGCGGCCGTCACCGAGCAGGCCGGCGTCGACCCGGCCGCGGTGCTCGGCTTCGGCGTCGCCGTCGCCGGCACCGTCGAGCGCGCCGCCGACGCCGTGGTGCACGCCCAGACGCTCGGCTGGGACGGCGTGCCGCTCGGCGCGATGCTGCGCGCCGGCACCGACGTGCCGGTGCACGTGGACAACGGCGCGAAGACGCTCGGCCAGGCCGAGATGTGGTTCGGCGCAGGCCGCGGCGTCCGGCACGCGGTGGTCGCCCTGGTCGGCTCCGGCGTCGGCGCGAGCGTGGTCGCCGACGGCGTCGGCTACCGCGGCGCGCACAGCAGCGCCGGGGAGTGGGGCCACACCACCATCGTGTACGGGGGCCGCCGCTGCCGCTGCGGCAACCTCGGCTGCCTGGAGGCGTACGTCGGGGCGGAGGCGGTGCTGGACCGGTTCCGCCAGGCCAACCGGGGCCGCCCGGCGCCGGGCGCGGACGAGGAGACCGCCTTCGGCGAGCTGCTGCGCTCCACCGGCCGCACCGCCGCGACGGTGATCGACGAGACGGTCGGCTACCTGGGCGCGGGGGTGGCGAACCTGGTGAACCTGTTCAACCCGGAGCGGGTGGTGCTCGGCGGCTGGGCCGGACTGGCCCTGGGCGAGCGGCACCTGCCCGCCATCCGCGAGGCCACCGCGCGGCACGCGCTGCGCCAGCCGTACGCGCAGACCTCGATCGAGCTGTGCCGGCTCGGCCCGGACGCGGTCGCGATGGGCGCGGCCACCCTGCCGATGACCCGGCTGCTGCGCGACGGCGGCGTGCCCCGCGACCCGGCCGCCCGCCCGGGCCCGGCGTGGGGGCCGGGCCGCCGTCACTGACCTGACCGGCCCTGCCCCCACGCCGGACGACGTCAGCGCTGCCCGCGTACCCGCCGGACGGTGTCGCGGTACCAGAGCGCGCTGCGCTTGGGGGTGCGGCGCTGGGTGTCGTAGTCGACCCGGACGATGCCGAACCGCTTGTCGTAGCCGTACGCCCATTCGAAGTTGTCCAGCAGCGACCAGGCGAAGTAGCCGCGCACGTCGGCGCCGGCCGCCCGGGCCCGGGCCACCGCCCGCAGGTGCTCGGTGAGGTAGCCGACCCGGTCGTCGTCGGCGACGAACCCGTCGGCGTCCGGCTCGTCGTCGAACGCGGCGCCGTTCTCGGTGATCACCATGGGCACGCCCGGGTAGTCGCGGTGCAGCCGCACCAGCAGGTCGGTGAAGGACTCCGGCACGATCTCCCAGTCCATCGCGGTACGCGGCAGGTCACGGCGCACCACCCGGCGTACCGGCCTGCCGTCGTCGTCGCGGTCCCGGCCCCGCTCGTCCACGCCGGAGTGCAGCTGCCCGAAGTAGTAGTTGACCCCCAGCACGTCGATCGGGGTGGCGATGACGTCCAGGTCGCCGTCCTGGACCGGAATCTCCACCCCCTCGGCGGCCAGGTCGGCGATCACGTCCTGCGGGTACGCCCCGCGCAGCACCGGGTCGAGGTAGAGCCGGTTGCCCAGCCCGTCGGCGGCCCGCGCCGCGTCCCGGTCGGCGGCGCTGTCGGTGGCCGGGTCGGCGGTGGCCAGGTTGAGCGTCAGGCCCAGCTCGATCGGGGACCGGGCCGCCTCGCGCAGCCGCCGCGTCGCCAGCCCGTGCCCGAGCAGCAGGTGGTGCGCCGCGGCGATACCGTCGCCCAGGTTCCGCCGGCCCGGGGCGTGGTCGCCGTAGGCGTACCCGAGCATGGCCGAGCACCACGGCTCGTTCAGCGTGGTCCAGGTGCGGACCCGGTCGCCGAGCGCGGCGAAGACCAGCTCCGCGTAGTCGGCGAACCGGTGGGCGGTGTCCCGGTTCGGCCAGCCGCCCGCGTCCTCCAGCTCCTGCGGCAGGTCCCAGTGGTAGAGCGTCACCCACGGCTCGACGTCGCGGCCGAGCAGCTCGTCCACCAGCCGGTCGTAGAAGGCGAGCCCGGCCACGTTGGCCGGACCGCGCCCGCCCGGCTGCACCCGGGGCCAGGCCACCGAGAACCGGTACGTGTCCAGCCCCAGGTCGGCGATGAGCGCGACGTCCTGCGGCATCCGGTGGTAGTGGTCGCAGGCCACGTCGCCGTGGTCGCCGTTCGCCACCGCGCCGGGCACCCGGCAGAAGGTGTCCCAGATGGACGGCGTCCGGCCGTCCTCGGCCACCGCGCCCTCGATCTGGTACGACGACGTCGCCACCCCCCACCGGAAGGTCGGCGGCAGCGTGTCGATCGGGTCCGTACCGGCGGCCGGCGACGGGCGGGTGAGGTCGGTGTCCATGGTTCTCCTCGCGGGTAGCGGGTGGTGGTGTCGGGCGGGTCAGCGGGACACGGGCGCGACTGCCGGGTGCAGCCGGCACGCGACGGCCCGCGCCGGGTCGTCGACGCGCGGCGCGCCGAGCACCGGCACCTGCTCGTCGCACCCGTCGAACGCCTCCGGGCAGCGGGGGTGGAACGCGCAGCCGGACGGCATGGCGCGCAGGTCCGGCGGGGAGCCGGGGATGCCGGTCAGCTCGCGGCGCGGCCCGTGCAGCGCCGGGAACGAGTGCAGCAACCCCTCGGTGTACGGATGCAGCGGCTCCCGGTACAGCCGTGCGGCGGGCGCCTCCTCGACGATCCGGCCGCCGTACATGATCGCGATCCGGTCGGAGAACTCGACCAGCAGCGACAGGTCGTGGGTGATGAACAGCACCGCGAAGCCGAGGCGGTCGCGCAGCTCGGCGAGCTGGCCGAGGATCTGCCGCTGCATCACCACGTCCAGCGCGGTGGTCGGCTCGTCCATGATGACCACCTGCGGCTCCAGCGCCAGCGCCATCGCGATCATGACGCGTTGCCGCATGCCGCCGGAGAGCTGGTGCGGGTAGCTGTCCAGCCGGTCGGCGGAGATGCCGACCAGGCGCAGCAGCTCCTTCGCCCGGGCGAGCCGGCCCGTCGCCGTGCTCTTGGGGTCGTGCGCCCGGATCACGTCGAGCAGCTGGGTGGAGACCTTGTGCACCGGGTTCAGCGAGTTCATCGCGCCCTGGAACACGATCGACGCCTCCGCCCAGCGGAACTCGCGCAGCTGCGCCGGGCTGAGCGTGAGCACGTCGACGGGCGGGCCGTCCGCCGGGTGGTAGATCACCTGACCGCCGCTGACCACGCCGGGCGGGGGCAGCAGCCGGGTCAGCCCGTAGGCGAGCGTGGACTTGCCGCTGCCGCTCTCTCCGGCCAGGCCGAGCACCTCGCCGCGGTGCAGCGTCAGGTCGACGTCGCGGACCGCGCGGACCGCTTCCGCGCCGACGCCGTAGTCGACGCACAGCCTGCGGATCTCCAGCACCTGGTCGCTCATGCGCGCGTCCCTCTCTCGTCGGCGTCGGCGGGCGGCCCGTCGGTGCCCCGCGCCCGCATCGGCACCGTGGCGGTGACCGGCGCGAGCACCGGGGTGAACCCGACCCGCATGCGGACGGCCCGACCGTCGGCGGTACGGATCCGGGTGCGGCCGCCGGTGCGCAGCCGCGGGCTGACGAACTCGTCGATGCCGAAGTTGATCAGCGCGAGCGCGGTGCCGAGCAGCGCGATGGCCAGCCCGGCCGGCACGAACCACCACCAGGCGCCCTGCGCCAGGGCCTGCTGTCCCTGGGCCCAGAACAGGATCGTGCCCCAGTTCCACGACGTCATCGACGAGACGCCGATGAACGCCAGGGTGATCTCCGACATCACCGCGAAGATGACGGTGCCGACGAAGCCGGAGGCGATGATCGCGGTCAGGTTGGGCAGGATCTCGAACCCGATGATCCGCCAGGTCCGTTCGCCGGTGGCGCGCGCGGCCTCCACGTAGTCACGGCGGCGCAACGACAGCGTCTGGGCGCGCAGCACCCGGGCGCCCCACGCCCATGACGTGAGGCCGATGATGAGCGCCACGAGCATGTCGCTCGCCTGGTCGACGAGAGACGTGACGATGATGATCAGCGGCAGCGCCGGGATCACCAGGAACACGTTCGACACCGCCGACAGGCCCTCGTCGGCAGCACCGCCCAGGTAGCCGGCGGTCACGCCGATCAGGATCGACAGGATCGTGGCGAGCACGCCGGCGGTCAGGCCCACCACCATCACGCTGCGCGCGCCGACCAGGATCTGACTGAAGATGTCCTGCCCGAGGTGGGTGGTGCCGAACCAGTGCCGGGCCGAGGGCGCCTGGAGCACGTCGGCGCTGCGCGCGTCCGGGTCGTACGGCGCTATCCACGGCCCGATCACCGCCAGGAGCACGTACACCCCGAGGACGGCGAGGCCGGTCGCGGCCTTGCCGTTGGCGACGAAGCGGAACCGGCGGCGGCGGGCCCGGGCCGCGGGCTGCGCCATCGCGCCCTGGCCGGGGATGACCTGCTCGATGCTGGACGGGGAGAGTGTCATCGTTCAGCTCTTTCGGGTCCGTGGGTCGAGGAGCAGGTACGCCACGTCGGCGAGCAGGTTCGCCACCAGCACCGAGATCGTGATGATCAGGAAGATGCCCTGCATGAGCGGGTAGTCCTTCGCGCCGACGGCCTGGAAGAGCTGGAACCCCAGGCCGGGGTACGAGAAGACGATCTCCACGAGCAGCGTGCCGCCGACGATGAAACCGAGCGACAGCGCGAACCCGGACACGTTCGGCAGCAGCGCGTTGCGGGCGGCGTAGCTGAGCGCCACCCGGCGCTCGGACAGCCCCTTGGCGTGCGCCACGGTGATGTAGTCCTCGCTGGCGACGGTCACCATCATGTTGCGCATGCTGAGGATCCAGCCGCTCATCGACGACACCAGGATGGTCGCCGCCGGCAGGATGCTGTGCTGGATCGCGCTCGGCACGAAGTACGCGTCGAACGCGGGCACCAGCCCCGGCTCGTAGCCGCCCGAGGAGGGGAAGAAGCTGCCCGGCCCGGCGAACAGGGCGATCGCGACCAGGCCGAGCCAGAAGTACGGGATCGAGGACAGGAACGTGGTGGCCGGCAGCAGCCCGTCGATCCACGAGCCGCGCCGCCAGCCGGCGCCGACGCCGAGCGCGGTGCCGAGCAGGAAGCTGACGATCGTGGTGACGCCGACCAGGCCGACCGTCCACGGCAGGCTGTCGCCGATCACCTGCGACACCGGGGCGGGGAAGAACGTGAACGACAGCCCGAGGTCGCCGCGCAGGAGCTGCCCCCAGTAGGCGACGTACTGCTCCCACAGCGAACTGTCGGAGTCCAGCCCGAACAGCACCCGCAGCGACGCGACCGCGTCGGCGCTGATCCGGCCCTGGTTGCGGGAGATCAGCGACTGCACCGGGTCGCCCGGGACCATCCGCGGGATGAAGAAGTTGAGCGTGATCGCCGCCCAGGCGGTGAACAGGTAGAAGGCCACCCGTTGCAGCAGGAACCTCACCGGGCCGCCTCCGTTCCCGCCGCCGTCACGCCGTTGGCCCGCGCGGCCGCCACCGTGTCCGCGTCGTACAGCCAGCAGGCGGCCCAGTGGCCGGGCGCGTCGTCGACCGGGATCGGCGATGGCAGGTCGGTGGCGCAGCGCGGCATCGCCGCCGGGCAGCGCGGGTGGAAACGGCAGCCGGCCGGCGGGCGGATCAGGCTGGGCGGCTCGCCGTGGCCCCGCTCGCCCGCCGCCGCGCCGTCGCCGCCCGCGCCGGTGATCCGCTCCGGGTCCGGCGCCGATTCGATGAGCAACCGGGTGTACGGGTGGGCCGGCCGCTGGGTGACAGTCTCGCTGTCGCCGCCCTCGACCATCCGCCCGGCGTACATGACGATCGTCTCGTCGGCGAAGTAGCGGGCCGAGGCGATGTCGTGGGTGATGTAGAGGATGGCCAGGTCGAGCCGGTCCTTGAGGTCCTGGAGGAGGTTGAGCACGCCGAGGCGGATCGACACGTCGAGCATGGACACCGGCTCGTCGGCGAGCAGCACCTCGGGGTCGGCGCCGAGCGCCCGCGCGATCGCGACGCGCTGGCGCTGCCCGCCGGACAGCTCGTGCGGGAACGCGTCGAGGTAGCGCTCCGGCGGGGTGAGCGCGACCCGGGTCAGCAGGTCGGCCAGCGCCTTCTCCAGCCCGTCCGGCCCGGTACCGGCGTTGCCGTGGACGCGCAGCGACCGGGTCAGGTGGTAGCGGACCGTGTGCACCGGGTTCAGCGAGGCGAACGGGTCCTGGAGGATCAGCTGCACCCGGCGTACGTACGCCCGGAACCGTCGCCCGCCGCGTACCCGGGTCGATTCGCCGTGCAGCCGGATGTCGCCGCCGGTGCGCGGATAGAGCTGGGCCAGCAGCCGGGCGACAGTGGACTTGCCGGAGCCGGACTCGCCGACCAGCGCTGTCACCCGTCCCCGGCGCAACGCGATCGATACGTCGTCGACGGCGTGCACCACCGCCGGGGTGCGGGAGAGGAGGTCACGCAGCCGCCGGCGGACGGGGAAGTGCTTGGTCAGGCCGACGGCCTCCAGCACCACCTCGTCGGTCGGCGCCGGTGCGCTCTCGGTCAACGTCATGCCGCATTCCTGTCTGGGGTTGCCGGTAGCGAGGGGTGGGCGCCGCCGGCCCGGCCGCGCGATCGTGGCCGGACCGGCGGCACCGGGTCAGCCGGCGGCCGGCTTGAGGTGCAGCACCACGTCGACCGCGTTGGGCTGGGTGGGCTGGAGCGCGCCGTACGGGTTCGAGTCGTCCGGCCAGCCGGTCCAGTTCTTCGTGCTGTACGCGCCGCCGATGTTGTCCGCGCCGACCGGGATCATCGGCACCTGCTCGACGAAGATCTTCTGCAGGGTCGCCAGCGCGGTGGTACGGGTGGCGTCGTCGGTGGCGTTGGCGTACGACACCAGCGCGTCGGTGGCATCCTTGCTCTGGAACCGGCCGAAGTTGCCCGCCGGGGAGGCGGTGCCGACCGGCTTGAGCACACGGCCGTCCATGACGGTCCGGTAGATGTCGTACGGCGTGGCGCCGGACTCGGTCCACCGGAACGTGGCCTCGAAGTTGCCCTGCTCGACGTTGCGGAACCAGGCGTCCTGGTTGGCCTTGTCGATCGTCGCCGCGATGCCGATCTTCGCCAGGTTGCCCTTCACGATCTCCAGGCTGGTCTGGTAGTCGGACCAGCCGGCCGGGTCGGTCAGCCGGATCGTGACGGCCTTGCCGCTCTTGTCCTTGAGCGTGTTGCCGTCCAGCTTGTAGCCCGCGCCGGTGAGCAGCGCCTTGGCACCCTCGACGTCGACCTTGTGCTCCTGGCCCTTGTACTCGGGCGCGATGAACGAGTCACCGGCCGGGCTGGGCAGACCGGTCACGCTCTTGACCTCGGGGTGGAAGTAGCCGGCCTCGGCGGTGGTGAAGATGTCCGCCCGGTCGACGACCATGTTCATCGCCTTGCGCAGCGTCGGGTCGTCGAACGGCTTCTTCGTGGTGTTCAGGTAGAGGCCGTGGATGCCCAGCACCGGCGGCGCCCACATCTTGTGGTTCTTCTGGTCCTTGGCCACGAACACGGTCTGGTAGTTCGGGATGAAGACGAAGCTCCACTCCGACTCGCCGTTCGCCAGCGCGGTGGTCTGCGCGCTGTTGTCCGTGTAGGACGTGTACCGCAGCTCCTTGACCTTCGGCGGGTCCTGCCAGTAGCCGCTGTCGCGTACGGAGAGCGTCGTGGTCGCCGGGGTGAACGACTTCAGCGTGTACGGGCCGCTGCCGACCGGCTGCTTCACCGGGTCGGTGGCCGGGTCGGCGATCTTCTCCCACAGGTGCTTGGGCACGATCGGCACCCGCCACAGCACCTTCTGCTGGTTGACGAACTGCGGGCTGGACATCGAGATGGTGACCTCGTTGCCGCTGGCCACGGCGTCGGTGTACGGCACACCCTGGTCGTTGAGGGCCGGGAACTTCTTCACCAGGTTGTAGGTGAACGCGACGTCCTCGGCGGTGACCTTCTGCCCGTCCGACCAGGTGGCGTTCTCCCGGATGGTCACCTTGACCGTCTTGTAGTCCGACGACCACTCGGCCTTGGTGGCCAGCCACGGCTTGAACGGCTCGGCCGGCTTGACCGGGTTCCACATCATCAGCGGCTCGTAGATCTGCCACCGGTAGCCCAGCGACGCGGCGGCCGAGGTGGTGAGGAACGGGTTGTTGTTCTCCGCCTGCGGGCCGTTGGGCATGCCGACGTTCAGCACCGTCGCGGCCTGGCCGTTCTTCTTGTTCGCGTTCGGGCTGTCGCCGCAGGCGGCGGCGCCGGTGACCATCGCGCCGGCCAGCGCGAGGGCGAGGAGTTGCCGTCTTCTCATGGAGGTCTCCCTCGGTAATCCCGCATTCCTCGGGCGGGATGTGGTGGATGGAGGGTGTGCGGTGGTGCCACCGGCGGGCGGACCCGCCGGCACGGTCGCCGGGTACGCGGGGTGGGTCAGGTGACGCGGGCGCCCGTCGGCTCCCGTGTGTCCGCCGGGTCCTGTGTGGTCGGGTCGCTCGCGTTCCCGCTCACGCCGGTGGAGTCGCGGGCGGTGAAGCCGGTGGGGATGACGGTCGGGGTGTCAGGTAGCGGGGTGCCGGCGAGGTGGCCGATGAGCAGCCGGGCGGCGGCCGTACCCATCTCCCGCAGGGGTTGGCGCACGGAGCTCAGCGGCGGGTGGGTGTGCCCGGCCAGCGGGAGGTCGTCGAAGCCGACCACCGCCACGTCCTGCGGGACGCGCCGTCCGGCGTTGCGCAGCGCCTGCAACGCCCCGGCGGCCGACAGGTCGTTGTGGGCGAAGACGGCGTCGAACGGTACGCCGTCGGCGAGCAGCCGCCGCACCGCCGCGCGCCCGCACTCGACGGTGAAGTCGCCCTCCACCACCCGTTCCGGCTCGATCTCCAGGCCGGCTTCGGCGTACGCGCCGGCGAACCCGGCGAGCCGCTCCCGGGTGCAGCCGAACCGGCGCAGGCCGGTGACGACGAGCGGCCGTCGTCGCCCGAGCGCCAACAGGTGCGTCGCGGCGGCCCGCGCCCCTGCCTCGTTCGTGGTCCGCACCGACGGGAAGCCCGGCTGGTGGCCCCGGTCGTCGATGAGGATCACCGGCAGGCCGCGGCGGTGCAGTCCGGTGATGTAGTCCAGCGTGCCCTCGGGCTCGACCACGAGCAGGCCGTCGAACGACTTGGCCGACACCTGGGAGGCGAACCGGCGCATCGACTCGTCGCCGTGGGTGCAGGTGAACAGCAGCATGCCGTAGCCGGCCGCCTCGACCACGTCGGCCGCGCCCTGGAGCACCTCGCTCATCCAGGGCCAGGTCAGCGCCGGCACCAGCATGCCGACCACCCGGGTACGCCCCCGGGCCAGCCCGACCGCGCGGGCGCTGGGCACGTACCCGAGGTCGCTGATCACGGCGCGGACCCGGTCGGCGGTGCGCACGTGGACCTCACCCTTGCCGTTGAGGACCCGGGAGACCGTCGTCTTGCTCACCCCGGCGCGGGTGGCCACGTCGGCGATGGTGATCGGCACGTGACGCTCCTGGGTCGCAGGGATGTGCGGGGTGTTTCGGAACCGGTTGCGGAAGCGGTTCCGTGGCAGTCAACCCAAGTGGCGTCGGTCACGTCAATCACAGATGGATAACGATGTATTACTAAGTTCGAGCCTTGAAAAAAGCGCCCGGGCTGGGGGTCTGCCGATCACGGTGATGAGCAGGGTCGATGCCTCGTCGTCGGGCGCGCCGTCGTCCGAAATGGATGCTCAGGCGCGCGCGTACACGTCGCCGGAGTTGGCCTCGTCCGGCAGCGCGCGCAGGTACGCGGCCACCTCGGCCGCGGGGCGCCAGCCCGGCAGCGCGAACCGCATCTCGTCCCCGAGCGCCACTGTGAAACCGGTGAAGCCGAGCGCGGTGAGCCGGTCCAGGCAGCGCGCGGCCAACTCGCGGGCGATGGTGGTGAACTCGAACGACAACGCCGGGACCGGCCGGCTCAGTCCGGCCAGCACGGCGTCCTCGAAGCCCTCCACGTCGATCTTGACGAACGCCGGCACGCCGTACGCGGCCACGAGCGTGTCCAGCGTGGTCCCCGGCACCTCGATCTGCGCGTCCCAGGTCTCGTCCGCCCAGCCGGGTGCCCCGACGGCGGCACGCACGAACCCGGGGGAGGCGGTGGAGACGGTCGGGTTTGCCGAGTTCACGTGCAGCCGCACCGGATCGGCGGTACGCCCGCAGGCCGCCTCCACCACTGTCACCGCACCGTCGCCCGCGTAGATCTCGCGCAGCGCCCGGGCGCACAGCGGCTGCGGCTCGACCGCCACCACCGTCGCGCCGAGGCGGCGGAAGCTGCCCAGCCGGTCGCCCACGTGCGCGCCGACGTCGAAGACCAGGTCACCGGCGCGGACCAGCGGGGCGTAGAACGCGTCCAGGGCGGAGTCGCGCGCCGGATCCCCGTGATAGAAGTCAAGCGACCGGCGCAGGCCGGCCATCGCCGGGTCCGCCCTGAGCGCCTCGACCACCCCGTCCCGCACCCCTCCGACGCTAGCCAGCGAGCCCGCCCCGCGAGCGTCATTCGTATCCTTGAGGCGAGCACCACATCCTCCTAGGATGCTGTAGAAGTTGTGGCGTGCCACGCCCGCTGAGCGCGTCATGCGAGCCCGCGATGACAACGCCTGGGAGATCTTGGTACGAAGCGGCCCGCATGGGGGCTGCCCGCATGGGGGCTGCCCGCATGGGGGCTGCCCGCATGGGGGCCCTCTCGTACCAAGATCTCCTGCGATCACGGTGACCGGAACGCGGATCCCGCCCATTAGGAGCCGCCCTCGTTCGCTGGCGCCGGGAAGCCGTTACGGGGTTTCGACGACCTCCTGGCCGAGCGGCCACAGCGCCGCCGGAACCAGCTTGAAGTTCGCCACCCCGAACGGGATGCCGATGATCGTCACGCAGAGCGCGATGCCCGCGAGGATGTGCGACAGGGCCAGCCACCAGCCGGCCAGCACCACCCAGAGCACGTTGGCCAGGCCGGAGGGGAGGCCGGCGCCGGGCTTGGGCACGATCGTGCGGCCGAACGGCCACAGCGAGTACAGGGCGAGCCGCAGCGAGGCGACGCCGAACGGGATGGTGACGACCAGGAGGAAGCAGATCAGCGCGGCCACGCCGTAGCCCAGGGCCAGGACGAAACCGCCACCGAAGACGAGCCACAGCAGGTTCAGCAGAAAGCGGATCACCACTCCATGATCCCTCGCGTCCGCAAGGGCCCGGGAATACCGGCGCGAGCGCCGGGTAGAGGAGGACGTGATCGAGCCCGAGTCGGCGTGCCCGTGGCGCCCGGGCGGGCGGTGCCGTGACCCCCGTCGCTCCAGCGGCACGGCGGGAGTTCCGGGAGGCGTACGAGCGGCTGCGCCGGTACTTCATCGTGGCGCTGCAGGCCGGCCTGGCCGCCGGCTTGGCCTGGTACGTGGCAAGCACGCTGCTGAAGAACCCGCAGCCGCTGTTCGCACCGGCGGCAGCTGTGGGCACCATCGCCGCGGCGATCGGCAACCGGATCCGCCGCCCCGCCGAGCTGCTCGGCGGGGTGATCGTCGGTGTGCTGGTCGGCGACCTGATCATCAAGCTGATCGGTGCGGGTCCGGTGCAGATCGGCCTGGTGGTCGCCCTCGCCATCTCGCTCGCGGTGGTGATCAGGGGCAGTGGCGCCGTGATGGTGCAGGCCGGCAGCACCGCTGTGCTGCTCGGCACCGTGGAGCCCAACGCACCCGACCTGGCCGTGCCGCGTACGGCGAACGCGCTGGTGGGCGGCGGGGTGGCGGTGGTGGTGGCGCTGCTGCTGTTGCCGGTGAACCCGGTCCGGGTGGTGCACCGCGCCGCCGGGCCCACCCTGGACCTGTTCGCCAAGGAGCTGACCGCCACGGCGAACGCGCTCGCCGCGGGTGACGCGCGGACGGCCGGGGCGGCGCTGGAGCGGCTGTCGGACATCGCCCGTTCCCGGGCGCGGGCGGCCGGCCTCGGCTTCTCCGGCACGATCGTGGCCTCGCAGCTCTTCATCGTGGTCGGCGAGCTGCTCCAGGCATCCGGCATGACCAAGATCGAGGCGGACCGGATGGCCGGCGTCTGCGAACACCGAGCGGAATCCCGCCCGGACCCGAACGCCCGTTAATCTGCGGAGGTGGGAGTCGATGATCTGTACCCCGCCGCGCGGCTGCCCGCGGCGCAACGCGCGACCGCCGCGGCGGGCCTGGACGCGCTGCTGCTCACCCCCGGTTCCGACCTGCGCTACCTGACCGGCTACGACGCCCGCGAGGGGGAGCGGCTGACCTGCCTGGTGCTGCCCGCCGAGGGTGAACCGACGCTGATCGTGCCGGTGCTGGAACGCCCCGACGCCGAGGCCGCGCCCGGCACCGGTTTCCGGATCGTCGACCACGCCGACGGCACCGACCCGTGGCCGCTGGTGCGGGCGGCGTTGCCCGGCCCGGTCCGTGCCGTCGGCCTGGCCGACCGGATGTGGGCCCAGCAGGTCCTCGCGCTGCGCGACGCGCTGCCCGGCGCGGCCCAGCGGCTCGCCTCCGACGTGCTGCGGGAGATGCGGATCCGCAAGTCGCCGGCCGAAATGGCCGCGCTGGCCGAGGCGAGCGCCGCGATCGACGCGGTGCACCTGCGGATGGGGGAGTGGCTGCGCCCCGGTCGCACCGAGCGGGAGGTCGCCGCCGATCTCGCCGCGGCGATCCGGGCGGCCGGGCACGCCGCTGTCGACTTCGTCATCGTGGCCGCCGGCCCGAACGGCGCGAGCCCGCACCACGGCACCTCGGACCGCCCGATCGGTGCCGGCGAGCCGGTGGTGGTCGACATCGGCGGCACCATGCCGTCGGGCTACCGCTCCGACTGCACCCGCACGTACGTCGCCGGTGGAAGCGCCCCGGCCGAGTTCGCCGACTACTACGCGGTGCTGTGGGAGGCGCAGCGCGCAGCGGTGGCCGCTGTCGCGCCGGGCGTGACAGCCGAGGCCCTCGACGCGGTCGCCCGGGACGTCATCGCCGCCGCCGGTTTCGGTGACGCCTTCCTGCACCGCACCGGGCACGGCATCGGCCTCGACGGCCACGAGGAGCCGTACGTGGTGACGGGCAACCCCCGGCCGATGGAGCCCGGCATGGCCTTCTCGATCGAGCCCGGGATCTATCTGGCCGGGCGGCACGGCGCCCGGATCGAGGACATCGTGGTCTGCACGGGCGACGGCGTACGACGGCTCAACACCACCACCACGGAACTCGTCACGCTGTGACCGCCGGTCACCCCGCGTCGAGGGCCACCAGCCGCTCCCGCACCTCGGCCACGACGGGATGCTCCGGCACCAGGGCCGCCAGGGCGTCGGCGAACGCCCGGCCGGCGGCCAGGTGCCGGTAGTCGCGCAGCGTGTCGAGCGCCGCGAGCAGTTCCAGCCGGACCGGCCCGGGCCGGGACAACTGCTCGCGTACGCGCGGCGGCAACCGCGCGTACGCCTGCGCGCGGAACGCCGGGTCGGTCATCCCGGGCACCTCGAGAAGCAGATCGACCAGTTCGCCGTCGTTCAGGGACGACGGCGAACCGGTGGCGGTGCGGGGCGCGGGCACGACGGTCGCCCGCGGCGGCTCGGCGGCCAGGTGCAGCAGCGCCTGCCGGAGGACGACATAGGACCGGTGCCGCGGCGAGTCGGGCCGGACGATGCCGAAGTGGTCGCCGGGCAGCACTCCGGTGTCCGGGAAGACGCTGCGGGCGGACGCCGGTGACACGACGGCGTCGCTCTCGCCCGCGAACGCCAGCACCCGCATCGACGGTTCGGGCACGTGCACGATCCGGTGCAGCACGGCGCGTTGGGCGTCGAGCACCGCGGCGTTGAGCGGCCGTAGTTCCCGCTCCTGCAGGTTGGCGCGCAGCAGCACCCGGCGGGCCGGCAGGCCGAGGTCGGAACCCGCCGTCGGGCAGGCGTACATGAGCAGGAGGCGGATGCGGGCCAGGTCGGGATCGTCGTCGGTCAGCATCCGGGCCAGGGCCCGCTGCGCCACCAGGCCGCCCTGGCTGTGCGTGACCAACGCCAGCCGGGGACAACCGGCGAGATCGTGGCGCAGGAACGTGCGCAGCCCGTCGGCCACCTCGTCGAACGTCGGCACCTGCCGCAGCGGGTGCACGGACAGCAACGACGTGGCGTAGCGGAAGGCGTGTGTCTCCACGTCGGCGAGCGCGGGATCGCGGCGGATCAGATCGCGCCAGGCCGACCACACCTCGTCCGAGGAGAGGAAGCCGTGGACGAACACCACAGTGGTTGTGGCCACGCCGTCACGCTAGCACCGCGCCGCTCGCCGGGGATGGTCCGAAAGCCGTCGCGCCACGTTGTGGCGATTCGGCAAGCCGGGCGCTGTCGAGGGCCGCCAATATGGATAATGACTCCCCGTGAATCAACCGTACGCAATCGACGTCGACTCGGAGTTAGTCGATCTTGGAGCGGTCTCATTGGACCGCCTTCCTGAGCTTGACCAGGAGATTCTCGGTCCGGTCATGGGCCGGCTGCTGCGCCGTGTCGACGATCCCGAGAGCATCACCAGTGGTTACAATCCGCAACGACTCGACTGATTTCGGCCGTCCGGGTGGAGGACGCATGACCGTCACGCTGCCGCTGGACGAGCCGGTGCGGCACCGGCTCGGCCGCCACCACTTCGGGGCCCTGGCGGCGGGCGGCGGCGACGCCGGCACCGTCGATGAGCTCCTGACCGCCGAGCACAGCTGGCGGCTCCTGCAACTGCGCGCCGTGCTGGACGCGGTGGCCGAGACACCGGAGGCGGCGGGTCCGCTGCCGCCGGTGGCCGACGCCTGGGCGCTGCTGGTCGCCGCGCAACGCCACGCCCCGGCCGTCGTCGACCGGCTGCTCGCGCATCCGCACGTCGGCACCTGGGCCGGTTACGTCCTGCGGCGGCTGCGCGGCTCCACAGTCACCGCCGAGGGTCCACTCTGGGTGGACCTCGGGTACCTGCACGCGCTCGCGGCCGCGGCCGGCGTACGCGCGGGCCTGCCGTCGTTCACGCTACGGGTGCCGGTGCGCGACGGGTTCGCCGCGCTGCCGACGCTCGGTGGCGCCGTGCTGCCGGCCGGGCAGCGGTGGGCGGTGGCCGAGGTCGCCGCCGCCGACGGCGAGGCGACGGTCGCGCTGGACGGCCACCGGGTCGCGTTCGACAGCGCGGGCGGCGGCACGGACGGCTGGTTCGCGCTGCCCACCGTCCGGGCCGAGGCCGGAGGGCAGGAGCTGACGGTCGGGCTGGACTTCCTCGACCCGTACCGGAATCTGCGCAGCCCGACCCCGCCGGACCTGGACACGGTCGCGGCGATCGACCGCTGGCGGACGCTGCTCACCCAGGCGTGGGAACTGCTCGTCCGGGTGTGCCCGGAACGTGCGGCGCCCATCGCCCGTGGCCTGTTCTCGGTGGTGCCGCAACGCCCCGCGGAGCGGTTCCGCACCATGAGCGCGTCGGCCGGGGACGCGTTCGGCAGCATGCTCATCTCCGAGCCGGAGGACGCGCCGGAACTCGCTGTCACACTGGTCCACGAGTTCCAGCACATCAAGCTCGGCGGCCTGCTGCACCTGACCCCGCTGCTGGTCGCCGAGCCGCGGCACAGGCTGTACGCGCCGTGGCGGGACGACCCGCGCCCACTGGGCGGTCTCCTCCAGGGCGTGTACGCCTTCGTGGGAATCACCGAGTTCTGGCGGGCGTACCGTCCGGTGGCCGGCGGCGCGGCACGGACCGTGGCGCACTTCGAGTTCGCCAGGTGGCGGCGGCAGGTCACCGCGACCCTGGCGGAGCTGCGGACCCGGCCCGAGCTGACCGACGTCGGCCGGCGCCTGCTGGCCGGCCTCGCCGACACCGCCGCGACCTGGTGGTCCGAGCCGGTGCCGGCGGAGGTGCTCGCCGCGGCCGACGCCGCTGTGGACGATCACCGGGCCCAGTGGCGGCTGCACCACCGGCGTCCCGACCCGGCGGTGGCGCAGGCGTTCGCGGCGGCCCGGGAGGCCGGTGACGCCCGCCCGGACGGCGACTACCCGGAGCCGCCGGTCGAGGCGGACGCCGGCGCGCGCCGGCTCGACACCCGCGCGGTGCTGCTGCTGTGGCGGCTCACCGACCCGGAGGGCTTCGCGCGGTTGCGCAAGGACCCGTCGAGCGTCGGCGAGCAGGTCAGCGGCGCGTCCGCGGCCGACCTCGCCTACGCCGCCGGTGAGGTCGGACAGGCACACGAGCTCTATCTGGCGGAGCTGTCGACCGGCTCGGCCAGCCCGTCGGCGTGGGCCGGGCTGGGGCTTACCACAGCCGCGCTGGGCCTCGCCCCGGCGGCCGAGGCGCTGCGAAGCCGGCCCGAGCTGGTCCGGGCCGTGCACCGTCTGCTCCGCGCCGGATCGCCCGTCGACCCGGTGGACCTGGCGGCCTGGGTGGGACCCTCCGCGGGTTGACGCCACAGTCCACGGTGGCGGGCGGTCACCGCCACCGTGGACCCCCGGGCTACAGCGGCATCGGATCCAGGTCGCAGTCGCCGCGGACCGTCGGGTCCAGACCGGCGCGGGTCGCCGGGTGCGTGTCGCCGAGGGTCCGGCGGAACGTCGGGCCGATCTCGTCGAGCAGCGCCCGGCCTTCCGTGTCCCGGCCGAGTGCGATCAGATCCATCGCGAGGTTGCCCAGCGCGATCAGCGTGGTCGGGTGCTCCGGCCCGAACACCTCCCGCGCCCGCTCCACCGTCGCCTGGTCAAGCTCGTACGCGGCCCGGTGCTCGCCGAGCACGTAGAGGTCGTTGCCGAGGTTGATGGACGCGGCGAGGGCCAGCGGATGGTCCCCGCCCAGGCGGCGGGTCAGCACCGCCAGGCCCGCCTCGTTCATCGACCGCGCCCGCGCCGCGTCGCCGCGCAGCCGGTGCACGATCGCCGCGTTCGCCCGGGCCGCCACCGTGTACGGGTGCTCGTCGCCGAACAGTTGCCGGTAGTGCTCGCCGATCTCCTCGCTGAGCTGCGCCGCGGCGTCCAGTTCGCCGGTGGCGCGCAGGTCGACGGCGAGACCGAACGCGGCGAGCAGCGTGTCCGGGTGGGCCTCGCCGTACCGGGCGGCGAAGCCGTCGCGTACCTCCTGGGAGAGGGCGCGGGCGGCGACGTGGTCACCGGCCTTGCGCACCGCGGAGGCCAGCCGGCGGCGGGCCAGCAGCGTCTGCGTCTGGGCGCTGCCCCAGACCAGCGGCAGCCGGTCCACCACGTTCTGCATCTCGGCCCGGGCGGGCAGGTACTCGCCCAGTTCCCGCCGGTCGATGATGAGGTTCAGCAGGGACTCCAGCGTCTGTGCGTGGTCCTCGCCGAACAGCAGCACCCGGTGCGCGTAGGTGGCCTGGTCGACGGCGAAGGCCCGCCGCATGTCGCCGGTGAGGCGCAGGCTGACGGCGAGGTTGTGGGCGGCGTTGAGCGTGCTCGGGTCGTCCTCGCCGAGCAGGGCCACGTGCCGCCGGTAGACGTCCTCGTCGATCCGGAGGGCCTGGATGAAGTCGCCGGCGACCCGCAGGTCGGCGGCGACCGCGCCGAGGGCGCTCAACAGCTCCTCGGTGTCCTCGGCGGTGGCGCTCTCGTGGGCCCGCAGGATCCGGGTGTTCAGGTCGGCGGCCTCGGAGTGCCGGCCGAGCCGGTAGAGCATGAAACCGAGCCACTGGCCGACCTGGAGCGTCATCGGGTCGGTCTCGCCGAGCCGCTCCCGCCAGGTCTGGTAGGCGTGCCGGGACAGCTCCAGCGACGCCTCCATGTCGCCCCACCAGTAGAGGTAGCGGGCCTCGTTGTAGACGAGTTGATGCACCCAGCCCTGGGCGGACTCGACCGCGCCGGAGACCAGCACGTGCGGGTACAGGTCGGCGTAGCTCGGCCAGTTGCCGGGCGTGTCCGGGTCGTTGCGGTCGCCGGTGGCGAGCAGCCGGTGGGCGCTGGCGCGCATGGCGTCGCGTTCGCCGTCGTTCATCCGGTCCAGGAGCACCGCCTGGATCAGCCGGTGCATCTGGATCGAGTTGGTGCGGTGGATGACCCGGGCCAGCGCGTACCTGTTGATGTCGCGGATCGCCCGGCCGAGCCGCATCGGGTCGCGCAGCGCGCCGTTGAGGTCGGGGTGGATGTCGGCGTTCTGCGCGCCGCTGAACAGCGTGCGGGGGATGGGCTCCGGGGCGAGGAAGGAACACACCTGCAACAGCCGGAACGCGGCCGGGTTGGCGACCACCAGGCGGTCCAGCGAGACGTTCCACGCGGCCGCCACCGGCAGCTGGTAGTCCATCGGGGGCGCCTGTTCGAGCAGCTCGACCCGCTTCTCCTCGAACAGCCGCAGATACTCCTCGGCCGGCATGCCGGTCTCGGCCCGCCAGGCGGCGGCCTGCTCCAAAGCCAGTGGCAGGTCGCCGAGCGCCTCGGCGAGCCGGTCGGCCTCCTCGTCGGTGAGTTCCGGGCCGCGCCGGCGGAGCAGCTCGACGCTCTCGGTACGGCTGAAGACGTTCACCTCGAGCGTGCGCGCCATGGAGGCCCACTGCGGGTTGCGCGAGGTGATCATGATGCTGCCGGAACCGCCGATGGGCAGGTACGGCAGGAGCACCTCGGGGCTCTCCGCGTTGTCGAAGATCAGCAGCCAGCGCGGGTAGGGCCGCCCGAGCCGCAGCGCCTCCTGCACCGCGAGGCGGGCGCTGCCCACGTCCGGCCCGGCGGTCAGGTTCATCCGGTGGGCCAGCTCGACCAGCGAGGCGCCGATCTGGGTGGCGCGCTCGGCGGGGATCCACCAGATCAGGTCGTACTCGCCCTGATGCTGGTAGACGTACTCGACGGCGAGATGCGACTTGCCCACCCCGCCCATGCCGTGCAGCGCGTGCGGCAGCACCGCCGTGGTGCCGCCCTGAATCTGGCGGTGCAGCAGGGCGAGCAGGTCGGCGCGGCCGGTGAAGTTCGGGTTGCGGGGCGGGACGTTGCCCCAGACGGCGGGGGTCCGGCTGGGGGTGGTGGCGTCCACTGGGGTCGACGACAAACCGGCTCCTTCAGCGGGGACGCTACGGGGGACGTCGGCATCTTCGCCTACCGCCATGATGACATTCGTGCCCCGCGATGCGGGAGTGTCGCGGACGTCGCGTTCGCCCGGCGTGTCCGGCTCGATCGCCTCGCGCAGCCGCCGGGCCCGCCGCAGGTAGCGCCCGGACAGCGCGCGCAGCACCGCCGTCTCGATCCGGGCGACGGAACCGGCCGGGTCCAGCGGCGTGCCGTCCGGGTCGGACAGCACGCGGCCCCACGCCGCCAGCTCCGGCCGCTCCGGGCCGAGCCGGGCCGCGACCGTCCGCCAGACCCGTACCGTGTCGGCCCGGCGGCCGATCGCCAGCAGCTCCTCCCGGACGCCGGGGCGGAAGTCGACGCCCGCCCGCCCCGGCCGCGGCTCGACCAGCGGCCCGGTGAACACCTCGGCGAGGTGCACGTCGCCGGCCTCCGGCACCACCTCGTCGCGGACCACCGCGATCACCGCCGGCTCCAGCGGCGCCGCGGCCAGGCCGGTGGCCAGCCGCAGCGCCGTCGGTGAGGCCCAGGAGACGAACTCGCGTAGCGCCGCCGCCGGATCCCACCGCTGCGGCGCCCGCCGTCGCGGCGGTTGCGGCGCCCGGGCGTACGCCAGCACGGCGGGCAGGTCGACCCAGCGCGGATGACGGCCCGCGATCAGGTCCACCCAGGCGGCCAGCCAGCGGGTCCGCAGCTCCACCACGGGCACCGGGATGGCGTCGGGGTCCGCCCGGCGGCCCAGGTCGGGCAGCGCCCGCAGCGGGTCCGGCTGCCGCCACCACAGGCGGGCGTTCGGCACCCCGGCCCGGGGCGCCCGCAGGCCCAGACGCTGCGCGGCGAGGCCGCCCCGGTGCCACATCTGCTGCGGCAGCAGGTGCACGACGGCCACCGGGTGGCGTTGCGCCCACGCGCGCAGGTGCGGCAGCGCCGCGCCGCTGCGCCAGGCCGGGGCGGCCCCGTCGGAGAGCACCAGGACGATCCGGTGCCGCCGTACCGCAGGCAGTCCCGTCCCCGCGGGCACGGCCGGGCCGTGACGACCGTGGCGCAGCATCACCTCCTCGGGGCCGGTTCCGCTGGTATCGAGGCGGCACACGCGTACGTCGTGGAAGGCCACGTGCCGGCGCAGCAGCGTGACGAAGGTCCGCACCCGGGCCGACCAGACCGACATCGACGGGTGGTCGTCCACCACGAGCACCGCGTCCCAGCGAGCCCGGGCGGCCCGCCGTAGCACGGGCCGGACCAGGCCCGCCTCGGCCTGCGCGGCGGTGGCCTCCTCGTCGTACACGATCAGTTCCCGCGGCGAGACCAGCCGCCGGAAGGGACGCAGCACCTCGGCGAGGTTCTCCTCGCCGGAGGTCGTGCCGGCACCGGCCGGGCCGACGGCGAGCCGGGCCGGCACCGTCATTCCGGGTCCGCCGTCGGCCCGCCACGCCACAGCACCTCGGCGAGACGGTCCCAGTCGGCCTCGCCGCCGTCGGCGGTGGCGAGCTGCACCGCGTCGAGGAGCTGGTCCAGCGTCGGCGGGTCCGGATCGCGTTGCCGCTCCAGGAACGCCCGCACCAGCCCGGCGGCGGCCGCAGGACGCTCGGCGAAGTGGGCCTCCACCATCCCCAGCAGGGTCGCCTCGTCCGGGTCGGCCATCCGCAGCCGCAGGCAGTGGCGCAGGAACGCCGGCGGGAACGCCCGGTCCTCGGTGCAGGTCATCACCACGAGCGGGAACTCGTGGCACCGGATCCGGCCGCCGCGCACCGTGGCCCGGCCGCCCGGGTCGGCCGTGTGCACCGTCACTTCGGGGCTGCGCGGCGCCGCCCGGACCAGCTCGGGAATGGCGAAGCCGCCGTCGTCGAACACGGTACGCAACTGCTGGGGCAGGTCGATGTCGCTCTGGTCCAGCTCGTCGATGAGCAGCACCCGGGGGGTGCGGTAGGGCAGCAGCGCGGTGCCCAGAGGCCCGAGACTGAGGTGCTCGCCGAGTTCCTCCCCGACGGACCGGCCGGGGCTCTGCCCGGCGCGCACCCGCCCGAGCGGGTCGTGCTGCCAGAGGCCGGCGCGGACCGTGTCGTGCGTGCTGACCGGCCAGTGCAGCACCCGGCCGAGGCCCAGCTCCCGGGCGATCCGGTAGGCCAGGCTGGACCGGCCGGACCCGGCCCGGCCGGTGACCAGCAGCGGGCGGCGGAGCAGCAGCGCCGCGTTGACGACGTCCACCTCGCGCGGGTCCGGGTGGCGGGTCGTGACCGGGCCGAGCCGGCGCTCCCGGTCCGGATCCTCGGCGGGCGCCGGCGGCTCGTCCGGCCCGCCGTCGAAGGCACGCCAGCGCGGCGGCGCCGGCCAGCGCCGGTCCCGCTCGGCCGGGTCGATCGGTTCCCCGGTGCCCCGGTAGACGCGCCAGCCGGCGTTCTCCGGCGCGCTCATGCCGGCCACCCCAGCCGGTCGTCCGGCCGGTTCAGCTCCGGGGTGCGGTCCGGGTCGTCCCAGAGCACCACCAGGTGGCGGCCGTTGTGGCGGTCGGTGTGCGGCTCCAGGGCGAGCGCGTCCAGCCGCGCCCGCCGGGCGTGCACCGGGAGGCGCGCGATGCGTCCGTCGGCGGTCATGTCCCGGATCTCCTCCCAGAACTCGGTGTCGGACGGGCGGGTGCGGTGCCAGACGATCACCGGCAGGCCCGCCCGCAGGGCGGTCATCACTTCCTTGAAGCCGAAGCGGTTCTCCGGCGGCGTCGCCGGCGCGGAGCTGAGCAGCAGCGTCGACCAGCTCAGGTCGGCGGTCAGCTCGGCCTCCAGCCGGGTGAAGTACGCCGTGCCGTCGGGCCGGCTGCGGAAGAGGCGGCTGTGCGCCGGCTCGGCCTGGAGGTGTTCCCAGCGGCGTCGCCACGCGCGGTGCCATTCGGGCTGGCGCAGCCGGTCGAGACTGCGGACGACCACCGGGTAGTCCATCGCCAGCACCTTCTGCTCCAGGTGGGCGCTTGCCGCCTCCTTACGCCACCAGGCGACGTCCTCGTTGAGCAGCTCCACCGGCAGGACCAGCTCGACGGCGACGTCGGCCCGCCGGTCCGACCACTCGATCTCCATCTGGTGGACGATCCGCTCCACAGTCGCCTCCAGGTCCGCGTACGCGACGTCGGTGAGCTGGCCGTGGCGGCGGGAGTGCCAGCCCTGCGCGCCCTGCCACTGCCGGTAGTGGGAGACGGTGTAGACGGTGCTGCCGGGGGCGAGGTCCGGCTCGACCTGGATCACCAGGTAGACGTACGGCTCGGGGGTCTGGTCGCCGGCGTTGACCCGCGCCCGCCGCAGGTCCAGGTCCCCGGTCAGGCCCAGCAGGCTGGCCTGCCGCTGGTTGCGGTCGCGGATCGCGCGGGCCGTGGCGGTGTCCACCTCGTGCTCCAGCAGGACCAGGAAGAGCATGTTCGGGGGCAGCCCGCGTGCGGGCGCGTTCTGTCCGGTCAGGTAGACGAAGACGTCCCAGGCGCTGACGCACCACGACGGGGGCGTGGCGGTCGTGTGGGCGGTGGCCCGCTGGTAGAGCCAGCCGAGCGAGTCCGGTCGGTGCGTGGACAGCGCCGGGCGCAGCCTGGTCCAGTCCTCGGGGGTCAGCAGCTCCACCACGTCCATCTCGTGGCGCAGCCGGTGCAGCCGGCCGAGCTGGGCCGCGGCCGGCCCGAAGAGGGCGACGACGTCGACCAGGGCGCCCAGGTCGCCCCGGCAGCCGCGGACGATCTCCGCGCTCTGCGCGCGGGGGTTGCGGTAGTCGTCGAGGCCCTGGTCGGACAGCCGCTCGCGCAGCCGGACGACCAGTTGCTGGCGGCTGTCGGCCTCCTGGAGCAGGCGCATCCCGGACAGCAGCTCGACCAGCTCCTCCTCGATGCGGTGCCGGGGATCGGCGCCGGGAGACGGAAGCTGCGTCATGTGCCATCCGGTTCGTCACGCGGCTGGGGAACAGGGCCGACCTGCGGTGCCGCGACGGCGCGGCGACGGGCGGCGGCGATGGACGTCCATGATCGCAGTAGGGGAGACCGTCTCACGTAGACTGTCCGGTCTCCGACACCGGCGGCGTAATCCATCGGCACCCTCCGATCGATGACGGCCGAGCACGCACCATTCTGACGGTCGGGTCAAGTGGCGACCACGGGGTGTGCGCGGAGGTGCTCCCTGCCCTACCCGAACGACCGTTAAGCTGAACGTGTCCGTACCCCGGACGCCGCACCGGCTCACCCACCCCACGGAGCTCACCGCGCTATGAACGTCGACCGGATCCTGCCCACCGGCGAGGCCCACGACCTGCTGGACCTCGCCACCGAACTCGCCGACCGCGAGCTGGCCCCGGCAGCCGCCGGGTTCGAGTCCCGCGGCGAGTTCCCCCGGGAGGTGCTGCGCACCCTGGGCCGGGCCGGCCTGCTCGGCCTGCCGTACGCCGAGGAACACGGCGGCGCCGACCAGCCCTACGAGGTGTACCTCCAGGTGCTGGAGATCCTCGCCAGCCGGTGGCTCGCCGTGGCCGAGGCGGTCAGCGTGCACACGCTGTCCTGCTACCCGCTGGCCCAGTTCGGCACCGACGAGCAGCGCAAACTGCTGCCCGACATGATCGGCGGGGAGCTGCTCGGGGCGTACTGCCTCTCCGAGCCGCAGGGTGGCTCGGACGCCGCGTCGCTGACCACGCGGGCGGTACGCGACGGCGGCGGGTACGTGGTGACCGGCACCAAGGCGTGGATCACGCACGCCCGGGTCGCCGACTTCTACAACATCTTCTGCCGCACCGGCGGCCCCGGCCCGAAGGGCATCTCCTGCCTGCTGGCCGACCGGTCCACCCCGGGCATCCACCCGCAGGCCGCCGAGCGCACCATGGGCCTGCACGCCTCGCCGATCGCGCAGATCGCCTTCGACGACGCCCGGGTGCCGGCGGAGCGGCTGATCGGCGGCGAGGGCGCCGGGTTCACCATCGCCATGTCCGCGCTGGACTCGGGTCGCCTGGGCATCGCCGCGTGCGCGGTGGGCCTGGCCCAGGGCGCGCTGGACTACGCCGTCGGGTACGCCCGGGAGCGCAGTCAGTTCGGCCGCCCGATCATCGACTTCCAGGGGCTCGGGTTCAACCTGGCCGACGCCGCCACCCAGATCTCCGCGGCCCGGGCGCTCACGCTCGCCGCCGCGCGGCTGCGCGACGCGGGCCGCCCGTACTCGATCGAGGCGGCGAAGGCGAAGCTGTTCGCCACCGACGTGGCGATGCGGGTGACCACCGACGCGGTGCAGGTGCTCGGCGGCGCCGGGTACGTCGTCGACCACCCGGTCGAGCGGTACATGCGCGAGGCCAAGGTGCTGCAGATCGTCGAGGGCACCAACCAGATCCAGCGGCTGGTCATCTCCCGCGCGCTGGCGAGGGGCTAGCCTGTCGCGGTGACCTTCCCCCGGATCACCGTGGACCCCGACGTCATGGGGGGTGCGCCCTGTGTGCGGCAGTCACGCATCCCCGTGGCCACCCTGCTGGCCATGATGGCCGAGGGCATGTCCGTCACCGACATCCTCACCGACCTGCCGTTCCTGGACGAGGAGGACATGGCGGAGGTGCTGAACTACGCCGCGGACGCGGTGCGCGACCGGACGGCGCGCTGAGGGTCACCGCGGCGGGCCGGGTGCGGCGTGGGAGCGCTTTTCCGGCTAGGGTGCAGCGCGTGGAGGAGATCGACCGTGCCATCGTCGCCGCGCTGACCGGGGACGGTCGGCTGTCGTACACGGACCTGGCCGAGCGGGTGGGCCTGTCGGTGTCGGCCGTGCACCAGCGGGTCCGCCGGCTGGAGCAGCGCGGGGTGATCAAGGGGTACGCCGCGCGGGTGTCGTTCGAGGCGCTGGATCTGCCGCTTACCGCGTTCGTGGCGATCCGGCCGTTCGACCCGTCGCAGCCGGACGACGCGCCGGATCGGCTGGCGCACCTGCCCGAGATCGACTCGTGCTACTCGGTGGCGGGGGAGGACTTCTATCTCCTGCTGGTGCGGGTGGCCAGCCCGGCCGACCTGGAACGGGTGCTGCAGGAGATCCGCACCTCCGCGAACGTCACCACGCGCACGACGGTGGTGCTGTCCACGCCGTACGAGAACCGGCCGCCGAAGATCAGTGGCGAGCTGTCCGGTCGGGGGCGTCCCCGGCCGGCGTCGGAGCCGGCAGGTTCCACCGCCTGATCACCCGCCGGCCGTGCTCGTGTCCGAGCACGCTGAGCGTCGCGGTGTCCAGCCGCAGCAGCGCGCCGGCCGAGGGCGGCAGCCCGATCCAGCGCGCGCCGAGCACCCGCAGGCTGTGTCCGTGCCCGACCACTGCGACGTCGCCCTGCACCAGCAGCGCTGCGGCCCGGTCCAGGACCCGGTCCAGGCGGTCGCCCACCTGGTGCGGTGACTCACCGCCGGGGCCGCCGTCGGTCCAGATCGACCAGCCCGGCCGTTCCCGCTGGATGTCCGCGGTGGTGCGGCCCTCGTACTCGCCGTAGTTCCACTCGGCCAGGTCGGGTTCGACCGCGTCGACGGTGAGCCCGGCCAGGGCGGCGGTGCGGGTGGCGCGCCGCCGGGGGCTGGACAGCACCCGGGCGAAGCGCCGGCCGGCGAGCAACGGGGCCAGCGCGGCCGCCTGCCGCTCGCCGTCGGGGGTCAGGTCGAGATCGGTGTACGAGGTGTGCTGGTGGGCGGCGCTCCAGGTGGTCTCGCCGTGCCGGATCAGCAGGATCTCGTTCACCGGCCCAGTCAACCACGCCGGGGCGGAGCCGGCCCGCCGAAGGTTTACCGGGAAGGCGGCGCTACCGGGTCGCCGGCGCGGGCTCGGTGTCGCGTGCCGGCTCCGGCCGGCCTGGCGCCTGTTCCCGGTCCGGCGCGCGGCCGGGGCGCAGTTGCAGGACCGCGGCGGAGGCCAGCACCAGCGCGCCTCCGGCGAGCTGCGCGGGGGTCAGGGCCTCGCCGAGGGTGAGCGTGGCCAGTGCGGCGGTGACCACCGGTTCGAAGGTGGACAGGATGGCCGCGGTCGACGGACCGGTCCGCTTCAGGCCGGCGAAGAAGGCCAGCATCGCCACGACCGTGGAGACCACGGCGATGGCGGCCAGCCAGAACCATCCGCGCCACCCGAAGCTGAGGTCGACGCCGCCGGTGAGCAGGGCGCGACCGCCGAGGGTGCCGGCGGCGCCGGTCATCACCAGCGCCGACAGCGCCACGGGTGCCAGCCGGTGTACGACGGTGTCGGAGACCAGGATGTAGACCGTGTAGGTGACGGCGGCGGCGAAGGCCAGCAGCGCCCCGAGCGGATGGAAGCCCGCGCCACCGGCGCCGAGCAGCACCAGCAGCGTCCCACCCGAGGCGGCCACCAGCGCCGCGCCACGTCTCGGGCTGAGCCGGTCCCGGCCGAGCAGCACCGCCGCCACTGTGACAAGGACCGGGTACGTGTAGAGGATCAGCGCCAGCAGGGACGCGTCCATCAGTTCCAGTGCGGCGAAGTACAGGCTCGCCTGCGTGGCGTATCCGACCGCGCCCAGCCCGAGGGCGACCGCCGCGATCCGGCCGCGCCTCGTCGCCGGCCGCCCGCCGCCCGCGTCGCCCGGCCCCGGTGTCACGCGGCGCAGGCCGGGCCGCGCGAGCAGGACGAGTCCGAGCAGTACGGCGGCCAGGCCGAAGCGCACCAGCAGCAGCGCGGTGGGGGAGACGCCGGCGTCGTACGCGAGCTTGCCGAAGACGGCCATCGCGCCGAAACAGGCGGCGGACAGGAGACACAGTGCGGCACCCACGCGCCAAGGATCACCGGAGCCGACTGCCCAGGTCCAGCGATGAATTCCGCAGCTTAATCATTAGGATTCCCGCATGATCGAGCTGGACCTGCGGCGGTTGCGCTTCCTGCGGGAGTTCGAGGAACGCGGCACGATGGCCGCTGTCGCCGCGGCTCTGGGCTACAGCCCGTCGACTGTCTCGCAGCAGCTTGCCCTGCTGGAGAAGGAGGTGGGCGTCCGGCTGCTGGGCCGGGCGGGTCGCGGCGTACGGCTCACCGAGGCCGGGCACGTGCTCGCCCGGCACGCCCGGGTGCTGCTGTCGGCGGCGGAGGCGGCGGAGGCGGACCTGGCCGCCCTCGACGGTGACGTCCGGGGAACCGTCCGGGCGGGCGGCCTGCAGTCGGCGGCGCGCCGCCTGCTCGTGCCGGCCGTCGCCCGGATGGGAGCCGAGCACCCGCGGGTCCGGGTGGAGATCTTCGAGCTGGAACTCGAACAGTCCCTGCCGGGCCTGCGCCTGGGCAGTGTCGACCTGGTCATCGGCGACGAGTACGACAGCCAGCCCCGACCTCGGCCGGCGGGGCTCCGTTTCACGCTCCTGCTCGAGGAGCCCTTGCGGCTCGTGCTTCCCGCCGCTCATCGTCTCGCCCGGCCCGGGGGACACGTAGCGGTCACCGACCTGCGGTCCGAGGTGTGGACCGCCTCCGCCGAGGGCACCGGGCACCACGCCATGGTGGTCGGGACGTGCCGCCGTCTCGGTGGCTACGAACCGGACCTGCGGCACCGTTCCAGCGATGCGGACGTGCAGCTGGAGCTGGTCCGGGCCGGGGCCGCTGTCGCCCTGATGCCGGCGCTGACGCTGCCCGGGGACGACCCGGCGCTGGCGGTCCGTGGCATCGCCGAGACCGACCTCCGGCGTCGCCTGGTGGCTGTCACCCGGGACACGCCACCGGCGCCGGCGCTCACCGCGTTCCTGACCGCCGTCACGGACCGGGTGCGTGACCTGGGCCGGTAGGTGCCCACCTTCAACCTATTGTCCTAGGACGCCCTACGCGATGTGCGCCGGGCAACAACGTTTGCGACGACCGGCACCGGGGACGCGACAAGGGCAAGGCTCAGCCGGACGATCGGAGGGCGACATGAGCTTCACCGACAAGGCGAAGAACAAGGCCCAGGAGATGAGCGGCATGGCCAAGGAGCGGATCGGCGACGTCACCGACAACGAGCGGTTGCGGGCCGAGGGTGCCTCCGAGCAGAGCACGGCGCGCGCCCGGCAGGCCGGGGAACACGCCAAGCAGGCCGGCCGCGACGCCAAGGACGCCTTCACCAAGTGAGTACGCGAACGGCGGGCCACCTCATCGCAGAGGTGGCCCGCCGTCGGGTGTCCGGGATCAGTCGTCGCGGTGCGCGAGCCACCAGGCCTGGCCGGCATCCGGCAGCGTGTCGATCGGGTCGTAGTAGGCGTACCGCTTGTTCAGTGCCTCCAGGTCGGCCGACTCGATCGAGGTGCGGTAGTTCTTCGTCCAGTACGAGATGCCGCGCTCACGGTCGTAGTCGGTGAGCATGTGCACCCAGCGCTTGCCGACGAACGGCACGTCACAGACGATCCGCGGGGTGGCGTAGCCGGGCAGGTAGCCCATGATGTCGTGCTGGAGCTGCTGGGCGTGCCAGACCGGGACGCGCCAGTGCTCGGCGTTGGGGATCATGTCGCACATGTAGAAGTAGTACGGCAGGATGCCCGCCTCGCCCTGAAGCGCGAAGCAGAGGTCGAGCAGGTCGGCGCTGGTGGCGTTGACGCCGCGCATGAGCACGCCCTGGTTGCGCACGTCGCGTACGCCGACGTCGAGCGCGGTCTGTGCGGCCTTGGCGACCAGCGGGGTCAGCGACTGGGCGTGGTTGACGTGCGTGTGGATGGCCAGGTTGACGCCACGGCGGGCGGCGGTGCGGGCGACCCGTTCGAGGCCCTCGACCACGTCGGGCTGGAGCCAGTGCTGGGGCAGGCCCATGAGCGCCTTGGTGGCGAGCCGGATGTCGCGGATCGTCTCGATCTCCAGCAGGCGCATCAGGTACGACTCGAGGTTGCGCCACGGCACGTTGGCGACGTCACCGCCGGAGACGACCACGTCGCGTACGCCGGGGTGGGCCTTGAGGTAGGTGATGTGGGCGTCGTAGCGGTCGACGGGCTTCAGGGTGAGCTTGAGCTTGTCGACGGCGGGGGTGGAGTTGCCGACGAGGTCCATGCGGGTGCAGTGGCCGCAGTACTGCGGGCAGGTGGAGAGCAGCTCGGCGAGGACCTTGGTGGGGTAGCGGTGGGTGAGCCCCTCGGCGACCCACATGTCGTGCTCGTGGAGGCTGTCGCGGCTGGCGTACGGGTGCGAGGGCCAGTCGGTGCGCCGGTCGGAGGCGACCGGGATCATGTAGCGGCGGATCGGGTCGGCGAGCAGCGCCTCGGTGCTCATCGGCTCAAACGGCACCATGGTGTTGAGCATCTGCGGCGGCACCAGCATGGACATGGTCGCCAGCGCCTTCTGGTCGGCCTCCAGGTCGGCGTAGAACGTCTCGTCGACGGTGTCGCCGAGGACGGCGCGGAGCTGCTTGATGTTCTTGACGCAGTTGACCCGCTGCCACTGGGCGTTCTCCCACTGGTCGCGGGTGACGTGGCGCCAGCCGGGGAAGCGGGTCCAGTCGGGTTCGACGAGGGGCGCGCGGCGGTATTCGTAGGGCTGGCCGGCGGTCGGAACGGCGACCGGCGCGGGGCGGGGCGTCGGGATGGTCTCCACCGGTTGGGTCTGGGTCACGGCCCCTCCTCGTCAGCGTGCGGGTTGATCAACGGATGCGTAGGCTACTGGAAAATCTGCGGTGAAGAAATTAGTCTGCCGGAAGTTTTCCCGCGACGCGAGTCCTGACCAGGGGTTCGGGCGGCTGGACATAGGGGGTCGGCGTGACGTCACCGGTGGGTCTGCACCGAGTAGTGGAACCGGCGGGGGTGCTCCCGCAGGCGGCCTGGCGGCTGGACCCCGACCCGCGGATCGCGGCGAACGAGGTGCGGATCCGGGTCGAGCGGCTGAACCTGGACGCGGCGAGTTTCCGGCAGCTGGCGGAGAAGCACGGCGGCGACGGGGACAAGGTCCGCGCCGAGGTGCTGGAGATCGTGTCGACCCGGGGGAAGATGCAGAACCCGGTGACCGGTTCCGGCGGCATGCTGATCGGCACCGTCGAGGAGGCGGGCCGCCGCTCGCCGCTGGGGCTGAAGCCGGGTGACCGGGTGGCGACGCTCGTGTCGCTGACGTTGACGCCGCTGACGATCACCGACGGGCTGGCCCGGTGGGACGGGCGCAGCGAGCAGGTGCCGTGCGAGGGGTACGCGATCCTGTTCGCCCGGTCGATCGCGGCGGTGCTGCCGCCGGACCTGCACCCGGAGTTGTCCCTGGCGGTGCTGGACGTGTGCGGGGCGCCGGCGTTGACGGCGCGGGTGGTGGCCGAGCAGGTGGCGCGGCGCTCGCGTGAGGGTGATCCGCGTCCGGTGTCGGTGGCGGTCATCGGCGGTGCCGGCAAGAGCGGGTCGTTGTCGCTCGCGGCGGCGCGGCGGGCGGGTGCCGCCCGTACCGTCGGGGTGGTTCCGGTGGAAGCGGAGCGGGAGGCGCTGGCGGCGGCCGGGCTGGCCGACGCGGTGGCGCTGGCTGACGCGCGGGATCCGGTGGGGTTGTCGACGGCGGTGACGACGGCGCTGGGTGTGCCGGCGGACGTGACTGTGGTGTGCGTGGACGTGCCGGGGTGTGAGCACGGCGCGGTGCTGGCCACGGCGGACGGCGGTACGGTGATCTTCTTCTCGATGGCGACGAGTTTCGCGGCGGCGGCGTTGGGCGCGGAGGGCCTGGCGGCGGACGTGACGATGCTGGTGGGCAACGGGTACGTGCCGGGGCACGCGGCGCTGGCGCTGGATCTGTTGCGGGCCGAGCCGGGGGTGCGCGGCCTGTTCGAGGCGCGTCTTTCGGCAGACTGACACCATGACGAACCCCTCGACGCTGTATCGCGGCGGAGTGCTGCACTGTCCGGCCGACCCGAGCGCGACGGCGCTGCTGGTGCGCGACGGGCGGATCGCCTGGTTGGGTACGGACGCGGAGGCGCCGCGCGCGGACCGGGTGGTGGAGCTGGGTGGTGCGCTGGTGACGCCGGCGTTCGTGGACGCGCACGTGCACGCGACGGATACCGGGTTGGCGTTGTCGGGGCTGGATCTGTCGGCGGTGCGGTCGGCTGGTGAGTTGCTGGAGGCGGTGTCGGCGTTCGCGGCGGGGCTGCCGGGTGACGCGGTGGTGCTGGGGCACGGCTGGGACGAGTCGGGCTGGGCGGATGCGGTGTTGCCGGGTGCGGCGGCGCTGGGTCGGGCGGCCGGTGGGCGGCGGGTGTATCTGTCGCAGGCGTCAATCCATTCGGCGTTGGTGTCGGCGGAGTTGCTGGCGGCGTGCCCGGAGGTGGTGTCGGCGGCCGGGTACGACGCGTCGGGGTGGTTGCGGCGCGACGCGCATCACGTGGTGCGGGCGGCGGCGTTCGGGTCGGTGACGCGGGCGCAGCGGGTGGCGGCGCAGCGGCGGGCGTTGACGCACGCGGCGTCGCTGGGTATCGCGGCGGTGCACGAGTGCGGTGGGCCGGACATCTCCGACGAGGAGGACTTCACCGGGCTGCTGGCGATCTCGGGGGCCGGGGTGCCGGAGGTGTACGGGTACTGGGGTGAGCTGCTGGGCGCGGCGAAGGCCCGGGAGCTGGGTGCGGTGGGCGCGGGTGGTGACCTGTTCGCCGACGGGGCGCTGGGGTCGCGGACGGCGCACGTGTCGGCGGCGTACCTGGACGGTGAGGCGGGGGCGTGCGGGCACGGGTACGTGTCGGCGGAGCAGGTCCGTGATCATCTGCTGGACTGTGCGGCGCACGGGTTGCAGGGCGGGTTCCACGCGATCGGGGACGCGGCGATCGGGACGGTGCTGGAGGGGTTCGGTCTGGCGGCGCGGTCGCTGGGTGTGGACCGGTTGCGGGCGGCCCGGCACCGGGTGGAGCACGCGGAGATCATGAGCAAGGCGTTGATCGCCGGGTTCGTGGAGTTCGGGATCGTGGCGTCCATGCAGCCGGCGTTCGACAGGTTGTGGGGCGGCGCGGGCCGGATGTACGAGTCGCGGCTGGGGTTGGCGCGGTCGTTGGAGTCGAATCCGATGGGTGCGATGCACGGCGTCGGGGTGGCGTTGGCGTTCGGGTCGGATTCGCCGGTGACGCCGCTTGATCCGTGGGGGTCGGTGCGGGCGGCGGCGGCGCATCACAATCCGGCGCAGCGGATGAGTGTGCGGGCGGCGTTCGCGGCGCACACGCGCGGCGGGTGGCGGGCGGTGCACCTGGACAACGAGGGTGTGCTGGCGTTGGGGGCCCCGGCGACGTTCGCGGTGTGGGACACCCCGGCGGGCGTGGAGCGGGGTTTGCCGGTGGTGCTGGCGGAGGATCCGGAGTTGCGGGGGGCGGACGATCCGACGCCGCTGCCGGTGTGCCGGGCCACTGTGTTGCGCGGTGATGTGATCTATCAGGAAGGGTCTTCGTGACAGGGAAGCTTGGGCTGGATCCGGCGCTGGTGGCGCGGGCGCGGGAGTTGGCGCGTCGCGCGGGGCAGCCGGTGGTGGATCTGGCGCGCAGCCACACCACGGTGTCGGTGGAGCGGGCGGTGCTGCGGCTGGCCGGGGTGTCCGGCGCGGACCCGGACGGTATCCCGTGGGTGAACCGCCTCGTCGACGCGGTGGTCGCCGATGTGGGGCTGGGGCACGGGGTGGCGGCGCCGGTGTTCGACGCGCTGGCGCGTGAGGGCATCGCCGATGTGACGTTGCTGGCGCAGAAGGCGGCGGCCGGGTCGGTGCGGTTCGCGCAGCCGTCGGGGAAGGCGGCGACGGCTGCGCGGCGGGCGTCGCGTAAGGCGGTGGCGGCGGGGGTGCGCAGCATCGATCGGCGGCGTGCGGAGCGGGATCGCCTGGTGAAGCGGTTCGGGGATCCGGCGCGGCGGCCGTGGATCTATCTGATCGTGGCGACGGGTGACATCTACGAGGACATTCCGCAGGCGCAGGCGGCGGCGCGGGCGGGCGCTGACGTGATCGCGGTGATCCGGTCGACGGGGCAGTCGCTGCTGGACTACGTGCCGGAGGGGGCGACCCGGGAGGGGTTCGCTGGTACGTACGCGACGCAGGAGAACTTCCGGTTGATGCGGGCGGCGCTGGACGAGTCGTCGCGGGAGCTGGGCCGGTATGTGCGGTTGACGAACTACGCGTCGGGTCTGTGCATGCCGGAGATGGCGACGCTGGCCGGCCTGGAGCGGCTGGACATGATGCTCAACGACTCGATGTACGGAATCCTGTTCCGCGACATCAACCCGATCCGTACGTTCGTGGACCAGCGGTTCTCGCGGCAGGTGCACGCGCGGGCGGGGATCATCATCAACACCGGTGAGGACAACTACCTGACCACCGCGGACGCGGTGGACGAGGCGCACACGGTGACGGTGTCGCAGTTGCTGAACGAGTTCTTCGCGCACGAGGCGGGGCTGGCGGACTGGCAGCTGGGGCTGGGGCACGCGTTCGAGATCAACCCGGATGTGCCGGAGTCGTTCCGGTTGGAGCTGGCGCACGCGTTGCTGGCGCGGGAGTTGTTCCCTGACGCGCCGTTGAAGTGGATGCCGCCGACGAAGCACATGACCGGTGACGTGTTCCGGGGCAACCTGCTGGACGGGTTCTTCAACCTGGTGGGCACGATGACCGGGCAGGGGATCCTGCTGGTGGGGATGATGACCGAGGCGGTGGTGACGCCGTGGCTGTCGGACCGGGACATCGCCCTGCAGAACGTGCGGTACGTGCTGGGCGCGGCGGGCGGGTTGCACGAGGACTTCGTGCCGGCGCCGGGCGGGTTCATCCAGGCGCGGGCGCACCGGGTGCTCGGTGAGGCGGTGGACCTGCTGGAGCGCATCGGGGACCAGTCGTTGCTGACGGCGATCGCCGAGGGCACGTTCGGGATCATGAAGCGGCCGGCGGACCGGGGCAAGGGCCTGGACGGGGTGGCGCGGCACGAGGCGGACTACTACAACCCGGCCACGGAGATCCTGGAGCAGCCGGCGTTGAGCGGGAGGGGAGCGGCGGCATGAGCGAGAAGACGGTCGTGCGGCCGTACGGGGACACCACAGGTGACGGCATGGTGCAGGTGTCGTTCACGTTGCCGGTGCCGCACGACAAGCGGGCCGAGGGCGCGGCGGTGCAGCTCGCAAACAAGATGGGCATGGACCCGGCGATGCTGGTGCACGCCAAGCCGATCGGCGACGGGTTCACGTTCTTCGTGGTGTACGGGCGGGTGAACCACCTGGTGGACCTGGCGAAGGTGCAGGTGGTGGAGCGTGACTATCCGCTGCTGTCAGCCAAGGAGGTCAACGCGGTGGTGAAGCGGCGGCTGCGCCGCAAGCTGTCGGTGGTGGGCGCCTGCATCGGCACCGACGCGCACACCGTGGGCATCGACGCGATCCTCAACGTCAAGGGCATCGCCGGCGAGAAGGGCCTGGAGTACTACCGGGAGCTGAAGGTCACGAACCTCGGCGCGCAGGTGAGTGTGCCGGAGCTGGTCGAGGCGGCCCGGCGGGAGAAGGCGGACGCGGTGCTGGTGTCGCAGGTGGTGACGCAGCGCGACGCGCACCTGCACAACACGCGGGAGATGTCGGCGGCGTTCCGGGAGGCGATGCCGGCCGGGCGCCGGCCGCTGCTGATCGTCGGCGGGCCGCGCTTCGACGAGACGATGACCGGTGAGCTGGGCGTGGACCGGATCTTCGGCCGTGGCACCACCCCGGGTGAGGTCGCCAGTTACCTCGTGCATGCCCTGATCACCTCCAGGAAGGCGAACACCTGATGAGCGATTCCCGTGTCGGTCTGACCGTCGTCCACCGCCGGTATGTGCCGTACTCCCACGCCCACTACGCGGGCAACCTGGTCGACGGGGCGTACGCGCTGGGGTTGTTCGGTGACGTGGCGACCGAGGTGTGCATCCGCACCGACGGTGACGAGGGGTTGTTCGCGTCGTACGCCGATGTGCAGTTCCGGGCGCCGATGAAGGCCGGTGACGTGCTGGAGGTGACGGCGACGGTGACCCGGGTGGGCACGCGTAGCCGCACCATCGACTTCGCCGCGACTGTGGTGTGCCGGGGCCGCCCGGACAGGGGCGAGTCGGCCGCCGAGGTGCTCGACGAGCCGATCGTGGCGGTCACCGCGACCGGCACGGTGGTCGTGCCAGCGTCGGCGTGAGCGCGAGGAGCGGGCCGGTCGTCGTCTGCGCCGACGTCGGGTCGACGTACACGAAGGCCGCGGTGGTGGACCTCGACGGCGGCCGGCTGGTCGCGGCGGCGTCGGCGCCCACCACGGTGGGCACCGATGTGCTGCACGGCCTGGACGCCGCGGTCGGCGCGGCCACCGCGTCGGCCGGGGTCGCTGAGGTGCCCTGGTACGTGTGTTCGTCGGCCGGGGGTGGGCTGCGCCTCGCGGTCGTGGGTTACGAGCCCCTCGTCACCGCTCAGGCGGGCCGGCGGGTCGGTCTGTCGGCGGGCGCGAACGTGGTGCACGTGGCGGCGGGCCGGATGTCGGGCGCGGACGTGGCGGCGTTGCGGGCGGCCCGCCCGGACGTGGTGCTGCTTGTGGGTGGCACCGACGGCGGGGACGCCGAGACGGTCACCCACAACGCGACGCGGCTGGCGAGGGCCCGTTTCCGGGTGCCGGTGGTCCTGGCGGGCAACGCCGACGTGCGGGACGAGCTGTGCGCGCTGCTGGCGGGCGCGGGGGTGCCGGTGACGGCGGCGGGCAACGTGCTGCCGCGCATCGGGGTGCTGGAGCCGGCGCCGGCGCGGGCGGCGATCCGGGAGGCGTTCCTGCGGCACGTCATCGGCGGCAAGAAGCTGTCCCGGGGTACGCGGTTCGCGCGGCTGGTCCGCGCCGCCACCCCGGACGCGGTGCTCACCGGCGTGGAGGTCCTCGCCGGCACGCTCGGCGGTGACCTCGCGGTGGTGGACGTGGGTGGGGCGACCACCGACGTGTACTCGGTGCTCACCCCCGACGAGCGGGACAGCGGCCCGAGTCAGGAGGTCGCCGGGACGCTGTGGCGGGCCCGCACCGTCGAGGGGGACCTGGGCATGCGGTGGAGCGCGCCGGGTGTGGTGCGCGCGGCGGTCGAGGAGCGGCTGCTCGACCCGGCCGACGAGGCGGAGCTGGTGGCAGCGGCGGCGGTCCGGGCCGCCGACCCGGGGTTCCTGCCCGCCGGTGACGGCGAGCGGGCCGTGGACCGGCGTATCGCCGCGCTGGCCGCGACCGTGGCGTTGCGGCGGCACGCGCGGGGTGCGGCGACGGGGGAGCGGGCCGGGCGGGACCTGCGGGAGGTGAAGCTGCTCGTCGGCTCCGGTGGGGTGCTGCGGCACGCCGATCCAGGTGACGCGGCGGCGGTGCTCGACGCGGTGCTCACCGACCATGCCGGCGGGTGGGCGTTGCCGCGGGCGGCGCGGCCGGTCGTCGACGTGGACTACGTGCTGGCCGCCGCGGGGCTGCTCGCCGACGATCATCCGGGTGCTGCGGCGGCGGTGCTGCGGCACCACCTGGGCGCCTGAACCGGGCTCGGGAATCGAGACGCGCCGACGCGACACGCCGTGTCGCAACACACGACAGGCCCGGGTGGGTTGACAGCGGCGGGGGTCTACGCCGTACCGTCTTTGAGTCCTACCACGGGAAGCGGCTGTTGTTCGCTTCGTCCCTTCGTCCGCTGGCCGAGCGACCGGAAGGTTGCGGCGGCCAGGTCCAGCGGGCGGGGGTCGGCGGGGCGGCGCGAACCGGCCGCGGTTACCGGTGTACGGGCAGGGTGAGAGGCACGGCCAGTAGACAACGGCCAGGCGGGGGCAGCCAGTCCACGTCGGGTCGGTCCGAAGGTCGGCGCCGATCGTCTTCGCCCCACCGGCCGGGAAGGGCCTGGGAGCATCGGGGCGCGGCTTCGGCCGCGCCCCGATTTCATCCCCCCGATGTCCCCCGTGTCAGCGGCCCAGCCGCCGGTAGCGGCGCACCGCAGCCGGGGCGGCCACCGCGATCAGCGCCAGCGGCCAGGCGATCGCCAGTTCCAGCGCGTGCCGGGCCGGCCATGTGTCCCCGCCCAGGCCCGGGTTGCCGAAGGGCCAGCGCGTCGCGCAGCAGCGCCGCCGCGCCGGCCGGATCACCGGCGGCCAGCGCGGCCCGCCCGGCCCCGGCCAGGCCGGTGAACCGGTGCACGTCGACCCGCTGCGGATCGATCGCCAGCCGGTAGCCGGCCGGGCCGAACTCGACGGGCACGCCGGGCAGCAGCCGGCGCAGCCGCGACACCTGCGACTGCAACGCGTTCGCGGCCTGCCCGGGCGGCCGGTCGCCGTACACGCCGTCGACGAGGCGCCGCGGCGCCACGGTGCGGCCGGCGTCGAGCAGGAGCAGCACCAGCAGCGCGCGCAGCCGCCCGCCGGTGACGGGCAGCACGCTGCCGTCGGCGGCGTACGCCTGGGTCGCGCCGAGCACACCGAACCGCATGCGCCCGATTGTCGCCTGTCCGCGCGCGGGCGGTGGCACGCCCCACACCGGTTCGGTCCCGCGACGGTCCGGGCGGGTAGCCTTCGGCCCGTGATCGTGGGGAGGTGCCGGTGACGACGCTGGACCGGGAACAGCCGCGTGCCACCGACGGGGCACCCGGTGACGGCGGCACGCGTCCCCTGCCGCTGACGCTCGCCGTGCCGGCCGCCGTGCTGGCCGGGGTGGCGCTGCTGCTGGCGTTCCCGCCGTACGGGTGGTGGCCCCTGGCGCCGGTCGGTGTGGCGTTGCTGGCCGCCGCGGTGCACCGGCGGCGGCTGCGCGCCGGCGCCGGGCTGGGCTTTCTGACCGGGGTGGCGTTGTTCGCGCCGCTGCTGGAGTGGACCAACCTGCACACCGGTTACCTGCCGTGGGCGCTGCTGTCGCTGCTGCAGGCCGCCTATTTGGCGCTGCTGGGCGCCGCCGCCGCGTGGGTGTCGCCGCTCGCCGACCGGCACCGGGCGGCGTGGCCGCTGCTCACCGGTGTGCTGTGGGTGGGGCAGGAGGCGCTGCGTGACCGCACCCCGTTCGGCGGGTTCCCGTGGGGGCGGCTGGCGTTCAGCCAGGACACCTCGCCGCTGTTGAAGCTGGCCGCGCTCGGCGGCGCCCCGCTGGTCACGTTCGCCGTCGCGGTCGCCGGTGGGCTGCTGGTCACCGCCGCGTGGCGGGACTGGCGGCGCGCGCCCGGGCAGTGGCGGCCGGTGGCCGGGCTCACCGCCGCGCTGGTGGCGCTGCTCGCCGCCGGCACGGCCGTGCCGACAGGGGTACGCGGCGCGGGCGACACCGTCACCGTCGCCATCGTGCAGGGCAACGTGCCGCGCCTCGGGCTGGACTTCAACGCGCAGCGGCAGGCGGTGCTGAACAACCACGTCGACGCGACGCTGGAGCTGGCGCGGCGGGTCGCCGAGGGCGGGCAGGACCGCCCCGACGTGGTGGTGTGGCCGGAGAACTCCAGCGACATCGACCCGTTGCGCAACCCGGGCGCGGGGGAGCGGATCTCCCGGGCGGCCGACGCGATCGGCGCGCCGATCCTGGTCGGTGCGGTGCTGGTCGGTCCCGGCCAGGGTGAGGTGCGCAACGCGGGGCTGCTGTGGCGGCCGGGAACCGGCCCGGATCTGGACCAGGTGTACACGAAGCGGCATCCGGTGCCGTTCGCCGAGTACGTGCCGTTGCGGTCCATCGCCCGCAAGGTCAGTTCCCAGGTCGACCGGGTCCGGTCCGACTTCGTCGCCGGTGACCGTCCCGGCGTGCTGAACACCGGCCCGGCCGTGCTCGGCGACGTGATCTGCTTCGAGGTCGCCTACGACGGCATCGTCCGCGACACGGTCACCGGCGGCGCGCAGCTGCTGGTGGTGCAGACGAACAACGCCACGTTCGACGTGGCCGAGGCCCGCCAGCAGCTGGCGATGGTGCGGCTGCGGGCCGTGGAGCACGGCCGGGCCGCGTTGATGGCCTCCACGGTCGGGGTGTCCGGGTTCGTTTCCCCGGACGGGCGGGTAGACGGTGCGACCGGGTTCAACACCGCTGCTGTGGTGGTGCGGCAGATGGAACTCGGAGACGGGCGTACCCCGGCGACCACGGCCGGAGTGTGGCCGGAGGTGGCGCTGACGGCGCTGGCGGTCGCGGCCCTGGCCGGCGCGGCGGTGCTGCGCCGGCGCCGGGAGGTCGCTCCCGGCTGAGCCGACGAGAGGTGGTGCGACGGTGGGCGTGGCAGCCGACAGGCGGACGGTCGGGCATCCCGGGGTGGGACGGGTCCTGGTGGTCATCCCCACCTACAACGAGGCCGGCAACGTCGGGCGCATCGTCGCCCGGGTACGCGAGGCGGCGCCGGCGGTGGACGTCCTCGTCGCCGACGACAACAGCCCCGACGGCACCGGCGCGATCGCCGACAGGATCGCCGGCGGCGACCCGCGGGTGCACGTGCTGCACCGGGCCGGCAAGGAAGGGCTCGGCGCGGCCTACCTGGCCGGGTTCGCCTGGGCGCGCGCACGCGGCTACGACGCGGTGGTGGAGATGGACGCCGACGGCTCGCACGCCCCGGAGGACCTGCCGGCGCTGCTGCACGCCGCCCGCGACGCCGACGTGGTGATCGGCTCCCGGTGGACGCGTGGCGCGCGGGTGCTGAACTGGCCGTGGCGGCGGCTGCTGCTGTCCCGGGTCGGCAACCTGTACGCGCGGCTGGCGCTGGGCATGCCGGTCAGCGACGCCACCGGCGGCTACCGGGTGTACCGGTCCAGCGCGCTGGACGCGATCGACCTGGACTCGGTGCGGTCCCAGGGGTACGCGTTCCAGGTGGAGCTGTCGCGGCTGGCGCACCGGGCCGGGGTGCGGATCGTGGAGGTGCCGATCACGTTCGCCGAGCGGGAACACGGCGACAGCAAGATGAGCCCGCTGATCGTGGCGGAGGCGCTGTGGCGGGTCACCCGTTGGGGCGTGCGGGACCGCCTGGCGGCCACGCCGTCGCGCCCGGATGCGCTCGCGCGCTGGCCTTGAGCGAGGGCGTGTCATGCTTGACGGGCGTGATGACCCCGGTCGGATGAGGTGAGATGCGCCGAGGACTGAAGTTCGTACCACCGGCCCTGCTGCTGCTCGCGCTGCTGGAGCTGACCGTTTTCGTGCTGGTCGGCCGGGCCGTCGGGTTCGGCGTGGCGGTGCTGCTGGTGTTCGGGGCGTCCCTGCTGGGCCTGGTGCTGCTGCGCCGCGAGGGCATGCGGGCGTGGCGCGGCTTCCGCGCCGCGGCACAGGCCGGCCGGCCGCCGGGCCCCGAGGTGACCGACGGGCTGATCGGCCTGCTGGGTGCGTTGCTGCTGGCGCTGCCGGGCCTGTTCAGCGGCGTGGTGGGGCTGCTGTTGCTGGTGCCGCCGCTGCGCCGGCTGGCCGGCGGCGGGGTGCGCCGGGCCACCGAGCGGCGCGTGTCGTCGATGGTCGCCGGTGACCTGTTCGGCCCGCGCCGGGTGCGTGTGTACCGGGGTGCGCCGCAGCCGGCCCCGGAGCCCGCCCCGGCCTCGTCGCCGCAGCCGGTCACCGACCCGGGCAAGGCCATCGAGGGTGAGATCGTCGACCGCTGAGGCGCGTGGAGACAGCGAAACGCCCCCGGGTGATCCCGGGGGCGTTTCCGCGCGTTACAGACGGTCAGGCACGACCCCGGCGGGTACGGACCTCCTGGAGCCGTTCGGCGAGGATGTCCTCCAGCTCGGCGATCGAGCGCCGCTCCAGCAGCATGTCCCAGTGGGTACGCGGCGGCTTGGCCTTCTTCTGCTCCGGCTCGGTGCCGTCGACCAGGCGGGCGACGCTGCCGTCGAACTTGCACTCCCAGGTCGTGGGGACCTCGGCGTCGACGGCGAACGGCACCTCGAACTGGTGGCCCTTGGCGCAGAGGTACTCGCGGGTCTGGCGTGGCGCGAGCTCCGTGTTGCGGTCGGACTCGTAGCTGACCGCGCCCAGCCGGCTACCGCGCAGCATGCGCTCGCCCATGATCGACTTCCCCTCGTTCGTGGTGCTGGTCTTCGGGTGTAACGGCCGGTGACCGCTCGCCCATTCCCCGGGGCCACGGCGGCAGGGCCGTACGCGGGTCGGGAGTGTCAAGGGTAACCGGCCATGACAGCTGCCCGGCGGGGTCGTCCCCGGCCGGGCCGAATCGGTGGAGTGTTTCGCCTGCCAACGGGGATGTTACCCACCTGTTTGCGTGCCGGAGGTGACGATGAGCAGTGACGCGCCGGTCGGGGCCCGACCGCCCGCCGGGAAGACCTTCTTCGGTCATCCCCGCGCGCTGTCCACGCTCTTCCTCACCGAGATGTGGGAGCGGTTCAGCTTCTACGGCATGCGGGCGATCCTGGTGCTGTACCTGACCGCCGCGGTCGCCGACGGCGGCCTGGACCTCGGCGAGTCCAGCGCCAACGCCGTGTACGGCACCTACAACGCCATGGTCTACCTGATGGCGCTGCCCGGCGGCTGGGTCGCCGACCGGCTGATCGGCGCGCGCCGCAGCGTGCTCTGGGGCGGCGTGGTGATCGCCGCCGGCCACTACGTGATGGCGATCCCGACCGGGTGGAGCGTGTTCGCCGGCATGGCGCTGATCGTGGCCGGCACCGGCCTGCTCAAGCCGAACATCTCCACCATGGTCGGCGACCTGTACGAGCGGGACTCGCCGCGCCGCGACGCCGGGTTCTCCATCTTCTACATGGGCATCAACCTGGGCGCGTTCATCGCCCCGCTGATCACCGGCTTCCTGGGCGAGAAGATCAACTGGCATCTGGGGTTCGGCGCCGCGGCGGTCGGCATGACCTTCGGTGTGCTCCAGTACGTGCTCGGCCGCCGCAACCTGGGCGACGCGGGTGCCCGCCCGGCGGACCCGCTGCTCGGCGCGGACCGGCGGCGCGCGCTGACCCGCGTCGGCGTGGCGAGCGTCGTGCTGCTCGCCGTGCTGCTGGTGCTGCTGCTGGCCGGCTGGTTCACCGTCGACACGGTGGTCAACCTGCTGACCGTGGTGACGGTGCTGGTGACGGTCGGCTACTTCGCGCGGATCCTCACCGACCGGGAGATCAGCGCCACCGAACGCAGCCGGATGAAGGCGTACGTGTGGCTGTTCCTGTTCGCCGCCGCGTTCTGGCTCATCTACGACCAGGCCGGGTCGGTGCTGAACATCTTCGCCGCCGACCAGACCGACCGGTCGGTGGGCGGGTTCACGTTCCCGGCGTCCTGGCTGCAGTCGGTGAACCCGATCCTGATCATCATCGGCGCGCCGCTGGCCGCCGCGCTGTGGCTCAAACTCGGCCACCGGGTGTCCACGCCCACGAAGTTCGCCGTCGGCCTGGTGCTCAACGGCCTGTCGTTCGTGCTGATGGCCGCCGCCGCGCGGGCAGCCGTCGGTGGCGACCTGGTCTCACCGCTGTGGTTGGTCGCGGTGTACGCGATCCAGGTCGCCGGTGAGCTGTCGCTGAGCCCGGTCGGCCTGTCCGCCACCACGAAACTCGCCCCGGTCAAGTACGCCAGCCAGATGCTGGGCCTGTGGTTCCTGGCCACCGCGGTCGGTGACGCCATCGGCGGTCAGGTGGCGCGACTGGCCGGCACCTGGTCCCAGCCGGTGTACTTCCTGACCTTCGGGCTGGCCTCGGTGGTGCTGGGCCTGGCCGCGGTGATGTTCACCCGCCAGATCCGGCACCTGATGGCCGGCATCCACTGACCGGGCTCACACCGCCGGGGTCGGTGGCAGCGGCAACGGCAGCCCGGGCAGCCCGTCGATGCTGGTGGCCACGTGGTCCTTGCCGGCGAAGTACGCGCTCAGCGAGGTGTCGTCCTCCCGGGCGAACCGGCGCTCGTGCAGGTCCCGGTCGGCGTCGTAGGTCATGAACGGCACCGCGTAACCGCACGTGTCGCGGATCAGCTCGGCGTGCACCACGATGATCGCCCGCAGGCCGTGCGGGCCGGGGTCGATGTCGGGGAAGTGGGTTAGCAGGTCGGGCCAGCGCGGGTCGTCGCGGAACACCGGCTCGCCGCGCCCGTGCACCCGCACGATGTTCGGCGGGCCGGCGAACGCGCACCACATCAGCGTGATGCGGCCGTTCTCCCGCAGGTGGGCGATGGTCTCGGCGTTGCTGCCGGCGAAGTCGAGGTACGCCACGGTGTGCTCGTCGAGCACCGCGAAGCAGCCGCGCAGCCCCTTCGGAGACAGGTTGACGGTGCCGTCACCTGACAGCGGGGCGGTGGCCACGAAGAACATCGGCTGCGCCTCGACGAAGTCCCGCAGCCGGCCGTCGATGCGCTCGTACGTCTTTCCCATGCCCTGATCCTCGCCGCCGGGCCGGGTGCGGCGCTGCCCCGTTCCCAGCCCGTGGCCGCTCAGCCGGTACGCGTGCCGAGCCGCGCCAGCGCCGTCGCCAGATCGCTCACCTGGTCGGCGAGCTGCCCGGCCCGGCGCTGCGCGGCGTCCCGGTCCGCCTCGATTGTCGCCGTCCGCGCGGCCAGGTCGGCCGCCCGGGCCTCGGCGGCGCTCGCGGCCCGCCGCGCCTCGGCCAGCTCCGCTGCCAGCGCGTCCCGCTCGGCGGTACGGGCGGCGGCCTGCTCCACCGCAGCGGCCGTCTCGGCGCGGGCCCGCTCGACGGCGGCGGAAGCCTCGGCGCGGACGCGTTCCAGCGCAGTGTCGGCGCGGTCCCGCTCGGCCCGGGCCTGCTGTGCGGCGGCGGCCTGTGCGTCGGCCCGCTCGGTCGCGGCCCGGGCGGAACGGTCCGCCTCGGCGGCCCGGCCCTGGGCGGCCTGCGCCTCGGCGCGGGCCCGGTCGGCCTCGGCGCGGGACTGTTCGGCCCGGTCCAGGGCCTCGGCGGCGGATCGGGTGGCCCGCTCGGCGTCGGCGCGGGCGGCGTCCCGCTCGGCGGTCAGCTCGCCCGCGCGGCGGCGTTCGGCGTCGCGTTCGGTGCGTACCGTGCGCAGTTCGTGCCGGGCCGCGTCGCGGTCGCGTTCGGCCTGCACCCGCATGCCGCCGCACACGCCGCCGGGGTACGCGCGGCGGTGCACACGTTCTCCGAGTCGGCCGTGGAGATCATGGTGCGGGCCGGGGT